>SXOA01000193.1 GCA_005778405.1 Planctomycetaceae bacterium
CACCCAAGAAATGCCCCTCTTTCAGGAACAGGCGATGCGTCTGGCGGTAGTGGCCGCAGGCTTCACGCCGGGAGAAGCGGACCAGCTCCGCCGGGCGATGGGAGCCTGGCGAAAGACGGGGGTCATTGAAAAATTCCGCGTCAAACTGATGGAAGGGATGAAAGCGAACGGCCTACCCGACAAATTCGCGGAGCAGGTTTTCAACCAGATCAAAGGTTTCGGCGAGTACGGCTTTCCGGAGTCGCACGCGGCCAGCTTTGCCCTGCTTGTCTACGTCTCCGCGTGGCTCAAACGATATTATCCAGCCGCGTTCTGCGCCTCCCTCATCAACAGCCAACCGATGGGGTTCTACGCCCCCGCCCAGCTCATTCGCGACGCCCGCGACCATGGCGTGGAGGTGCTGCCGGCGGATGTGAATGAGAGCGGATGGGACTGCGGGCTGCAGTCAGGGGTCAGGGGACAGGGGTCAGGAGACAGGGGTCAGGAGACAGGAGCGGAAGGATTTGAGATTTCAAATTTGAGATTTGAGAATCCGGAAACAAAGCAAGATGTTGCGAATCCCCAGTCTCAAATCTCAAATCTCAAATCTCAAATTCCGACTCTTCCGTCTCAAATCTCAAATTTCAAATCTCAAATCTGCCTTTCCCCAGCCCATAGTCCCCAGCCCCCAGCCCCCTCCCTCCGCCTCGGCCTCCGGCTCATCTCCGGTCTGCCCGAAGCTGCAGCACGAGCCATCGAAGAAGCGCGAAAAACTTTGCGCTTCACTTCGCTCGACGATTTCGTCCGCCGTACGGGGCTGAGCCAGCCGATCGTGGCGAAGCTGGCGGAGGGGGATTGTTTTGGCTCGCTGGAACTCGATCGGCGGAAAGCGCTCTGGCATGCCCTCGGACAAGAGAAGAGGAAACAGCCCCGTCCGTTGTTCGCCGATTTGGAAGAGGAAGAGCGAGTCGCGGATTTACCAGTGATGAGCCTGGCGGAGCAAGTCTTTGCCGACTACCGCACGTCGGGGCTATCGCTCAAGGCCCATCCGATTTCTTTCTTCCGCCAAGAGCTTGAACAACTAAAGGCCACACCCGCGAAAAAACTTCTCGAAATGCCCGACGGCCGGTTCCTCCGCGTGGCCGGCATCATCCTCCTGCGGCAGCGGCCGAGCACGGCTAAAGGGATCACCTTTGTGACGCTGGAGGACGAGAGCGGCATCGTCAACCTCGTCGTCAAGCAGCAAATCTGGGAGCAGTTTTACACCGTCGCCCGCCAGAGTTCCGCCTGGCTCGCCCACGGCCGCCTGGAGCGCCGGGAAAAAGTCATTCACGTCCTCGTCAGCCGGATTGAAGATTTGTCGGCGAAGATCGGCGACCTCCGCACCACATCGCGGGACTTTCGGTAAAATCACGCCCGGCACACGGGCTGTTTTCACAATGCTCATTGCCGGGAGAATTCATGCACACCCAGCTCAATCCACTCGGCCAGCCCATCGGCCTTCCCGTTCCGAATTGGCAGCCGCCGGCGTTGCCGTCCAAGGAAGCGATGGCAGGGCGATTCTGCCGTGTGGAAGCGCTGAACGCCGAGCGACATGCCAGCGAGCTGTTTTCGGCTAACTCGCTGGATGCGGAAAACCGGAACTGGACGTACATGACCTACGGGCCGTTTGCGACCTTCGCCGAGTATCGAGATTGGGTGAGCACATCCGCGGACAGCAACGATCCCATGTTTTTCGCCATCATCGACACGGCGTCGGGAAAGGCAGTCGGAGTGGCGAGCTATCTGCGGATAGATCCGCGGCACGGCAGCATTGAGGTGGGGCACTTGCAGTTCTCGCCGCTTTTGCAAGGAAAACCCGCTGCGACCGAGGCGATGTACCTGATGATAAAACGAGCCTTTGAACTGGGCTATCGTCGGTACGAGTGGAAGTGCAACTCGCTCAATGAACCCTCGCGGCGAGCGGCGCAGCGGCTGGGATTGTCGTATGAGGGACTATTCCGCCAGGCCGCGGTCGTCAAAGGGAGAAACCGCGACACTGCCTGGTATGCCGCCATCGATCAGGAATGGCCGTCTCTTCAAGCAGTATTTCAGCAATGGCTGGAGCCGAACAACTTTGACGACAGCGGTCGGCAGAAGGTGGCGCTGTCGGCGCTGACAGCGCCCCTGCTGAAGCAGCGCGGATAGTTACGTCCGCTTCCGTCCGACGAACACGTAATACGGCGTCCTCGCGAAAGGGATGTACGGCACCTTGGCCCGGTGCTCTTCGAAGCGGAGCGGCTCGAAGTGGCGATGGAGAAACGGAACGTGATCCGGTGACGGGAACACGTTGTCAAAGCCGAACCATGTCGGCCAGAAAGTGCGGGTCAGCCAGCGGTGCTTCTTCAAGTTGCCGGCGGGGAATTTACGTGAGACATAAAAGTCCACGACGCCGATGGTGCCGCCGGGCTTCAGCATCGCCAGGGCGTTTTCAATCGCCCCGAACCAGTCGGGGATCATGGTTAGCGAGTAAGAGAACGTGACTACGTCCACCGGACCACTGGCTGGCTGAAAGCTCGTGGCGTCCGCTTCGATGGTCTCGACGTTGCTCCAGCCGCGGGTGGCGATCCGCTTTTTGGCGACTTCCAGCAGCGAATGCGAAAGGTCGAGGACATAGACTTTGCTCAACTTACCGATGCGATCCGCGAGATAATCCAGGTTCGAGCCGGTGCCACCTCCCATATCCAGCCAAGTCCCGCCGTCGGGGATCTGCACCGCCGAATACATCTCCTGCCGCCCTTTGAGCAGGCGTTTGCGGAAGTCGTCGTAGGCGTCGGCCTGTCCCGAATAGAAATTCTCCATCCGCGCAGCGTGGTCCTTGCCCCGAACCGGCTTGAGCGTGAGGTGGTAGAGAATCTTAAGGTCGGCAAGGACGCCCATGACGGGAAAGAGAGGTTGAACAGAAGGGAACAGAGGGAACGAAGAAAGGCAAAGTGAGGTGTGTTGTGTGGCACGCCCACGGCTTTGCGTGGGCGTGGAGTTGAAGCGAGTCAGTGCGAGCTAGACGGCCAGATCCGCGATGTAGAAGCTGCCGTAGGTGTGGACACGGTCTTGCTCATGCAGCTCGGTGGCGAGACCTTCGTGATAGGTAAGCAGATCGGGCAGGGCCCGCTGCTTGTTGCCGGCCGTGACGCTCACCTTGTTCAGGAAGTCCGTTTTGAGGCCGCCGCTGCGCCACAGCACGCGCGTGCCCGGGGCGGCCCGGCGGACGATGGCCTGCCACTCCAATTCCAAGAGCGGAAAAAACTTATCCGATAGCCAGTCCATGTGATCGAGCAGGACGTAGCGGGAAATCTCTCCGTCATGCTGCTCCAAGAAGCCCTGGACGTGATTGGTATGCGTGGAGACGCGATCAATGAGGCCGGCTTTGAGCTTCTCGAAATTGTCTGCTTTCAGGTACTCCGGACAGCACTTGCGGCTGTACTCACCCTTCATGTAAACGCGCCAGAAGTAGTTATCGGAAAGGGACAGCTTGCAGAAGACGGCTTCCAGGCAGTCCTGAACGAACTTGATGATGCCTCCCTGATACTGCATCTCGACCTGCCGCCGCTGGGCCTTGGGAACGCCGACCATCGAGAGCGTGGTGTCGCGGTTCATGGCGAATTTCATGGTGCGGGACCAGAATTTCTCCCGCAGATATTTGTCGTAGATTTCCTTTTGCTCCTGCACGCTCTTGGCTTCCAGGCA
This sequence comes from Planctomycetaceae bacterium, assembly GCA_005778405.1. GTDB lineage: Bacteria > Planctomycetota > Planctomycetia > Pirellulales > Pirellulaceae > SXOA01. The sequence continues at coordinate 3,706 of SXOA01000193.1, forward strand.
GGCATCGACCCAGGGGCGGACGCGAATGACCCGGTCGGTGTAGAGGCAAATCATCCGGGCGAACGAGCCGCTGGTGCCGCGATAATAGAACGACTTCCCTGGCGTATGGAAGAACTTGATCCATTTGTCCCAGTAGGCGCGGGACCACGCGGGAAGGCCGGTGCGTAGCTTGTCCTTATAGAGCTTGCGGGCGTCGGGGTGGTGGCCGTAGCCGAACAGCCGGAAAAAGTCCTCGTATTCGAGATGGCGAATGCCGGCGATCTTCAGGTCCAGGAGTGCGTTCTGCCGCGGGTTCATATCGACGGCATAAACGTGGTTCGGCCCGGCAATCGCGTAATCGAGGGCGTTGCACCCGGCGGACGTAATCACCAGCACGTTGTCCTGCGGCGTCAGCTTGAGCGCGACCTGGTCCAGTCGCGGATCTTCCCAGCAGGTGTTGTAAACGAGGTTGTTGCCGTGGACGAATTTGAAAACTCGCCCACCAATCCAGTCAAACATGGAGATAAACCTTCGCCTGATTCGATCACGAAACGATAACCTTGTAATTTTACCGGCTGGCAGGGAGGGTACAAGGCGATGCAATCTGCCGTTTTGTAGTTTAGAATAGTCGCCTTCAGCCACACATCCATTCCAGGAATCTCCCATGACCCTCTCCCTCCCCCGTCGCCGTTTCCTCGCTCTCTCCGCTGCTGCTGCCGCGGGGGCCACTTTTTTTGATGCTCCCCGTGTGTTGTCGGCCGCGGGGCTGAATTTGGCGGATGATCCGTTTGGGGGCTTTCCGCTCGGCGTGCAGAGTTACTCGCTGCGGAATTTTGGCACGGTCGAATCCATTCGCCATATCAAGGGAATGGGGCTGCACTACGCCGAATTTTATGGCAAGCATCTGGATACCAAGGCCAGCGATGACCAGATCAAGGAGACGCTCAAGCTCCTGGAGGAGGCGGGCATCAAGCTCGCTGGTCACGGTGTGCACGGCTTCACGAAGGACCACGAGGCCAACAAGAAGCTGTTTGAGTTCGCGAAGAAAGCCGGCGTGAAGGTCATCACCGCCAACCCGGAAAAGGACTCCTTCGACAGCCTGGACAAGTTGGTCGCCGAGTACGACATCAAAATCGCCATCCACAACCACGGGCCAGGACAGCTCTACGACAGCATCGACAGCGTGGTGCAGGCGGTGAAGGGCCGGCACAAGTGGGTCGGGGCTTGCGTCGATTGCGGTCACTTCCTCCGCAGCGGCGAAGACCCAGTCAAAGCCGTCAAAACTCTCGGCCCGCGGGTCTTCGGGGCCCACATCAAGGACGACGTGGAACTTGGCCGCGGCAGCAAGAACGTCGTCATTGGCAAGGGAAAGCTCGACGTCGTCGGCCTCTTCAAGGCACTTCGCGAAATCAAATTCCCCGCCGACGGCTCGCTGGCTCTGGAATACGAAGCCAACCCCGAAAACCCAATCGAAGAAATGAAAGCTTGCGTCGCCGTGGCGAAGGAAGCGATTGCCAAGTCAGCGACATGAGGCCGGAGACACGAGCAGGTGTCTCCTGTCCCCTACTTCCCTACCGGCAGTAGCCGAACGCCGCGCAGGTCCATCAGGGCGGACTTAATCGATCCGTCCGAGCGGATGAACAGTTCCGCGGGGCCTTTTGCGAGCTTGACGGTGCCGACAGTGAGGGACTTGTACGTATCCCAGTTGCCGGTGCCGGTCACTTTGCCCCCGACGGTCTGGCCGGCAACGGAGATGACGTAGCTATCGCCGGCGGCCCCGTCCTCACAGGCATAGTCGAGTTGCACCCGGTATTCGCCGGCCTGTTCCACTTCCAAGTTCCAGGCGGCGTGATCCTCCTGGCTCGACCAATAGCCCAGGTTGCGGTATTGCTCTTCGAAGACGATGGTCGGGCCATAGATGCGGGCGTTCATTGCGAGGAGCCGGATGGAGCCATCGACAAACGGACGGACCACTTCTGGCTTGTTGCCGGGGAATTGCTTCGGCGGCGCTCCGCTGCCGCGGAGATAGGTGAGCAGATGGCCCATCTCTTCGACGGTGATGTCCTTCTCGACCCCTTCAGGCATCAGCGACTTGCCGGTGCTCTTCAGTTGTTCCAATTCGCTCCGCAGAATCTGCACCTGCTTCCCTTCCGGCTGAGCGAGCGTGATGCTGTTGCCGGTTTCGCTGATGAGGATGCCGCTGGTCGTCTTCCCGTCGTCGGTAAGAGCCGCGTAATCGAGATAGCGGTCTTCGACCGCCCGATTGGGATCAAGGATGGCAATCAGGTAGACATCCAGGCTGCGGTTCGTCATGGCGGACAGATCACTGCCGACCAGATGCCCCACGTTTTCCAGACGATGGCAATTGGCGCAGCGCTTGGCGAAGACGGCCTTTCCTTTCTCTTTGTCTCCCGCTGCCGTCAGCGCGGGTTTGTACTGCTCGATGAGATTGATCCGGTTGGGGTCGACCGCGCCGGCGAGGACTTTTTCGGCTCGCGTGCGGACCTTCTCGCTGACATCCGTCAGGAGCTGCTGTCGGCGGCGGGCATCGATTTGCGAAGCGGGGACGGCTCCCTTCTCGACTGCGTCGAGAAGCGCCAGGATGGAAACTTCCCGAGCCATCAGCGAATCGAGAATCTGGCTGCGGAGAACCGGCGAATGTGACTGCCAACCGGCCAGCAGAAACTCGGGAATGTTCTCGCCGGAGAGTTTGCCGAGCGCCATCGCGGCGGCGGATTGCACTTCTGCCGATTCCTGGGGTGCGAGCAGAGCAGCCAACACCTCCAAGTCTTGATCTTGCGAATCCGGCCCGCGGCCGAGGAGCGAAATCGCGGCCAATCGTTTTGCCTGTGCTAGTCTGTCATCGCCACGACCGGCGGCAATCGCGTCGCGGGCGGCTTGGAACGTCTCCACGACCTGGCCGCGAAGCTTGTCGTCCAGTTTTTGATCCAAGGATTGCTTGCGGCGGGAGGTCACGTCGAGCATGCCAGCGAGCGCCGTGAATTGCCAGGCGGCAAACTTGCCGTCTTTGGATTGTGTGATCGCGGCAATTGCCTTGACGAGTGCATCATCGTCGCCAAGCGCCGCGGAGATTCTTAGCAGCCGGTCCACCAATCGCTCGGGAGGCGGCCCTTTTCCATTCCCTCCCATCACCGCGGCCAGGACGGGTCCGACGTTTTCTTTGTTCAGCGAACTCAGCACTGCTGCCGTGATATACGGATCGCTTTGGCTCGCTAGGGCGATTTTGGCCAGGGCTTGGGCCGACCGAGGGTCATTCCATTCCCCCAGCGAGTAGGCCAGTTGCAGACGGATCGTCGGCTCGGCTTCTTCGACGTGCTTGAGGACCGCGGCAGAGAGCTTGGTGGACTTCTTCAGGCGCGACTCCGCCAGACGGATGGCGTGGCGGCGGACGCCGGGATGCTCGTCCCCCAGCGCGATCAACAGCGTCTCTTCGTCAAGTTGAAGCGATCCGTCCAAGGCGCAGAGGGCCTGCAGCCTGGCCTGCGGCATCGCGCTCTGTTTGACAAGCGTTTGAAGAGATTTGTCGGCGGTCTCGAAGCTATATAGCACGAGCATCTGGTGCGCGAGATCGCGAATGATCCCATTGGGCGATTCAAGCTGCGCAACAAGCTCGGCGGCATTTAACCTGTCGAATCTGGGAACCTTGCGAAGCCTGCCGTTCTCTGGATATACGCGGTAGATCCGCCCTTTGTCGTCCCCCGCTCGCAAATCAAGCTTCTTCTGCGTCTCGGGCGGAATCCAGGTCGGATGCTCGATGACGAAGCGGTACATGTCGCTGATCCAGATGGCACCGTCGGGGCCGGTGCGGACCATGCTGGGACGAAACCAGTTGTCGCTAGAGGCGAGGAACTCGCTCTCTTTTTCGTCGGCCGCCCGTTCGGCGCGGAAAGAAACTCCGTCGGCGGTGATCGGCTCGCGGTGGACGAGGTTGTGGACTGGCTCGCAGACGAAGAAGTTGCCGATGAAGTCGGGGCCGAGGAGGTCGTCGCGGTAGATGGTGGTGCTGCACGCGCTGGTAAAGCGGTTGGCGGTGTGCAGGTCGTTGAACCGGGCCAGCGTGCGGCTTTTGGGGAAGACGGGGGCGACGCCGGGGGCGGCCTGGATGTGGCGGGTGACGGAGGGCGGGGCGGAATGGGGGTTGCGGCGGAGGTAGTGGTCGTCGAGGACGTAGTGGAAGATGGGGTTCGAGTTGTTGTTGCCGAACCAGTCCCCCCAGTCGTTTCGCTCGCGGCCGAACTGGGTGTTGCCGCTGGTCGTTTCCAGCTTCCCTTCGTCGGGGCGAATCCGCAGGTCCCGCCCGCCAACGTTGACTTGCTCGCCGGTCAGCTCGGATTTGATCTGGCCGCCACTGTCCCCGTTGCCGACGTGGAGCCAGTTATCGAGCCCCCAGCGGAGCCCGTTCACCCGGTGCTGCTGGTTCCCCTCGCCAAAGCCGTGGTAGAGGATTTTGCGAACGTCGGCCTTGTCGTCGCCGTCGGTGTCCTCGGCGTAGAGAATGTCCGGGGCGGAGGTGATGAGAATCCCTTTCCGCCAGACCTTTACGCCGGTCGGAAACGGGATTTCGTCGAGAAAGATTTTGGCATCGTCGTATTTGCCGTCGCTGTCGGTGTCAGTCAGCACTTTCACTCGGCCTCCTGGCTTCCCCATCGGATCACCGGGCTTCTTCCAGTTGAGGCCATTGGGATAGTCCCGCATCTCCACCACCCACAAGCGCCCGTCCGGTCCCCAATCGAACGCGACCGGATCGACAATCAACGGCTCGCTGGCGACGAGCTCGATCTTCATGCCGGGGCGAAGGGTGAAAGAGGCGAGAGCCTGCTCGGGAGAGAGAGGAGGCGGCCGGTCGTCTTGTGGGCCAGGCTTTGAATTCGCCCCTGATTCCTGACTCTTGACCCCTGACTCCTGACCCCTGACTCCTGCCTTCTTCAGCATCTCCGCGAACGTGATGATCTGCACGTGATTCGGCAGCCGCGCGGTGTCTTCGTTGATGACGCAGAGGGCTCCCGAGTGGAAGAACGCGCCGTTGTTGGTCCCATCAGCCCGGACAAACGGCGGAATGACCGGCGCGGTCCCCGTTTCCTTGCCGCGGACCTCGTCAAAGACTTTGGTCGCCCAGCCCTCTTTCATGTCCTTGAAGAGGTAGAGGCAATAGCGGTCGGAGTTGGAGAAGAGGCAGTCGAGTTTGCCGTCGGAGTTGACGTCAATGAGGCGCAAACCGAGATCGTCGCTCGGATGAAACATTACGGCGGTAGGGAATTGAAACGGAGCGTCCTCGAGCACGGGGACGAGCGAGGAAGTTTTTGGTTTCCGCGTTCTAAGTCGCGTGGATTTCTTCCCTGGCATGAACTCCGCATAAATACCGGGCTTGCGAACCTCAATCTCAATCCATCGTATGTTCTTACGAATTACGGCGAGATCTTTATACAATTCCGTTTTTCCCGAATCTTTGTTACTACCCTCCTCCCACATCCGTTTGGCTAAACTCCATCTGCGCGCCCAAAAATGCCCAACGCCGAAGGAGAGTTCAACATCCAGAATACCGTCCTCGGGACGAGTCAAATCGCGGAAATCGATACAGACCAGTTTGCCCGTGGCATCGCGTAGTGCATGATGTGCCAGCAAATTCTCATTGAGCCTTTCCGCACACTCCTTGAACGTCAAAAATTTCACCTTCTTCCCATGCTTTGTCACGGCGTGATCGATGAGGTCCACGATCTGCTCGGAGCGGATCCAGCCGTGAGGGTGGAAGACGAGGTTGTAGACCCCTTTTTTGAGGACGACGGCGTCGAGGGCCAGCTTGAGGTCGCGGACCGTGTCGGGGTTGTTCGGCTTTTGGACGTGCTGGGCGGACCAGTCGCTAGGGACGACGCAGGGGAACTCCCAGCACATGCGGCCGATGACGTAGGGGTAGGGATAGTCCTCAATCGTGTTGACGAAGTTCTTGAAGGGGATGTAGCGTTGGAACCGGGCTTCGCCGGATGGAAGTTGAGTGATTTCGGCAGGCAGCTCTTTGTCGAGCGGCGTGATGAGGTTGAAGACCGAGCTATCGATCTGCAGGAAGTTCCCAGCGGGCGTGGTCTTGTTCATCACCTCGGCCCAGAACCGGGGGCTGGGGGTGTTGAGCGAATCGCAGCAAGGCATCCGGAAGGCGACCGGCTTGTTGTTCGGAATCTGGCTGATGAGATCGACGCACTTGTCGTAGGTTTCCTTGGCCGTTTTCAGGCTGCTGTCCTTGAGGCAGGGGCAGGGATGGTCGAACGTGTGGCATTCGATGGAGAGCCCCTCCTTGAGCCACGTCTGCAACTGCGGGTCGTCCGGCTTGACCTGGCAGGTCATGATGCTGACGGGGGCCCGACCGTCAATCTTCTTCAGGCGGTCCAGAATCGGCCGGAGGAACGCCTCGTACTTGGCCGGGTCGCGCATGTCGTCAATCGCCAGCGTGACGACGCAGTCGACACCTTCTTCGCCGACCCACTGCGGCGTTATCAGCTTGGGGAAGTTGCAGTGCGGGTAATACGGGTTCAGCGGCTCATCGAGATAGGCCAGGCGATTGCCGTCGGCAGCGAGGGAGGAAGAAGCGACAAGAACGGCGAGCAGGGGGAGGCAGCGAAACATGGATAGCCCTCACAGAAAATCGCAGGATCGTGCGATTGTCATCGTAGCAAAGGCGAGTGGTGACAGAATAATGGGTGACAGAATAATGGAAATAAAGAGATTGTGAGGTCTGGAAATTGAGATTTGAAAGTGGAGGCGTTAAGATACCGGGCGGGGGAAATGGTGTCGTGGGCTCGGACGTCTTTCCTGTTTTATGAGGGTTTCGGGTATGCGCAGCTTCCACTTGATTTGCGGTTTGGCGTTGGTGTTTGTACTTTCCACGGTTGCTGGGGCGGAAGACGAGGTCAAATTGCCCACTCCCGGCAAGAGCGTTTCCATCGAGGTTCTCATCGCCAACTTCGCGTCGGTGACCGACTCGGAGACGGGCGTTCCGACGGCGGAGCAGATTCTCGAACTGGCAAAGCAAGGAAAGCTGGCCAGCTCAACCCGCGTGCAATTGGCGACGCTCGACATGCAATCGGCGAAGGTACAATTTGGCGAAACCGTGCCAGTGCCCGCTGGCGCGACCAGTCGGCCTGGTGGCGGCCCGTCGGCTGTCAGCTACAGGTATACAGAAACGGGAACGATCATCGAGGCGACGCCACGGGTCGAGGAGGACGGCTCGGTCGTCCTGCTCCTCAGCGTGCAGCAAACCAGGCTCGTTCCCGGCAGCCAGGCTGGCGCTGAAAAGGAAGAGGCTGGTGGTTTCGCCCTCACCAAAACGGCGACTATGTCCGCCAAAACCACGCTCCGCGTTCCAGCCGGCAAATCGGTGATTACCGGCGGGCAACGGAGCGATAAGGACCCGAGCCAGACCTGGATCGTGATCAGCGCCAAGGTGCTGGGGGCGAAGTAACGCTACTCGTCGTCGCTGATGCGGACGGTGGCTGGCGTGGTCGGCTCGGCGTTTTCGTCGTCCGCGATTTCTTCGTGGGAAGTACGGCGGCCGGGGTATTGCGGCGGGGCGGGAGCAGTGTCTTCGTGGTACTGGTAAACGGGCCGCTGCTCATTCGCCGGAGCCACGGGGCCGTAGTTGATGACGGGAGGCTGAAACTCCTGTTGCTCGGCCTGAATTGGGGAGCTTCCCTGCGGGGCGCGGGAGTCGTCCCGGCGGGAAGGCAGGTTGGCACTTACGGTCTGCATGTTCTGCGGCGCACCTTCGAGCTGAGCCAGCAGCTCGCGGGCCGGAGCGAGCCCGGGATCCTTGGCGAGGGCCAGCCGAAGCTGATCGGCGGCCTGTTGCTGCTGGCCTCGTTCTTCTAGCAGGCAAGCCATGTTGTAGCGCGCCACCCCTTCCGGCTGGGTGGCGGCCAATTGCTGATAAGCGTCGGCGGGCCGCCCCAGGTCCACCAGCACCACCGCCAGGTTCATGCGATAGCTGGTTTTGCCCGGCTCCAGCTCCACCGCCTTTTGCAGCATCTGCTGTGCGGGGGCCAACTCGCGGCGATGTCCGTAACAGAGGCCAAAGTCATTATAGACCTTGGCATTTTTCGGATGGAGCTTGACGGCCTGCTGATACGTGGCCAGGGCCTGTTGGGAATTTCCCTGCTGATCGTAAAGGCGGGCAAGGCCCAGAACGGCATCTACATTCTTGGGCTCCACTTTCAGGGCCTGCTGATATTTGGCCTGGGCCTCCTGAAAGTTGCCACCTTGCTCGGCAATATGAGCGGCCCGCAAATAAAGATCCCCGTCGAGCTTGCCGGGTTTGGAGTTCAGGGATGTGGCGTCCTTGGCCTTGGAGCCGGTCGCGAACAGGGACGAGACCGCGCCCGTGGTGGAATTCCAAGCCTTGGTCATCGCCCCTTCGGGCTGCGCGCCGCTGACGATTTCAGTGCCGGGATTCTGCTTGACGGTGGAGTAGCCCGCCATGCCGTTGTAATGCACTTCCGGAGCGGTGGTGGCGAGGGGAGCCGGTTTGGAAAACCAGGTCGAGGGGGATTTGCACCCCAGGATGCCGCAGGTGACTCCGCAGGCCAGAACGAATTGCAGTTGGCTCTTAAGCTTCATGGTCGCACTTCCCTGTGCTTGAACGTGGGGCGACTGCCGGGCGTTGAATGAGACACCAGCCTGAAGCGCAAGCGAAGGAAAGTACCGACTTTTTGTTGAGGCCGAGCCGTCCTTCGCTTGCGCTTCAAACTTGTGTTTGCGCAGCAGGCTTAGTCCTACATCGTCGCTGCGAGGGAAGGCGCTACAATCGAAATGAGCGTCAAAAGCGGTGCTCGCGGAAAGGACCGGGTGCTAGCAGAGCTTCGCCGGGTGGCCGCGGGGGCTAAGCTCCGCCGCTAGTTGCTGCCGCCGCCGGAACCGCCGGTGCTTCCGCCACCCGAACCGCTGCTACTGCCGCCACCGCTGCCGCTGTCGAGCCGAGGGGCGGGAATGGACTGGCGATAAGCGTTGTCGATGCGGTCGAAGTATTCGCCCGAACCGCCGTCCACATCCACGTCCGTCAGCAGGATCTGCGGCAGCGGACCTTCGGGGATGAATTTGGAAACGGCACGCTGTACAGCCTCCACCCGCTTGGCGGTGACGGCCTGGGTTTCGGACATGAGCACGAAAACAGTCCGGCGATGGCTGGGATTCTGGGTGACAATTTGCTTGATCTTGAGCTCGCCGGCCCGGGTCAGATCGTTGCTTCCTTCTTCGTAAAACAGGTTTCCAACGGTGTTTTGCAGCCGCCATCCGTTGTTGACCTGGATTTGCCAGAAGTCGCGGGTGAGGGCCCGGTCGGCGGACTGGAAGGGTTCCGGCCAGGCATTGTTGCGATGGAAATCGACCTTGTTGCGATACCAGAAGTCGCCGGCTTGGGCCGCCGAGGTTAGGGCGAGCGTGGCGGCCAGGCCGCAAGTGGTGAGCAGGCGTCGCATGGGCATCCCTTCCAGCATGGTGGCCGCGCAGGCGGCAAAAAGGTCAGCAGATCCCGGCGCGCCGGGACAACAAGCATCCGCAACCAGGCGATAGCATCCGCGCATCCCCCAGCCGCTTTGCTGGTCATCGGCGTCTCGAGGAAGGCGCGTGGAGAAAGGGGAGCGGAGGCGTCACAGTTTGACACCTTCAAACTCAGACAGGGGCCAGACGCGGAAGGAAGAGTGGATATAATGTTGGCCCCGAACAATTGGAATGCAACACACAAGGAATCGATGGTGGCCCAGTATCCCCCTGAAGTGCAGCAGCTCTATGACGTGCTTTTGTCCCTGGATGGCGTTACTTCCGCGGAGCTGGGGCTGATTGACCTGGCGGATGTCGATTTGGAAGCGCTGTCGCTGCCGCACCTGTTTGGGGACTTGCCGCAGGTGGCGATTCGGCGGTCGGGGGGCGGGCGGGAAAACGAAAAATTGGTAACGGCGACCCTCCGTTTTGCGCCGAGCGCCGCCGGCTGGGTGGCGATGGAGTTTTTGTCGTGGTGGGTGCGGGATCTGGCTCGCAGCGGGCGGGATATTCAGATGCGGTCGCTCGGTCTGCCGCCGATGGGGCCGGAAATTCAACTCGGCGGCACGCTGAAGTTTGTGATCGAGCTGTTTGTGCTCGATGCGAGCGAGAAGTGCGAGAGGGTTTCCCAGGAATTGGCGGAACTGGCGAATTCGCTGGAGAGTAGCATCGAGCACTATGCCGAAGCTCTGGAGAATCCGGTGCTGGAAGATGCGTCGGGCGGGGAGGAGGAAGACGAAGAGGATGGCCATCACCACTGCCATCACGACGTGGGCGAGTTGAAGGCGGCAGCGGCCAGTGGGGACGCGGGGGCCATGTTCCATCTGGCCCAGCACCTGGAGGCCGGGGATGGTGGCGTGGAAGCCGACCCGGCCGCGGCGTTTCGACTGTATCAGCGGGCGGCAGCGCAGGAGTTTCCGCCGGCACAATTGTTTCTCGGCCGCTGCTATGAGCACGGCATTGGCGTGGAAGCCGATCCGCACCTGGCCATCAAGTTCTATCGCAAGGCGGCCGTCGATGAGTTGCCGGTGGCGATGGGAATGCTCGGGTGGTGCTATGAGAACGGCATTGGCGTACCGATCGATTTGCCGCAAGCCGCGGAATGGTATCGCAAGGGGGCGGTGCTCGAAGACTCCGGCTGCCAGGCGCAATTGGCGGAATGCTTGGAACTGGGCAAGGGAGTGGAGCGGAGCCCGAAGGAGGCTCTCTTTTGGTATCAGCGGGCCCAGGAGCAGGGAATGGATGTCGCGAAGGGGATGGCGCGGGTGAAAGCCCTAATGGAATGAATGGGTCGGGCTTTCGCCTGACTAGCCATTCAAGCCTGGCGGTTTTTCCTTTCTCTAGTTCGCCGCCAGAACGGCCTACTCGCCTGCTGTCCAATTTCCCAAGTTAGAATGAGATCGGTACTTGCGTTGAAGCGAGTTGGCGTCAAGCGGAGGCGTTATGTCCAAGCCGATAGGTTTGCTTGTCGTGTGGATAATTGGCATTTTGTTCTTTTGCCATACGGTTGGTTCAGGCCAAGAGAAATCTGCTCCAAAGCCACTCGTCCCAATGATCCCACCCGAAGTTCGCACGCCGACAGATAACAGACCCCGCGCATCGTTTACCTTGGATAGTCCAGAAGAGATGTCCAAATTGAGCCGTAATCTTGAGGTAGCGCGCTCAAGCTGTGTGCACTTCCTCAATCAATTCGCTCGCGGGGAAAATAAGGATGAAAAAAAGGCCGCCTGGGCGGCTTGGTTCCTTGCGGAAATACGGTCCGATGAGGAACAATCGATTCTCGCGCTATGCGCCAATATCGGCAAAGGCATCCGCGCCGGCGATGATGAATGGGGAGTGCCGCACTCCTTGAGCGGGCGCGGCGCAGCGGCTGCGTTGGTGAAAATTGGTGGGTCGCGTGCGAAGGATACGATGATCGGACGGATGCGGCACGAAGTCAGTGAATATGAGCTTCGCACCTACGCGTATGTATTCTACGCGATGGACAAGACGCCGCTCACGATTCGCCATTTGGAACTGGCAATTGAACGTGAAAAGAAAACGCCTGTGTTTCCTTCTCCGGATAAGAAGTACTTGGAGAGGTTGGATTTCATCAAGGATGCACTTTCCAAGCCCGGCTATCTCAGCGACCAGAAAAACTGGCCGAGCCGACGACTTTAGTTTGGACTCGCATCGTTTGTAGGACGGACTCTCGGTCTACTCATAAAACTCATGCGGCGACGGGGCAAAGAGAATTCCCGTCCGCAAGCCGGTTATTATGATATTGGGGCTGCGGTTTCTTTCCCAATCTGGCGAACCCGCCAATGACCGCGATGCGCACGAGCAAATGGACCGCCTTTCTGCTTTCGGCCTGTGTGCCGGGAGCGGGGCAGTTGGCGGCGCGGAGTTGGACTTGCCTGCCGTGGTTCGCGGCGGCCGGGCTGCTGGCGGCCGCTTGGGGTTACGCGGAGAAGATTCTGGGCAGCTCGGCGGCTTGGCTTTTTCCGCTGCAATTGGGGGCGGGAATGGCTCTGTGTCTGCTCAGCGCGGAACATGCCAAGCGGCTGCTGGAGGTCCGGCCGAAAAATGGCCGTTCCTGCGTGGTAACGGCGTCGGCCTGCCGGTCCAAGAGCAGCGGGCGAAAGCTGGACATTGAGATTTCGCTCGACGTGGCCCGCTCCGCCGCAGACGCTTGGAATCTAATCAGCGATCTGCCGCGATTTTTGACCATTGATCCCTTTCACGACCGGGTGACGCTGATGCGTGACCGGCCGGAGGTCGGTGTGGACCTGGTGTTGTCCCATAACGCCTTTGGCCGGCGGTTCCTGCGGTTTGGCAAGATCATCGCCTGGCGAGAAGGGAACGGGTACACTTTCAGTGACCTCTCGCCGCGCGGTCCCAAGCAGGGTTTTCCTCACGTCTTCATGATCAATATTGAGCCACAGCCGACTGTGGAATCAACGAGTCCTATCACCCGTTTGACCATTCACGTTCGCGGACGCTGGACTTCGCGACTCGTGCCGGTCTGCCTCGGCCGGCTCTGGGTCTGGCTCGTTGTCCGCGAACACGCTCGGCTGCTGCGAAAGGGGATCTGACATGAGTGACGCGACGGTGAATCCGACGACCACAGTGGCTACCGCAACGCCCTACTGCCGCCGCTGCGGAGAAGTGCTGGCCAGCACCAATCAACCGGCAATTTGCCTCTCCTGCGGTTTGCAGTACGATCTCGCGCGGCCCGACACTTATGCCACACACCGCAGCAGCTCGCGGTGGAAGTTCTGGCTCCCCGGCTTTCTGCTGGCGGTGCTGGTTGGCACGCTCACTTACGCCGGCTGCCTGCAAACTGGCACGGAGATGGGCTGGTCGCTGTTCATCGCCGTGCCGGTCTGTTTGGGGGCGATCCTGGGATATGCCTGCCGCGTGCAGACCTGGGCCTTTGCCGTACTGGGAATTCTGGCCATCGTGACCGTCGTCTTTACGCTTTACATCGGAAATCTGGCGGGCATTTTTTGCGGCTTCACGCTGGCGATTCTGTTTCTGGTCCCCACGTTTGTCGGCGTGCTCTGCGGTGTCCTGCTGCGGCTGTTTTTGATGGCCGGCAACTGGGACCACGCCTGGTATTTCCGTTGGTACGTCTGGCTGATTGCCGCCCTGCCGCTCATTGGCCAGCAGCTTGAGGACCGGATCCCGCGGCGAACCGAAATCGCCGTCATCAAAACGGGGCTGACCATCGACGCCACGCCGCAGGAAGCCTGGAACGCCATCATGTTCTACGAAGACGTGGAGCACTCGCCGCCGTGGCTCTTGCATCTGGCGTTGCCTCAGCCGATTCGAAGCGAAGGAAGCAAGCAGAAGGAAGGGGAGATCGTCACCTGTTTCTATAACTGCGGTGAGATCAAGAAGCGGATCAGCAAAGTGGATGCCCCTCGCCAACTGGCTTTCAACGTCATCGATATCCAGATGCGGAGCGAGAACTACGCCAAGCTCAAGGACGGCAGCTTCGAGATTGAGCCGGTGGGAACGAAGCAATCCCGCATCACGCTCACGACGCGCTTCGAGCGCAAGCTGCGGCCGGCCTTCTTCTGGGAGCCGATCGAGCACAAAGTCATTCACACCCTGCACGGCCACGTGCTGGAAGGAATGCGCCGCAAGGCGGAGGGCCCCAAGGCCGACCAGAATCCGCCGCCCCCGTACGAGCCAGAGGACAGCAAGCAGTATTTGCCGCGCGTGGCAGAGAACAGAGTGGAGCAAACCAGAACCGTGGCGCAGAGCAAGGACCCATCGCCATGAAAAACCTTCCCGGCCAGCCAACGAGAATTGAAGACTATCGACCGGCTGGGAATCAGTTCACTCTGCGGGGGATGTTCATCTTCATGACGGCTGCGTGCGTCATCCTGGCGATTCTGGCTTTGGTGATGAAGGAGACGGCGCACTGGCTGGGAGCACTGGTGGTGCCGCTGTTGTGTTTTGTCACGATTGCGGTCATGGAACTCGCCAGAATCATCTTTCCCCCCAAGCCGCATTTTCAATATTACCTTCCGCCATTGCCGCACAATCCGCTTCAGACCGCATACTTTGGAGAAGGGGAAAGCCCCTTTGGCCCGAGCGGCAATTACTTTGGCGACAATCTCGGCGTATCACCCTTTGCACCGCCACCAACTCCCGGAGTAGTGCCAGATACGAAGCCGCCGGATAGTAGTCCGCTCACATCGTGAGAGGACATCTCTGCCCACGGAGTTGCATTCGTGGCCATTTGCGTAAAGACTAGAGGTTGGTCCATGACCTCGGGATACTCAAGGAGTTGTGATGGGATTAGCCAGCCTTCTGATGCTGACGCTTCTGGCCGCCGAACCGGCGAAGCCCACCGCGGAAGAACTGCGGTTCTTCGAGACCGCGGTGCGACCGGTGCTGGTTGAGCATTGCCACAAGTGCCACGGCGAGAAGAAGCAGTGGAGCAACTTTCGGCTGGACTCGCGGGATGCGATTTTGAAGGGGGGCGATTTTGGCCCGGGCCTCGTTCCCGGCAAGCCGGAGGAAAGCCTGCTCATCAAGGCGATTCGGCAAACGGATGAAGACCTGAAAATGCCCAAGGAAGGGAAGCTGACGGAGCGGCAGATTGCCGATTTGGTGAAGTGGGTGGACATGGGAGCGCCGTTTCCTGCCGCCTCCGCAGTCGCAGGGCGTAAACGCGATCCGAACCACTGGGCGTTTCAGCCGGCCAAGGAGCCGGCGGTTCCGCTTGTTAAAGGGGATGTCGCGACCTCCAATCCCCTCGACAATTTTATTCTCGCGAAACTGCAAGCAAGTGGCTTAGGACTTACTTCTCCCGCGGACAAGCGGACGCTCATTCGCCGCCTGAGTTTTGACCTTACAGGCTTGCCACCGTCGCCGGAGGATATTGCGACATTCCTTGCGGACGACAGCCCCGATGCAACGGATCGTCTTATCGATCGGTTGCTGGCGTCACCTTCCTATGGTGAAAAATGGGGCCGGCATTGGCTCGACGTGGCCCGCTACGCCGATTCGAACGGCCTGGACGAAAACGTCGCCCACGGCAACGCCTGGCGTTATCGCGACTATGTCGTCACGGCCATTAACGAGGACCGGCCGTACGACCGGTTCCTGACCGAACAGCTTGCTGGCGATTTGCTCTCGGTGGAAACAGAAGACGAGCGGCAGCGGAATCTGGTTGCCACCGGATTTTTGGCCATCGGTCCGAAAGTTTTGGCCGAGGTGGATCAGGCCAAGATGCAAATGGACATTGTGGACGAGCAGATTGATACCGTCGGCCGGGCGCTCCTCGGGCTGACGCTTGGGTGTGCCCGCTGCCACGACCACAAGTTCGATCCGATCCAGACGGCCGACTACTACGGGCTGGCGGGGGTCTTCAAGAGCACGAAGACGATGGAGAATTACACCAAAGTCGCCAAGTGGAATGAGAATCCACTTTGGGATCTGGCTCCTAAGATGCCCGGCGACACAGAGCCGCCGACCGCGATGGGAGTCACCGAAGACAAGATCATCGACGTTGCGATTAACATTCGCGGCAATCCGCAAAAGCTGGGGGAAGTCGCGCTGCGCCATGTTCCGCCGGTCGTTCGCGGCCCACAGACGCCCCAGTTCACGCCGATGGAAAGCGGCCGCCGCGAACTGGCTCAATGGATGACCGATACCAAGAATCCGCTCACCAGCCGCGTGATGGTCAATCGCATTTGGCGGTGGCACTTTGGGCAGGGCCTCGTCAAGTCCACCGATAACTTCGGCCTGCTCGGCGAGAAGCCGACACATCCGGAATTGCTCGATTGGCTGTCGCTCCGTTTCACGGATGGCGGCTGGTCGGTCAAGAAAATGCACCGGCTGATGCTAAGTTCCAGCACCTGGCAGCAGGATAGTACTCCTCACGCTCCGCGTGAGGAGAATCAGCTCGCGGAACGGGATGAGAACTATGGCCGCATGAAAGTTCGCCGGCTGGAAGCGGAAGAAGTTCGCGACTCGCTGCTCGCCGTCAGCGGCCAGGTCGATTCCACGATGGGAGGCTCGCTCCTCAAGATCAAGAACCGAGGCTACTTTTTCGACCACACCTCCAAAGACCTCACCGACTACACCAGCCGCCGCCGCTCGCTCTATCTGCCGGTGGTCCGTAACAACGTGTACGACGTCTTCGCCCTTCTCGACTACCCCGACGCGGCCATCCCCAGCGGCGACCGGGCCACCACCACCGTCCCGACGCAAGCCCTGCTAATGCTTAACAGCGACCTGGTCATGCAATCCGCCGCGGCATTGGCGGAGCGGCTGCTCAGCGAACCCGGCAACGACGAAGACCGGCTGCGGAAGCTGTCGGTCGTCGTGTACGGCCGGGAGAGTTCGGCAGCGGAGGTGACGGGGAACCTGGACTTCTTGAAGGCCGTGGACAAGTCGCTCATCGCTTCCGTACCCGACGAGAAGGTCCGGCGGCAGAAGGCGTGGGGAGTCATGTGCCACACCGTGATCGCGGCGAACGAGTTTATATATGTGAAGTAGCAGCTCGTTCGCCCTACTTGTAAGGCATTACCCTACACGGAGTTCGGTGTGATTCACGTGCAGTCTGATTCATGATTTCGACGCTCTTCGCGCCGAAAAGTTACGTCGACGATGAATCACCTAAGTCATTGCAGTTACATGACTTAAGGAAATGACAATCGCCGCAAGTCTCTGACTCAACCCCGAATCAGCCTGTTTCTGATTCATGCCGGAGTCGCAACCCATTACCCAGCCAGGATTTAACCCCTAAATCAGACTCTTGATTCACGGGATCCGCCCAGGCGAGCGGCCAGCGTAAGCTGGCTTATTCAGTAGTCCGCTCACTCCGTGAGCGGACATGCCGGCACACGGAGTGTGCCGGCTACCTAAGGAGTTTTCCCCACTGAAAACTGAAAACTCCTCC
Source organism: Planctomycetaceae bacterium (assembly GCA_005778405.1). GTDB lineage: Bacteria > Planctomycetota > Planctomycetia > Pirellulales > Pirellulaceae > SXOA01. The sequence goes on from SXOA01000193.1 coordinate 20,627, forward strand.
CTCTCCGCGCGCACCTTCCCCCGCAATTCCCTACCAATTTCTGCCAAATTGTCAAAGAACAACGCCGGATTCCCGCCGGCCCGGACTGGCAGCGCGTCCCCCTTTCGGAGTCGCCGCCCGAATACATCACAATTGTATACACTCCGGTTGGCACGGGCAAGCCTTCTCGTCGCATTTTCTTGAAGATTTGTTGCCGATGGCAGAACGCGAAATTCTGCCGTTTTCTCACGAGGACCTGCCTGCCGGAGGCGAAATCTGGCCCAACTGCTGAGTACGAAAGTTATGATATGCCTGTGCCACTACACCGATGAGGCCCAGCACAATGTCGAACAAATTGCAATCTGCGGAGCTGTTGAACTATTTCTTCTACAAATGCGGCGAAGCGAATTGTTGGCTACCGCTTGCGCGCCAAGGCTACGGACTGTACGTGGGGTTCGATGGCGACCAACCGTTCTCTACGCCCACACGGAATCACTGGATCGGCGCCCGCACGCCCGAAGCCGGTTTTCAACGTCGTACCGGCAACGATGACGACAACATTGCTTGGCTCACGCACACGAGCAATCTCCCTTGGTTCTTGTTACTAACTTTTTCAGAAAGCGAACTGATCTTCTGGAAAGTACCCAGCAAATTGCAAGTCCACCGGCGGGGATCTGAAGTCTTTGAGCTTGCGTCCGACTTATGGAGGAAGTTTCCGGCCAAAGCTCGCGAGACTTATAAACGAATTTCCGAATCAGAAGAAGCAGGTTCTGTGCTCAAGACACTCCCCGCAGTCGAAGTCGCCACTGTTGCTCGGCGCGAGTTGTACGCAAGCATCGACTCGTTGGCCGTCTACCAATACTTGAATCGCGGAACCTGCCGTCCCATTTGGCGTATTGCAGGCCCCACAGAGGCCGCGATGCCGGACCTGATCGCCAAACAGTCGCAGCCATCCGTGCGGGGTCATGACGAGGAGACAAAGTACGCGACGTTCGTCCGACTCTACCTCAATTCCGTTCTACAGCGCGCATTTGGCGAGACTACCCCGCTAGGCCTTCGTCATTTCTCTCGGCAGCCGACACTCGCGTCATATTGGCCGTCTCTGTCGCCGCTAGATCGGCAGCTTTTGGTGCTCGCCACAGCAAACCCCATCTTAGTGGAAACGGCGGCTCTGTATTTCTGCTTGGACCTTGGCTTGGTCGCTGACATCGGTTCAGGCAAGGGAATCGACGTAATCGATGTGCGCGCTCGAGCTGAGTCCCAGAAATCCGCCGACCTCGCCGCGCAACTCCTCCAAGAACTTGAAAAGGATGGGATTGTCATCAATGAAGCAATCCGTAAGAGGCTACGGGTCGAACGGGTGTTAGAGATTCAATGCAAAGCAGCCGATCGGAAGGTGGATAGCGAGAACATTATCTACTTCGGATATCGGCGGTTGGCAAAAAGCGAAACCAACACTGTCCCGATCACCCGCCTGGCGCAGTCCTTTAAGCGCGACCCATGGCGAAACGGCCTGCTCAAACGATTCCTAAGCATGCAAGAGCGTCTAGTCTCAAGCACGGCTTCCAAAGAATGACAAGAAGTGCATACCTAATCCGCAAGCGACAGGAATTCGCGACAGTTGCGGAGGAAGGCAACATTTTTTTCGTTGTTGCCGCCAAGCCGATCGATTAGATACGTGTCTTTGTAATACTCGCTCTCCGCGTGGGTGAGCCCAAAACCTGAACCGACAACCCGGAGTTTTTCTGCTCTCTTATACGGAAATCCAAGTCTCCGCATGTTGTCCGGGTGAAAGCCAAATCCAAGAAAGAAAACTCGCTCTGCCTCGGAGATTGCATTCCTCGCCTCTTGAAGTTCTGGGCTATCGTCTCGGCCCTCTGAGATAATCCGAATCTGATTGGCTGCCGCTTTTACAATTTCGGGGGTAATCACAGGCGAGTAGTCGCGGCCTGCCGGATCTTGCCATTTAAGTCGGCCGACGTGGCCGTAAATGTGGATGATCGGTAGCGTCGCAATCTGCTTACTCACATCTTGGCATTCCTTTTTGTGACGACTACACAGCGACTCTGAAAGAAAATGTTCGAGCGAGCGGTCGTAATTGAACGTAACGAAACTGACCGGGTTTTTGCCGATTTCGTCATACGGGCCATCGAGCTTATCGACGAGCATGGAATACCACGGGTCATCAGTGCTCACCATCAATCCCTGCGTTTCGCACTGGATGATTACTGAAGCAACCAATGCCTTTCCTAGTTCTCGAAGGTCTTCACGCCGTTCGAGAAAAGCATCGACTGAAGACTGCACTGACCGTTTGAGTTCTTTTTGAAATGTTCCCCAGTGACTTTGGTCATATCCCAGTTTGGTAAGGACTTGGACCGTGTCACTATGAAGGCTGCTAAACTTGTCGACGAGGCCAAATCCACTGGGATAGCCGTAGGGCATACTCGCTCCGGCCCCCAAGATAAAAACCGTCTTCTTCTTGATCATTGAAGCGAGAGTCCTTCCGCATTGGTATCAGAATCCTGGCTTTCCTCGCTGGCCGGCCAGGAGACGCTCCCTGATGCCGGCTGTTCCCGACTGGGATTCAAGGCGAGTCCGCAGCTCGTCCGCGGCGGCCCCTTGCTGGCGGAGATAATCTTCAACCTCGGTCCGGTGGTGGAGGTAATAGCCGATGACCCTGTAGACGTCGCCGAGCTCGAGGACGTCGTACTGCTGGACGATTTCTTCCGCGGAAGCGCCGTCCTTGAACGCGCCGACGACCGTATCGAGCGTGACGCGGGTGGAGCCAACCCGGATGACCCCGCGTTCATCTTGGCGAAGCGGAATGGGATCGGCGGCGATGGCGATGGACATGGGGGAACTCTGGGAGTCTTATCTTCGTTATACGCCGCTTTGATGTTGCGCGAGTAGCGATTCATCCAGCCGGGGCCTCGCCCCTCACCCCCGGCCCCTCTCCCCGAAGCGGGGCGAGGGGGGACAAGAGGATTTTGCACTCCCCAGCGGGGAGAGGGGTATCCCAGCGATTTTGCGCTCGTTTTCTAGGCTGAAGGTGAACCTCCGCTGGGATGAACCCGGGATGAACCCAGCGGCATCCTGGAAAGCGCGAGAGTAGAATGCCCAGCCGCACTTACAACTCTCCGGCTCCCCTCGCCCCGCTTCGGGGAGAGTGGCTGGGGGTGAGGGGTCGTTGATGCAGGGTAATTTATGAAACGGAGCCGCGCCCGAGACCCGGAAGCTATCGAGTTCGCCCGCGGCCAGCGCGCCACGGCCAATGAATTCGCGCGGACTGTCTGGCAATGGGTCCGCAATCGGCAAGTCTGCCGCCAGAAGTTTCGCCGCGAATATCCCATCCCTCCCTATACGGCCGACTTCTGCTGCGTGGAGCTGAAGCTCATTCTTGAAGTCGACGGAGCGGGACATTTCACCGAGGAAGGTGAGGAGCGCGATCGGGCTCGCGATGAAGCGCTGGCCAGGGAGGGCTACCTGGTGGTGCGGATTTCTGGTTTCGATGTGATCCGCGAACCGGAGCGAGTTTGCCAAGAGATTGAGGAGCGGGTGAGTGAACGGATGCGGGAGCTCGGGGTGGATTGAGGCCCTCACCGCCTCCCCCTCACCCCCGGCCCCTCTCCCCGAAGCGGGGAGAGGGGGGACAAGAGGATTTTGCCTGCTAAACTACAGTTATAACTATGTTCGACCATCCCCTTTCCCGCCGCTCACTCCTTCGCCGCACCGCGGTCGGTTTCGGCTCGCTCGCGCTGGCGTCGTTGCTTGCGGAAGAATCTCGCGCTGATTCAAATCCAAACAACAGCCAGCCAAATCCCCTTGCTCCCCGGCTCCCGCATTTTCCCGCCCGGGCCAAGCGGGTGATCTTTCTGTTCATGAAGGGTGGCCCGTCGCACCTCGATACGTTCGATCCCAAGCCGCTGCTGACGCGGGATGATGGGAAGCCGGTGCCGTTTGCCAAGCCGCGGGTGCAGTTTGCGGCGACGAGCAATTTGCTCAAGTCGCCGTGGGAGTTCCAGCAGCATGGCCAGAGCGGCATTCCGGTCAGCTCGCTGTTTCCCCACGTCGCCCGGCACGTCGATGATCTCTGCCTGATCCACAGCATGCACGGCACCAACCCGGCTCACGGCGGGGCGGTGCTGAAGGTGCATACGGGGAGCGACAACTTCATCCGCCCCAGCATCGGCTCGTGGGTGAGCTACGGCCTGGGGACCGAGAACGCCAACCTGCCGGCGTACGTCACCATCTGCCCCACGCTGGCCCACGGCGGCATCAACAACTGGTCGAGCGCGTTCTTGCCCGCCGTCTATGGCGGGACGCCACTGGGGAACGCCAGCGTGCCGTCGGACAAGGCCCAGGTGAAATTCATCAGCAACTCGAATTTGTCTCGCGAGATGCAGCGATTGCAACTCGACCGCCTTGCCGCGATGAACCGGGAACATCTCACCCATTCCGGCCCGGAGCCTTCGCTGGAGGCCCGCATCAACTCCTTCGAGCTCGCCTTCCGGATGCAGACCGAACTGCCGAAGGTGGAAGACCTCTCCGGCGAGTCGGCTTCCACGCTCAGACTTTACGGCCTCGATAATCCGATCAACGCCAACTTCGGCCGGATGTGCCTGATGGCCCGCCGGTTTGCCGAAGCGGGGGTGCGGTTCATCCAGGTGACCCACAGCGACAGCAACGTGCAGTGGGACCAGCATGCGGACCTGAAAAACGGCCACGAGAAGAACGCCCTGGAAGTGGACCTCCCCATCGCCGGCCTGCTGACGGACCTAAAGAACCGCGGCATGCTCGATGACACACTGGTCTGGTGGGGAGGCGAATTCGGCCGGACGCCGGTCATGGAGGGAAAGAACGGTCGCGACCACAACCCCGAAGGGTTCACCATGTGGCTCGCCGGCGGCGGCACCAAGGGGGGCCTCCGCTACGGCACCACCGACGACTACGGCTACTACGCCGCCGAAAACAAGGTCCACATCCACGACCTCCACGCCACCATCCTCCACCTCCTCGGCCTCCACCACGAACGGCTGACGTATCGCTACGCCGGGCGTGACTTCCGGCTGACGGATGTGGAAGGGGAAGTGGTGAAGGGGATTTTGGCTTAGCGGCCAAGACGGCGAAGCAGCCGCCATGCATGACCAGGGGTGGATTGTTGGAATCGCATTTGTGGCGCTGGGTCTGGCACTCGTCTACTACGGACAGGATTGACCGGCACCATCAACTCCTCCACACCGCCAGGGCATCCATCGTCCAGGCCACGGCAATGTGCAGCCCCGCCCCCAGCCAAATGGACCGAGTTTTCAGGGCCATGAACCCCAGCAAGATCCCGGCCACGATGGCTCCAAGGGTTTCCTGGACCGGCTTGCCGAAGTGGATCATGCAGTACGGGACTGTCATCACAAAAATGACATAGGGGCCCAGTCGCTTCTTGCCCGCCTGGATCATGTAGCCCCGAAAGAAAAACTCCAGGGAGACGAACTGCAAGGCATAGAACAATTCCCAGACGTAAAAACGCGGGCCGGGAAGTTCGGCGGGGTCCAGATGATAAAAGGGATATTTCGATTGAAAAGAATGCCACCGCGAGGCCAGAACCACGGCTGGAAGCAAGAGCAGATAAAACGCTAGATACACCCACCAGTTCTGATGCCAGCCGCGGAGCTTCAGGCCAAATTGCGAGAGTGGCTGGCGGAAGATGCCCAGTACAACAATCGCCGGTATCGCCACGTACAGGACGAAGTTGCCAACCGACCAGTATCCCAGCCGGCTCAATTTTCCGCCGTCGTCGTAGCGAAGCGCGGGAAAGTATGCAAAGCACTCTTCCAAACAGGCTTTGATGGGAGCTTCGAGCGGGCTGGAGCCGCTGCTGACGAAGTAATATTGCAGCGACAGTAGCACGGCTACGGAGACGAGCATCACGATGGTCTGGCTGTCGAGGTTGCGTCCTTGGTCGGATGCCAGATGCTGGAGCTGCTCCTCGCGGGCTTCGCGGAGCGGCTGGGCAACGAATTCACAAGCGGAGGTCCACAGTCGATTCATTTCCACCGCCCCGGCGCATCGGGATCAATGTCTCCCAGGATTGGTATTTCTTCATCGGCCGCCAGCACGCCCAGATGCCCCACGCCCCAGACCAGGCCCCGCAACTGGGTCCGAGACTTTGGCTTGCCAAGCAGGAAGCTCGCCCCATAGCCGACAAAGAGCGTCAAGAGCACGCCAAATGTGACAGTCCAAATGGCGTGAAACGGCCAGACTTCCGCCGCCACAAAGCCACGCTTCTGAAGCAGACTCAGGATAGTAATACCGACCGTCAATAGGCTGCCGGTCACTAGCCCCAACAGCGCCCCAGCAGCCGTGCAGCGACGGGTGAACATCCCGAGCAGGAACACCGCCAGGAGGGGCGCGCCGAAGGTATTGGCAATGGCAATCATCATTTCGAAAACGTCATGCACCTGCGCGATGCCGATGGCAAACAGCGTGGCCCCCACGCCAACCGCCAGCGTCAAAGGCTGCGCCAGCTTGAGCTCATCGGACGGCGTGAGGGACTCCGGCGTCTTCCCCAGCTTCGACGCCAGCCAGACCCTTCCAATTCCGTACCGACGGTGAAAATCGATTACCAGCAGGGTGCAAATCGAATTCAGGCCCGCGGCAATCGCCGCCATACAGGCCGCCAACAGCGCCGCCATCATCAGGCCAGCCGCTCCCCAAGGGAGATGATCGGCAATAAAGCGCGGGAGCATCTCCTCCGCCGCTCCCTTGCGGATGACCACTTCACTCATCGCGCGCTCGTTGGGGGGGCGGCGAATGAACAGCTTATCGACGCGCACTTTGCCGGCATCCCGATCAACAAGCTCATCCGACTTCGTGTACGGCTCGCGCGTATTCGGCTTCAGAATCCGTCCCTCTTTCACGAGCTGGTCTACGGTTTCGACGGTGATTTCCTCTTCGGGATGATGCTTGGGGTCGAGCAACAGTCGTCCCTGTTTGTCTTTCACAATTTCGCGAGTTTTGTTATCCACGCTGGCGACCCAGTTCGGCTGCATCTCCTGCGGATGGTCCTGATAAAAGGCCAGCATGCATAGTCCCACATAAATCAGCCCCGGCATCAGGAACGTCAGCACAATGCAGTTGGCGAGATACGAGGTGCGGGCCACATCCACGCTCTTCGCGGACAGAAACCGCTGGGCCGACAGTTGATCGGCGGCGAAAAAAGAAAGGTTGACGAGGAACCAGTGCGGCAGCGCGCCCCACAGATACCAGGCACTTCCCCAATCCAAGGTAAACGATGCCGGCTGAAGCCGACCGAGGCCGCTGGCCACTTCCGTCACGCGTTCATGGCCCCCTTCGGTCTTCCACCAGACACCCAGAATGACCACCATGACTCCGCCTAGCATTGCCAGTCCCTGAATGACATCGGTCCATACCACCGCCTTCATCCCGCCCAGGAATGTGTAAAAGGTCGTCACGGCGCCCAGCAGCGAAATCAGCACCCATTCTGGAATGTCCGTCCCGGAAGCAATCACCAGCACTTTGCAAGGAGCGTAAATCACTCCCCCCAGCCAGAGCATTCGCCACACCACGAAAATCAAGCTGCCGGCCAGACGCGTGCGGGAGTCAAACCGCAGTTCCAGATACTCATAGAGCGAATACAACTCCAATCCGCGAAAAATCGGCAATACCACGCCAATCATGATCGGGAGCGCCAGCCAGACGGAGAGCGGCAAGATCAAGCACCGCAGGCCGTACTCATACGACTGTCCCGGCAAGCCGGTATACGAGAGGGCGGAAATCAGCGTCGCCAACAGGGACATTCCCAGTGGGAACCAACTGAACGATCGTCCGCCGAGGAAAAAGTCCTGCGTCGTGCGCTGCTCGCTACTGAAATAAAAGCCGAGCCCCACCATCGCCACCAGGAAAAAGGCGAGGATGCCGTAATCGATGGAGGTGAGAGTGGCGAGCATGGGTGTTCGAGCTTTCTCCGAGCCGGTGCTCTAGTCATACAACCAGAAGTAAGTGGCAACAACTTGGCAGGATGTTAACGCCGGGAGTTTCCGTGTGTCACTCGGTGCAGCACAGGCATGGCGGCGAAGAATCTGTTGGCAAACCCCCCGGGTAAAACAACAGTACCCCCCGACCCGTCAAGAAGAATGTGTTGTTAAACCCCCCAGGTTTACCAACACCCCCCTGAAGTGAAGTCTCAAATCCGAAGTCTCAAATTTCAAATCTCAAATCTCAAATCCGAAACCCGAACGCCGACCGCAGGGCCTCTCTCGCCCCATTCCGACAACAACCCAATTGTCAAACATCTCCGTGCCTGGCCTCGTGCAGGGGAATGCCGCGCGAGACCTTCGGCCCGGATATTTCATTTGTACGCACTTCCTATTGTCACAGTCAATACATTGGGACCAATTTTTTTCAAAATACTTAGTTCTTCAGGCTCGGGAGGTTCTGGCGGATCCAAGGGCAGCCGCCACCATTGGCAGTGTGAACATAACATCAAATGACGAAAGGACTTCCTATTTGACTATGCGTTTTGGCAGCGGTACCATACGAACGGTGCCAGTATTCAGGATGGTATAGATGTCGTGTCGCACAGGTCATGATTCTCCGTTCCCTCACCAAACAAGAAGTGGAGGCAGAGCCTTTCTGCGTCTGGAACGCCTTCGTTAATGTGCTCGCGATGGAAGACTACGACCAGTTGTCACCAAAGCAGCGTCCGGCACATCTTGTCTTCTGGTATGAGCATGAGGTTCAGAACGGCGGACACTTCCAGTACTTCGAGAACCGAGGCACAGAGCATCTTGCCGGCACCATCGAGGCGTTGAGTTTGCTCGGAGCGATTTGTCAGCAGCAGGTGCTTCGAGAGGCAGGTGAGCGGTGGCTGAGTCGTTCACGTCCATGTGTTCAGACTGCGCAGGAGTTTTGCGACACCGCACTTGAGGGGGAGTTTGGTTCTTTTGATTCCCGCTTTCATGCTTGCTCGCCTACACTCCCAGAGTGCCTTGAGGCATACTTGGAGCGAAATCAGGCGTTGTTTGTCAGTATCACGTGAACTAGGCAACTAACCATGCGCAGCAGCGAACCCGGCCATCTCACTCTGGTTGCAGTCGTGGCCTCCCGCGGGCCGGATCGCTGAGCTTTTGCCCTTAGGCAGCTGCGGAGTCTCGCCAACGTCGGCGAAGATCGCTAGGAATCACGGAGAACTTCGATGACACAATCTCGTACGAAAACTCAGCCGGTCAAGCTCCCCAGCGTCGACTACTTTGGACTGGGATGTCGCCTCGTAAAAAAAGTTCGTGAAGGCCGCTCGGTCGCCAGTGCCGTGGGGCTGGCGCGCGAGTATGCGATCGATGTGCGGGATATCGACTGCGTGTACGAAGCATCGCGGCACGTCGGGCGGAGCGCGATGCAGGTTCGCAAGAACTGCACTGTGCCGCTCGCCGTCATCCGGGAGTGGCAGAAAGCGACCAAAGACCTGGGTTCTGGAGAGCAATGGACCGACCGCAAGCTCGCCAACCTGTTTGCCAAAATGTACAAGGATCTGCACGGCGTTATGGTGGCGGAGGCCGCGCGGGAGGCGAGCGCCCAGGCGGCGAAGGCCAAAGCGCGCCGCGACACCAAGAAGGCCTCGCAATGGCAGCGAGCCGCGGCGAACCCCGAAGCGATGCGGCAATCGATTACGGAAGTCGGATTTGTTCCGGTGCCGCATCCGGGGAGAAGTCATGCGTGAATACCCGCTGGGAGATGCGAACTCAAGCTTTTCTCCGCGCAGCGCGACTTCAACCTGCGGTAGTAGTACAGTTGGCCCCCTATGTCGGCTTTCGCTCCGCGAAAGCACGTCCTTTCGCGGAGCGAAAGGCAACAATCTGGCCCACTTCCCCCGCCTCTTGCTTCCGGCCGGCGTTCGCCTATAAAGGATGAACCACCGGGGGTAACCGATTATCCCTGGGTGGTGTCCCGCGGATATGGCGGAATTGGCAGACGCGCTAGATTCAGGTTCTAGTGACCGTAAGGTCGTGGAGGTTCAACTCCTCTTATCCGCACTGGAGATTCACCCAGCCGAGTCGATCTGACTCGGCTTTCTTTTTGCTAGCCTGTATTGCGGCGTTAGCACGGAAGTGAACCACGGATGTCACGGAATACACGGATGACCTGATTGATCTATAGGTACATGACCGTCCAATCCGTGCCCTCCGTGACATCCGTGGTGAGAAATGGGCTGTTAAGGGGAATTTTACGGCCAAAATCGCTCGATTGGGGCGGAATTTAAGTTCACGAATCGTAATAGTACGGCTTCGCTGGTTGCATTCCCCTGATTGACAGGAACGGGGACTCGGACTAACCTGCGATGCTTGGCGCTGATTCTGGGGGTCAGAACTATCGCCAAACCTTATGAGATTCCATGCACCTGAAGTCCCTCAAGCTGTTCTGCGATGTCGTCTCCCGGCGGAGCTTTTCCCGTGCGGCGGAAGAGAACGGCATTTCACAGTCCGGTGCCAGCCAGATGGTCAACCATTTGGAAGAGCATCTGGGGGTCAAGCTCATTGACCGAACCAAGCGGCCGTTCGTCCTGACCCCCGAAGGGGAGGCGTATTACGACGGTTGCCGGAAGCTGGTGCGGAGGTACTTTGCCCTGGAAGAAGAGGTGAAGACGCTGCACGAGGAAGTCGCGGGAAGAGTGAGCGTCGCCTCGATTTATTCCATCGGCCTCTCCCACATGAACAGCTTCGTGCAGAGTTTTTTGCAGAGGCACCCCAAGGCCAATGTCCGCTTGCAGTATCAGCATCCGCATCGGGTCTATGAGCTGGTCGAAAGCGATCAGGTCGATTTGGGACTGGTCAGTTATCCACGGTCGTCCCGCACCCTCACCGCCACCGCCTGGCGAGAGGAGCCGATGGTCGTCGTTTGCTCGCCGCGGCATAAGCTGGCCCAGCGGCGGGAAGTTTCGCTGAGTGAGTTGCATGGATGCGACATGGTTGGCTTCGATCCAGACCTGGAAATCCGCCAGGAGATTGATCGCGCTCTGTCCGAAAGCGGCGCGGAAGTCCGTGTCGCCATGGAATTCGACAATACCGAAACGATCAAGCGGGCCGTGGAAATCGATGCCGGCCTTTCCATCTTGCCGCGGCCGACGGTGGATCGCGAGGTCGAAGCGGGGGCGCTGGTGGCATTGCCGCTGGCCGACGCGAACTTGAATCGGCCCATCGGCATCCTGCAACGCCGCGGCAAAGAGCTCGGCAAAACGGCCGCGCGGTTCCGGCAACTCCTGTTGGCCCGGCCGGGAATGATTGGCGGCGAAGACGATGAGCATCGCCTTAATTTCGAGATTTCCGCGCCGTTTGAAGTCGAGGCCGAAAACGGCAACGGCTCGACGGCCGCAGCGGGCAAGCGAGTCAAAGCATAGCGCCCGCGGCAGCGGGGCTGTTTGGCTCTCTCGTGCCGCGGAAACCAAGGTAGGTGATGTATGACCATTCAATTTGAAAACAACCTTCCCGTGAAGCACGGGCTCTATGACCCGGCCAACGAGAAAGACAGCTGCGGTGTCGGATTCATCGCCAATGTCAAGGGTGTCCGCAGCCACAGCATCGTGCGGGATGCCGCGGCGGCCCTCCGCAGCATGGACCACCGCGGGGCTTGCGGGTGCGAGGAGAACACTGGCGACGGCGCGGGGATGCTCACCGCCATTCCCGACGAGTTCATGCGCGCGGAGGCCAAGAGGCTCTTCAAGGCCGAGTTGCCCGAGATCGGCGCTTATGCCGTGGGTCAGATCTTCCTGCCGCAGGACGAAAACGAGCGGGGCCAGTGCAAAAAGTCGGTGGAAAAATTCGTCGCTCGCCAGGGACAGAAGCTGATTGGCTGGCGGCGCGTGCCGACCGACGCGAAGAAGGCGAACATTGGCCCCACGGCCGCCAGGTCCGAGCCCGTCGTGGAGCAGGTCTTTGTCGTGGCTGGCGACAACGTCGACCGCACCTCCTTTTGCCGCCAGCTTTATCTCATCCGCAAGCAGGCCTATCACGAGATTCGCGTGCTCGGCCTGAAGCAGCGGGACATGTATTACGTCTGCAGCTTCTCGTCGCGAATTCTCATCTATAAGGGGCAACTCACGGCGAAGCAGGTGGTTCCGTATTACCCGGACCTCGCGAACCCGCAATACACCAGCCACCTGGCCATGATTCACTCGCGGTTTTCGACCAATACATTCCCGTCGTGGGAGCGGGCCCAGCCGATGCGGTTCATGTCACACAATGGCGAGATCAACACGCTCCGGGGGAACGTGAACTGGATGCTTGCCCGCGAAGGGCTGATGAAATCCGAACTGTTCGGCAAGGAGTTCAACCGCCTGTTGCCGATTACCGATCTCTCGACGAGCGACTCCGGCATTTTCGACAACGTGATGGAGCTGCTGCTGCTCGCTGGCCGATCGCTGCCGGAGGCAGTCATGATGATGATTCCGGAAGCCTGGCAGAACCATGAATCGATGCCGGAATACAAACAGTCGTTCTATGAATACCACTCCTGCTTGATGGAGCCTTGGGACGGCCCCGCCTCGGTGGTCTTTACCGACGGCCGCTACATCGGCGCGGTCCTCGATCGCAACGGACTCCGCCCCAGCCGCTATTACTTGACGACGGATGACCGGGTGATCATGGCGAGCGAAGTCGGCGTGCTGCCGGTGGACCCCGGAATCGTGCGAGAAAAGGGGCGACTCCAGCCCGGCCGCATGTTCCTGGTCGATTTCGAGCAGGGACGGTTGATACCGGATGACGAAATCAAGAAGGATATCGCCACGCGCCGGCCCTACGGCGAATGGCTCCGCAAGCAGCGGCTGGAAATCCGCGATTTGCCCACGCCGAAAGAGGTGCATGGTTTTGAGCCCAAGTCGCTGCTGCCAAGAATGCAGGCCTTTGGTTACACCGTCGAGACCATGCAGTTCATGCTGCTCCCGCTGGTTTACGAGAAGCGCGATCCCATTGGTTCCATGGGAAACGACTCCGCCCTGGCCGTCCTCAGCGACCAGCCGCGGATGCTGTACGACTACTTCAAGCAGCTCTTCGCGCAGGTGACCAATCCGCCGGTCGATTCGATCCGCGAAGAAGTCATCATGTCGCTGGAGTGCTATATCGGGCCGGAAAAGAACCTGCTGGAGTCGACCGAGGAGCACGCCCATCGGCTGTTGCTCTCGCATCCGATTCTCACCAACGAGGAATTGGCCGCCCTCAAGAACATCGATCATCGCGGCTGGAAGGCGAAGACGATCGACATCACCTGGCCGCGGAGCGATGGCGAAGCGGGCCTGAAGAAGGCGATTGACCGGATTTCCGCCGAGGCCGAGCAAGCAATTGAAGACGGCTTTTCGTTGGTGGTGCTGTCGGATCGCAACGTCAACCCGGATCGCGTGCCGCTCAGTTCGCTCCTGGCGTGCGGCGCGGTGCATCACCACCTCATTCGCAAGGCCAAGCGGACCCGCCTGGGAATTCTCCTGGAAACCGGCGAAGCCCGCGAAGTGCATCACCATTGCCTGCTCGTCGGCTATGGAGCGGATGCCATCAATCCATACCTGGCGTTTGAAGCTCTCTGGCAAGCCCAGCGGGACGGCCTGCTCCCCAAGGACTACAGCGACGAGAAAATCGTGCATGCCTATCAAAAGGCAGTGGCCAAGGGAATGCTCAAGGTGATGAGCAAGATGGGCATCTCGACCCTCCATTCGTACAAGGGTGCCCAGATTTTTGAAGCGGTCGGACTGCAAAGCGATGTCGTCGATAGCTGCTTTGCGGGCACCGCCAGCCGCATTCAGGGAGTGGATTTTAACATCCTCGCGCAGGAGGCGCTGCGGCGCCACGAGATCGGCTATCCCACTCGGGCTGAGCAGCGCCTCCCAATCCTGCCGAACCTGGGTGAATTCCACTGGCGGGCCGACGGCGAACGGCACATGTGGGATCCGGAATCGATCGCCGACGTCCAGATGGCGGCGCGGGAAAACAACGCCGACGCCTATTGGCGGTTCAGCAAGCACGCCAACGACGACGCCACTCGCAAGTGTGCGCTCCGCGGCCTGTTGAAATTCAAAGAGGGAACCACGGCGATTCCCTTGTCGGAGGTTGAGCCGGCGGCCAGCATCGTCCGCCGCTTCTGCACCGGGGCGATGAGTTTTGGCAGCATCAGCGCGGAAGCGCATGAGACGCTCGCCATCGCCATGAATCGCATCGGCGGCAAGAGCAACACGGGTGAAGGGGGAGAAGACCCCGAGCGCTTCAAGCCGCTTCCCAATGGCGATTCCAAACGGTCGGCAATCAA
>SXOA01000194.1 GCA_005778405.1 Planctomycetaceae bacterium
AGCGTCGGATAGTTAAACGTTGTATTGATGAAGTACAGCAGCGTGTTCCCTTCGCCCGGCTGGTTCATGATGGCCTGGCCGATGTGGATGATCTCGCTGGCGTTGGCACCGAAGCAATGGACGCCGAGAATCTGCAGCGTCTCGCGATGGAAGAGGAGCTTGAGCATTCCCACCCGGCGGCCGGTGATTTGTGCCCGGGCCAGGCTCTTGAACTGGGCATGGCCAATTTCATACGGGACACCGGCGGCGGTCAATTCTTTTTCCGTGCGGCCGACGGAGCTGATTTCGGGACTCGTATAAATCCCCGTGGGAATGTCCTTTCCCAGCAGCTTGGCACACGCATCTCCCAGAATGTGCAGGCTGGCAGCCCGGCCTTGCATGTAAGCGGCGCTGGCGAGCGAGGGGAAACCAATTACATCTCCCACGGCATAAACATTCTGAGCCTTGGTGCGGTAGGAATCGTCCACCGCAATCTGCCCACGGCTGTCGGGTTCAATGCCGATTTGAGCCAGGCCCAAGCTCTCGGTATTGCCGGTCCGGCCGTTGGCCCACAGCAAAATGTCGGTCTTGAGTTTCTTGCCGCTCTTGAGGTGCAGAATCACGCTGTCTTCGCAACCTTCGATCCGCTCATACTGCTCGCCGTGGCGGATGAGCGCGCCGCACTCCCGCAGGTGATAGCTCAGCGCGTCGCTGATTTCGTCATCCAGAAACTCCAGCAGGCGCTCCCGCGTGTTGACCAGATTCAGCTTGCACCCCAGGTTGCGAAACATCGAGGCATATTCACACCCGACGACGCCGGCCCCATACACGGTGACGGTCTTGGGCGTATGCGTGAGGCTGAGAATCGTGTCCGAATCGAAAATGCGCGGATGCGTAAAATCGACATCCGCTGGCCGATAGGGCCTGGCCCCGACCGCGATCACAAAGTTCTTCGCGGTCAGGCGGTCGCTGGAACTCCTGGACTGGGCAACCTCAATCGTCTGCGGGTCCAGGAAGCGGGCCTGGCCCCGGTGAATGATAATGTCGTTCTTTTCGTAGAAATTCCGCCGCATCTCTTCCTGCTGGCGGATGACGCTGCCGGCACTTTTGCGAAGGTCGGGAATCGAGAGGTCGAGCGAGATGCCGGCAGCTTGAAAAATGGGGTCCGAGTTGACGTCGGTCATCTTGAAGATGGAGTACCGCAGGGCCTTGCTGGGAATGGTGCCCAGATGCGTGCATCCCCCGCCGACTTTCTCCATCCGCTCGACAACGCCGACCTTCAAGCCGTTTTTACCAGCCTGCATCGCTGCCCCTTCGCCGCCGGGGCCGGTGCCGATCACAATCAGATCGTAGTTGTTCGCTGGCATCGCCGAATTGTACTGGTCCCCACGCCCACGCAAAGCCGTGGGCGTGCCACCCGGAACCTTACGGAGCACTCAGCGACAGCTTCGCCTCCAGCGCTTTCTGGATTCGGTCCTTCGATTCCTGCAGGTGGGCTCGGCTGTAGGGGTCGAGCTTGGCGGCGACCGCGCCGTTCTGCAGCAGGGCGTTCATCCGCTGCGACAGCCGCGAAAGCTGATCGTAAGCAATCGTCTGGCAGTCCTGCGGAGCACCAGAGTTCCCCATCGCCATTTGCGAGAGTCTTTTGAGGTAGGACCGCTGCAGGTTCCGTCGCAGGCTGCTGATGGCCGGCTTGCGGGCGGTATAGTCCCCCTCCTTGATCGTTTCCACTTCGCTGAATATCGACTTCGTCAACCGCTCGATCAGCTCGGCCGTGGTTAGCACGTCCACATCGGGGGCGGCCCGCATTTCACCGTCGTGCAATCGGTCCAGCGTGGTGGGACTGAGGAGCTGGCTGATGACCCGATCCTGCCACTGCAACACCATGTCGTGCACTCCCATGTCTTTCCGAGCGGGACCTTCCGTCCCCCAATGGTTCCAGTTGCTCCAGCCGAGCGAGTTATACAGCTCCGGTGAGAACTGGTAAGGCTTGTCGGAGAAGACACTTTCATCGAGCAAGGCCAGCACGTCTCGCTGGGTCTTGGCATCGACAAGCACGACGGGCATCTTGCCGTCCTTGTCACCGCGATGGCTGCGGGAGGTTTTGAGGCCACCCACATACCGCGAGGCAAACTGCAAGGCCTGGCCCCTTTGACTCAGCAGAATGTTGAAGACGCGGCGGGCCTGGGTGTAGTCGTCACCTTCCTTCGTCACCCGCTCCACCAACCCTGGGAGCAGTTCATTGAAGAGCTGCATCCGCATTTTGGCAAACTCCAGGGGGTCCGACCCAATGTCGAAACGGTTGCTGTCGGGATCGGGGTCGCGCCCGGTGGTGTCTTCGTCCGTGGCATACGAGAGAGAAACTTCGCCGCTGCGGGCGGCCAGCTTCTTGAGTTCGCCCACTTCGCCGGCGGTGCCGCCGCCAAAGGGAGTGTAGCCATACTGGATCGCCCAGTAGTCGTACGGGCCGATGGTCTGCGTGTAGTAGTCCCCCTGCTTCCATTCCTTGGGAACGATGTTGGGCGGGCTGTAGTCCATGACCGAAGCCACGATTCCGTTTTTGGATTTCTCCGGGTCGTTCATGTCCTTGAGCGACAGCCACTTGCTGGCTTTGAAGTTATGCCGCAGGCCGAGCGTGTGGCCGACCTCGTGCATGGTCACTTCCTTGAGCCCCTGCATGATGAACTTGTCGAGCTGCTCCGCCGCGATTTTCGGGTCGGCACTGGCGGCAATGGCCGCGGAGCCGAAGGCGAGCTGCATCGCCATGCCGTGACTGAGCTGGCACTCGCCATAACGGGCTGCCTTGGGACGGAAGATGCCGGCCGCCTTTTCTTCGGGCGTATCTTCAGTGGTCCCGTTCGTGAGCAGCGCCACGGTCTTGGGGGTCAGGTTCTCGAATTCTTCCTTCCAATAGGTCAGAAAGTCGGCGTCGAAGATGATATCCGCGTCCAGGATCTGCCCCGTATAAGGATTTACGCGGCTGGGGCCCATCGCAAAGCCGGCGCTGGACGTAATCCAGCGGAACGTGTTGTAGTTGATGTCTTCCGGATCCCAGGTCGCGTTATCCGGCTGCCGCTCCACGACGATGGCGTTGGCAAAGCCGGCCGCTTCATAGGCTTTGTTCCACTCATAGATGCCGTCGTAGATGGCTTTCTCGTACTTGAAAGGAACCGTCTTCTCAATCCAGAACTTGATGGGCTTCACCGGGGGCGAAACCTTGGCGGTCGGGTCCGACTTCTGCAAGTCCCAGCGGTTGATGTACCGGATGAACTGTTCGCGCTCTCCCTTGCTCGAATAGTCTTTCACCGCGGTCAGGAAGTAACCGACCCGGTCGTCCGCCAGGCGAGGCTGATAGTTCGTCTGGGGAATCTTGCTGATGCTGTAATGGATGTTGATGCCGACGCCGCGCGAATCCGGCACGGTGTCGATATCCTGATTCCCCGCCGAGCCGTAGGTGGCGGCGACTTCGATTTCCACGTTGTTTTCAAACCCTTTCACGGCGCTAAACGTCGACCGGTCCCCCGCAAAGCCGAAGCCGGGAAGGACCATACTGATTTGCGGCAAGTCGCTCATGAAGACGCGGGTCAGGTCAATCAGGTCGCCGCCGCGCGGCCCTTTGCTGACGATGGGCAGACTGAAGAGGACGCTGTCGCTATACGCTTTGCTGACCGCGCGAGCTTCCGGCGAGCCCTGATTCGCTTTGAACCGGACATTTTTGCGGACGATGTGGACATTCTCATCGACCTTGCGGAACTGCCAGATCCAGTCGTCGCCAAAACCCAAACTCATCCCGCCGAGAATCGGGTTTTGGGCGATGCCACGAGAGATGGAGATTAGGACCATGTACTCGGTGGCGTAATCGCTACCCCCTAGCTCCGCATAGAGCGAGTTCCCCTTGCGATAGAGGGTGATCACGCCGGGAATGGCCGGCGCATCCTTGAGGTAGGCCGCGTAAGGAGGAGGTGGCGCAGGGGCAGGAGCAGCCGTCGTCGCGGCCTGAGCCAAAAGATCCGCAGGAAACAAGGCGACGAAGGCCAGCGCTGCAAGCGCAGCCAGCGAGAGGCGAGGGGACATAGAAGTCTCTTTCAGCGAAGACCATGGGCGGAAGGATGCGTCCCGTCCGCCAGGGCAGGTGGGGATTTCTGAGGAGGACAAGGGAATTTGCGTCGAAAAATCGTCCATTCCAGCGTCCAATGCCCTCAAATATACCCCAACTTACGAGAATTGCTATAAGCGAGTTCGGAGTTTGCGGGTGAGGCAGGTGGTGAGGGATGGCCTCTCCGAGGCTGACCCCGGTTTCCACACACTGTTATGATAGAGAAATGGGACTATCCTCTGCATTCGATCGCCAGCAAATCCGCCGATTATCTCGTCCAGAGCTGCGCCTTCAGCAACTTGCTCGGCTCAACGAATTGCTGGGGAAAATCCTGCCCCACAATCACTTCTATGCGGAAAAGCTGGCGGCCGCCCACCTGCCGCTGAACTCCTGGGACGATCTCGACCGGCTGCCGTTTACATTCAAGGAGGAGTTGAAAGGTTCGTTACTGGGGGGCGAATTCTCCGCGAATTTGACCTGGCCCGTCGAAAAATACGTCCGCTTCCATCAGACCAGTGGCACGCAGGGGCGTCCGATGCCTGTGCTGGATACCGCCGAGGACTGGGAGTGGTGGCTGGATACGTGGCAATACGTGCTCGACGCCGCCGAAATCACGCCTGCGGACCGGGTGCTCTTTCCATTCTCGTTCGGTCCCTTCATCGGGTTCTGGAGCGCCTTCGAGGCCTGCGTCGCTCGCGGCTGCCTGGCGATTCCCTCTGGAGGCATGAAAACGCTGGCCCGATTGGAGCTCATTCGCACTGCCCGCGTCTCCGTTTTCTTCTGCACGCCGAGCTACGCCATGCGGATGGCGGAAATTGCCTTCGACAATCAAATCGACCCCTTAGCATTGCATGTGCGGCGAATCATTGTTTCTGGAGAACCGGGGGGCTCGCTGCCCGATGTGCAACAGCGGATCGGAGCAGTCTGGAACGCCCGGGTGATCGACCACGCAGGTGCTTCCGAAGTCGGCCCATGGGGCTTTGCCGACCGCGCAGGGCGCGGCTTGTACATCAATGAGGCAGAATTTCTGCCGGAGTTTCTGTCGCTCGCCACCGGTGGTCCCGCCGAGGAAGGTGAGCTCTCGGAACTGTTGCTGACCGGCCTGGGGCGTACTGGAAGTCCCGTCATTCGCTATCGCACCGGCGACCTCGTCCGTCCGTCCTGGAAATCGAACCCAAGCGACGACTGCCGGTTTGTGCTGCTCGAAGGGGGCGTGCTCGGGCGGGCGGATGACATGCTGGTGGTCCGGGGAGTCAACATATTCCCCAGTTCCATCGACCAGATTGTGCGGGCTTTCCCCGAAGTCATCGAGTATCGGGCGACCGTCGTCCGGCACGGCGAGATGGACGCCCTGGAGGTCCAGATCGAAGACCGCCTCTCCGATCCGGCCCGCGTAGCCCGCGACCTGCATCTCCGCCTTGGCCTCAAAGTCGACGTTCAGTGCGTTCCCGTCGGCACGCTCCCCCGGTTTGAAGGGAAGGGGAAGCGGTTTATAGACGGCAGAAAGTGATAGCTTCCCTAGTTCGTCTGATTGAGCTCGTCACCACTTGTGCCTTCCTCTGTAGAACGATGTCTGAAAACCACAGCCGATGGCGCGAACCTTTCTGCCAATAGACTTGTCAGGGTAGCGACGACCAACTGGGAGCCCTTATGATCGATCAGCCCACGAGCAATCTGCCCTCTGTTTTTGACGACGGCGATATTTACGACCTGGTGCTCAATGACCTCCCGTACGGGCTTGATTTTTATGTCACATTGGCCCGCGCAGCGAACGGCCCGGTGCTGGACATCGCCTGCGGCACGGGGCGGATACTGCTCCCTTGCCTGCAAGCAGGCATCGATATCGAGGGGCTCGATCTGTATGAGCCCATGCTGAAGACGCTCCGCGCGAAGGGGGCGGCTTTGGGCCTGTCGCCGCGGCTCCATCAAGCCGATATGAGCGACTTTTCCCTGCCGCGCCGTTATGCGCTCATCATGATTCCGTTCAATGCTTACATCCACAACATGACCCAGGAGACGCAAATCGGCTGCCTGCGGCTCTGCCGCGAACACTTGTTGCCCGGCGGCAATCTGACGTTTGATACTTTTTTTCCGGCGCTAGAGTTTGTGAGTACGCCGCCGGGGACACGTGTGCTCGAAGGGGAAATGCCGCATCCGCAAACGGGCCTGCCGATGCGGATGTACGACACTCGCACCGTCGACCGCGTCGCGCAAACGTTTCATTCGCTGAACGAAATCGAGCTGGTGGCCGTCGATGGAAGTGTGCAGTCCGTTCATCGCACGGAAGATAACTCCCGGTATTTCTACAAGCACGAGATGGAGCTGCTGCTCCGCGCCGCCGGTTTCGACCGCTGGGAAATCTACGGCGACTTCGACCGCCGCCCCCTGACGAAGGAAACTGACGCCATGATCGTGACGGCTTGGAACGCGTGAGACCAGCAATTGATTCTCGCTCGATTTCATGCGGGACGGGTAAGGACTTCGGACGAATATCAATGCGAGCAAATGACAATCTAATCCGCTTCATCGGCGGTCGCTTGCAGCCGCGATACAGCCACTTCGATCATCTCCCGCCCGGCCAGCCCCGCCAGGAGTTGTTGGGGGATTCCTTCGTAACCATAACATGCACCCGCCAGTTGTCCGCAAACCGCGCCGGTGCTGTCGGCATCGTTGCCAAGATTCGCGGCTGCGAGCACGGCCGCCTCGAAGTCGCTGGTGCGATGAAAGGCCCACAGCGCCGCTTCGAGGCTGCGGACCACGTAGCCGCTTCCGACGATCTGCGGCGGCTGCCGGGTGCGGAAACTGCCGCCGGCCACATCCTCGATTTCGGTGTGTAGCGGCTCCTGGCGGCGGAGTTCTTGCAGCATTGTCCACGAGGGAGAAAGGACCTCTTCCTTGTCCGCGCCCCCTATCAATCCTGCGAGCACGATGGCGAGATAGCGGCAGGCCGAAAGGCACTTGGGGCTGGCATGAGTGACTAGCGACGACTCGACAGCCATTTCGGCCAGCCGCCCGATGTCTCCAGGCAATAAGGAGAAGTATCGCATGGGGACTGGCGCGAGCCGCATGATGGAGCCGTTGCCGCTGGACCGGTCGATGACTTCGCCGCAGGTGCGGGGTTTCCCCGAGCGCTCGAATTCAGCCAATGCGGTACCGGTCGTGCAGCCAATGTCAAAGCAGCGGCCGTTCACCGAGTATTCTCCCTGACGCATCCAGCGGACATAACGCGTCGCCTGATCGTCCAGATTCCAGCCGACCGAGGCGATGCTGTCGGCGAGCGCCAACGCCATGCTGGTATCGTCGGTCCATTCGCCAGCCGCCAGGCCATGCGGCCCACCCGCACGATACCCGGTCACCGGCACAAAGGTGCCCGGCCGGCTGAACTCCACGGCAGCGCCCAAAGCATCGCCGATCGCCAGGCCCAGCAGACAACCGCGAGCTCTGCTGGTGGAGGACGTTGTAACGGGAATTCGAGTGGACATGCTGTGGGGGCAAGGAGAGAGACCGAATCGAAACGGAGCTAACGCCGAAGTCGTTCCCGCAGCAGCTTTGCCGCGGCCGCCAGGTTCTTGAGCTTGGCATAAGCCTCTTCCAGCGGAATCTCGTGGTCTTTGCCTGGGGCGAAGCCGCAATCAGGATTGAGCATCAATCGCTCCGGGGCCACGTAGGCGAGCGCCTTTTCGACGCGGGCGGCAATGACTTCAGGAGTTTCGATTTCGGGAAAGCGAACGTCCACGCAGCCCAGGCCAATTTTCAGCTCTGGCGGCAAATCGCGGAGCGTCGCCACGTCGCCGGCCGCGGGGATGCTGTATTCCAGCATGAACTGGCTGACCTGGAGCCGCTTCATGTGCGGCAGAATCACTTCGTAGCCTCCGGCCGCCCCCCAACCCCGGCGGCCCCAGTTCCGCCGGCAAAGATGAACGGCCACGCCAGGCACGCCTTCGACAATCCGATTGATCCAGTCCACGCCGCGCCGCATCTCGGCTTCCGGGTCGACAAACTTCGCACGAATGGCCGGATCGACCAGTACGCACAAGTGCGGCTCGTCGAGCTGAATCAAATCGACGCCGACTTCGCGGACCCGCAGCAACTCCTCCCGCAGCACCGGTACCAGCGCCTCGCAGAAATCCTCGCGAGTCGCATAGGCCCCAGCCGAATGTTCTGGCATCCACATCCGTTGGCCAATCAAATAAGGGGACGGCAAGCAGACCTTCACGCGCCGGTCGGTGTTCTCCTTGAGGAACTTCGCCTCGGCGGCAATCGCGCCGGGCCTCCGTGGCGTCATCCGCTCGGTCACGACCTGGTGATAGGCAAATTCGTCGCGCTTCACCCAGCGGAAGCCGTGCATCACATCGCCAATGATGTCCACGTAGCTTTCACGTCGCCACTCTCCGTCCGAAAGAATGTCGATTCCGGCCCGTTCCTGCATCCCAATGACCAGCCGCACCGCATCATCCATGCGGCGTTGCCAGTGGGGGTCCGGGCTCCCGTCGCGCGGAGCCGCAGCCAATAAATCCTTGACATACTGTGGCCTGGGCATGCTGCCGATTACCGTCGTCGGAAAAAGTGGGAGCGGTGACATGCTTTGGCCCGATATGTGTTTCGAAGAGCAATCGTCTTTGCGAGCAACCCAAACTGTGCTGGCATCGTTGTCCGCATTGTAGCCGTGCGCGTGGCCTGAAAGAGAAACTCATCAATCAAACGGCAAAAGTACAGGCAAAATCCATTGCTCTTGCGGCCCAGTAGTGTGATAATAGGCCCCTCTCCAGGATGTAGTTATGCAAACGCCACTTTGCTCCGGTCCGCTCAGGCGGCGAGAGTTTCTGCGCGTGGGAACCCTCGCGCTGGGGGGGCTGACGTTGCCGCAGTTGATCCGCAGCCAGGCTCAAGCCGCGTCCCCGTCCCCAGAGACATCCGTCATCTTGTTTTGGATGTGGGGAGGGCCGAGCCAGCTTGAAACCTACGACATGAAGCCGGATGCGCCGCTCGAATATCGCGGGCCGCTGCGACCGATTCGCACGAATGTCCCCGGCATTGAAATTTGCGAGTACATGCCAGGCCAGGCGAAGATTGCCGACAAGTTCTCCATCATCCGCTCGCTGCATCACGAGATGTCGGCTCACAACGACGGCAGCATCGAGATGCTGACTGGCAAAACGCCGAGCATTCCCGACCCGACGTCGCAAGCCCGCTCGGAACATCCGGACTTTGGCATGATCGCTAGCCGCATCCGCGGCGCGCGGGGGGATGGCCTGCCGCAATACATTGGCGCGCAACGGTCGCCCTTCATGACCAATCCGGGCTATCTCGGCGTGTCACACAAAGCGTTTGAGACGGGCGACCCGTCCAAGCCCGATTTCGCGCCGCAGAACCTGACGCTCTCCACCGGACTGGACAACGGCCGGCTCAGCGACCGCAAGGATTTGCTCGCGCAGTTTGACCATTTCCGCCGCGGGCTCGACCGCGACGCCGACGCACTCGACGACTTCAGCCGCAGGGCGTTTACGATCCTGACGAGTCCCAAGGTGGCGAGGGCCTTCGATTTGAGCCAGGAGGATGTCAAACTGCGCGACGCGTACGGCCGGCACCGCTGGGGGCAGAGCTGCCTGCTCGCTCGCCGCCTGGCCGAAGCCGGTGCCGCGGTGATCAACATTGATGCGACCGCCCCGAACGACACCACCAAGCACTTTAGCTGGGATGACCACGCCGGCGCGTTTCATCTCGACTTCGCGCAGCGGGAGCGCTTGCCCCAGATGGACCAGGGGCTGACGGCGCTCATCACCGACCTGCACAGTCGCGGCCTGGATAACAGGGTGCTCGTGATCGCCTGCGGCGAATTCGGCCGTACGCCGCGGGTCACTTACGCACCGAAGAATTTCTCGGATCAACCGGGCGTGGGCCGGGATCACTGGCCCGGCGCGTTTAGCGCCCTGATTGCCGGCGGCGGGCTCAAAATGGGGCAGATTGTCGGCGCGACCAATTCGAAATCCGAGTATCCGGTGCTTGATCCGGTGACACCCCAAGACTTGCTCGCCACGGTCTATCGCCATCTGGGCATCGACTACCGCCGCGAGTTTTTGAATTTCGCCGGTCGTCCCGTGCCAATACTCTCCCAGGGAAAACCGATTGCCGCTTTGGCCTGACGAAGCAGTTCGCTGGGTGCATTTCAGAGCGTCGTGAAGGAAAAAAAGTCTGAATTTGGTGATTCTCGCTGGCGCGCCATGGTAGCCGGCTGAAGCGGGGGCATCACGCAGAGACGCAAAGGTCGCAGAGGAACTGTTGGGAAGGAAAGTATCCATATACAGCGTGTTGTCTTCATGTGAGAAAAGATATGGCTCGGTATTTTCTATTCCTGTCTCTGACTGTCCTAAGTGCTCTGATCCTGGCGGCGGATGATGCCCCCAAGCCCGCCGCGAGCGGACTGGATGCCCAGAAGGGGCAACTGGCCAGACTGCAAGGGCTGGTCGGCTCGTGGAAAGGAGTCGCCTCTCCACTGCGCGGCTCGACCAAGGATTCCTGGGTGGAGAAAGCCGATTGGGCTTGGAAATTTGAAGGGAAGTCCGCGTCGCTCGCTGTGCAAATCGGCGACGGCAAGTACTTTTCCACGGCCGAATTGAAGCCCGCCAAAAAGGATGGTGAATACGTGCTGGCGGCGAAGACGGCGGATGGCAAAGGGACGATTAACTACGAGGGTAAACTCGACAAGGACGAAAAGCTGACGCTACTGGCCAAGGACGCCCCCGAGGGAATGCCCAAACGGATTTCGTTCCGCTTCGTGGCCGACGGGGCTCGCCTGATTGTCTTGCTGGAAGGTTCTAGCGCCATCGGCGACGGCTATGCCCGCCTGGCCGAGGTCGGCTACACCCGCAAGGGGAGCGGCTTTGGCAAGGGCTCGACCGGCCCCGAGTGCGTCGTCACCGGCGGCTTTGGCAGTCTGGAAGTTTCCTACAAGGGGCAGAAGTATTTCGTCTGCTGCACCGGCTGCCGCGACTATTTCAACGACAACCCCGAGGAAGTGTTGGCGGATTACAAGGCCCGCAAGGAAGCGGAGAAGGCGAAGAAGGAGTGACGCAATGCCGCCAACAGTTCTAAGGCATGATGACGACGTTGGAAATCACCTTGCGCCCCTCCTCGTTGTTGACAAACGTCTCCGTCTCGAAAAACACCTGATAGGGACCGCGGGTTCCCAAAATCCGGCTGAACTGGTCCGTGCGAATATTGATTCGCTCGAGCGTGTAGGGCTTCATGGACCGCATCCGGACCTCATGCGAAAGGTCGTAATCCTCGCGCACCCCCTCGGGCGAAGCCACGACCAAATAGTGCCGTACTCCCTCCGGCTTCAGCGGCACCTGAAACGCCAATTGAAAGCCCCCCGCCGACGAGGCAAATTTGCTGGGACCGCCGACATTGTTCGTCTTGGCATAGGCAATCAGCAGCGGCTGCTCGGGAGTGGCCCGAAAGGTGTCCGACGGCAGGGGAGGCGGCTGCAAGTCGCTCTGTTTTTCTCCGACTGCCAAGTATCCCGAAAGCTCAATGTCCTCCAAGGGATCGATTCCGTTGGGGGGAGTCTTGCAGAGCTTGGCCAACACAATGTCATGCTTGGAAACTGGACCGCTCAGTTCCGCGGTGATGGTCCCCGCTGCGTTCCCTTGCATGCGGACAAATCCTTCGCCCAAGAGCTTTTGCGGCGTGTCCGTGGGGGTCAACTTTTTGAAAAAGCAAAGATGATAAGTGTCGATCCGCCGGGGCTGCCCGCTCACGAGGCGATAATCCACCTGAACCTTGTGGCGGACGAAGTCCACAGGTTCGGAAAGGCGGAAGTTGCTGAGCACGACCCAGAGGTGCCCGGTGTCCTGCGCCAGCTCCTTGTCGAGTTCCGCGTCGCTGAGTTTGCTGACATCTACGAATGCCGGCGGGGGCGCGGCGGGGGCTGCCTTGGCAAGGGGGATCGAGAACTCGCCTGCGCCGGAGTTCGCCGCGGAGGCTGCCGGTGGAACCACGACTTTTTTGAGACCGCTCACTTCGGCCGAGCCGGACGGATTGCAACCGCCGCAGATCACAAGCGCCGGCAAGATCCAGAGGGCATTCCACCGCATAGAACAACGCCTTACGAATAGCGACCCCTGCCACGTTTACAATAGCGTCCAGCTTAAGGGATGGACTCTTGACGCTCAAGATTCAAATTGGTCCCGACCTCTAGCCTTCTGTATGTCATGACTCCGACGATTCGCATTGCCGCGGCCCAGATCGACGTGAAGCTCGCCGACCGCGAGGGAAACCTGGCGCGGATGCTGGCGAAGCTGGAAACCGCAGTAAAGGAAGCGGCCGCGCTCGTCGTGTTTCCCGAATGCGCGCTGCCCGGCTACTGCTTTGAAAGTCTCGCGGAAGCCCGGCCGCATGCCGAAACGGTTCACGGCCCGGCGACGATTGCTTTTACCGTCGCCTGCAAGAAGCTTAATGTCCATGCCGTATTCGGAATGCTGGAGAGCGACGGCGAGCGGATGTTCAATACCTGTGTGCTGGTCGGTCCCAGCGGAGTGGTGGGAACGTACCGCAAAGTCCATCTGCCGTTCCTGGGGATCGACATGTTCACGACTCCCGGCGATCGGCCGTTCGCGGTGCATGAAATTCCGGTTGGCGACCAGACGCTGCGGGTCGGAATGAATATCTGTTACGACGGCTCATTCCCCGAGGCGGCCCGCGTGCTGACGCTGCTGGGAGCCGACATTATTCTGCTGCCGACCAACTGGCCGCCGGGTAGCGAGTGCATGGCCGGTTGCGTGGTGAACGCCCGCGCCATGGAGAATCACATCTATTACCTGGCGGTGAACCGGGTCGGGACCGAGCGGGGCTTTCGCTTCATCGGGATGAGCAAAATTTGCGCACCCGGCGGCCACGTGCTGGCCGAAGCGACTCACGAGGACGAATGCTTGCTCTTCGCCGAAATCGACCCGGCCAGGGCCCGCAACAAACACCAGGTCCGAGTCCCCGGCAAGCACGAGATCAATCGCGTCGCCGACCGCCGGCCGGAGATGTATGGGAAGCTGGCAGAGCCGAAGAAGGGATAGGGAAACTGGAAATCTCGTAACAGGTTAGCGGTCTGAATTGATGAACCACGGATGGCACGGATTCCACGGATAAGACACGGATTGGGCCATGACCCTCCCTCATTCAATCATCCGTGTCATCCGTGAAATCCGTGGTCTGCTCAATTCGGCTAATATGTTGCGAAATCTCAAATCTCAAACAATTAGGAAATGAGAAACCGAGCGGCAATTCGTTGCACCTATTTCTTGATTGCGAATTCAACATTCACATTTGTTTGAGACTTGAGAATTCGGCATTTGCGCGTGACTAGTGCTGGAACAAAAACTCCTTGGAGTTCACCAGCGCCCAGCACAAGTCTTCCAGCCCCTGCCGCGGCTCATCGGCCTCTCCGATATAGGCCAGGCCGTCCTTCACTTCCTCTTCACTGGGCGGACGCGAAAGGGCGGCGTAATAGAATTCGATCACGAGCTCGCGGACCAGCGCGCTGGCCTCCGGTCCAGCCGCAAGCGGTTTCGCGGGATACTTCGTCGGGAGCGCGTACTTCCTGGCCAGATAGCCCCCCGCTGCCGACAGCTCTTCCGGCGACAGTGCCCGGTCATAGACCAGAATCTCGCTTAACTCACCTTGCCAGTTCTGCCCGCCGGGGGGAATGTCCTCGCGGCTGCCGATGGTGAAGCCAGCGGCACCCGCGTCGGGGCCGATCGCGCCGGATTGGGAAAGGGGCTGCGGCTCGCCATTGACCGCGACTTCGAGCTTTTGCCCAGCGCCCCGCGAGACGAACGCCGAGACAAACGGCTCATCCAGGATGTTGCGGCGCTCGAGGGGAAGCGAGGTGTTGCCGGCGACGTTGATGCCGTCCGAGTAAACGTAGTACGTCCCCGCGAAGACTCCGTGCTGCACGGCGAAGACGGTCCCGCCGCCGGCGGTCGAGCGGCGGAAACAGAACACGCAGCCGCCGTGCCCTCCCTTCGACGCCTGGCCGACGACCAGAATCGTCCGCTCTTTGCCAGACTCGACCAGGTTGTCTTTGTCGCTGGTGAGCAGGTCGTTGCTGCCATCGAATCGGAGCGCGGGAAGGCCGCCGATTCCTTGGGCAACGTAGACGGGCTGCTTGCTGGCGTCCGGCTGAACGGCCTCGCGCTTGCCGCCGGCCTGATCCCGCCAGGCAGCAGCCGCTCCACCGCTGCGCGCGGGCTGTCCATCGCCACCGAGCACGCCGCTATCGGCCCGCAGCCAAAGGGCGAGATTTGCTTGCGGCGGCTGGCAGGCGGCCTTCAGGCGGTCGGCGGAGAGATCGAGCCGCTTCGATAGGCGGCTGGCGCGATCTTGCAGCTTGGCCGTAATCATCGGCCCGTTGATGAGTTGCAAGGCCTGCGTCAGTTTCGGGTCGTGCCCGCGCTCGCATTCGCAGGCGGTGTCCCGCCCTGGCTGGCCGAAGATCTTGAGGAAGTGCGTCCCCAATTCGGGACTGGGAAGTTGCGCGGCGCGAGTTCCAGCGGGGAGGCCGGGAAATGCTTCGGGCGTGCCCGTCACCGACGAAATGGCGTCGAGCAGTTGTTCGGCTGACAAGAGCCGCGAACTGGCATGGGAGAAGTACTTCACATCCCGCCGGCTGAGTTCCGCGGCCTGGCTGGAAAGCTGGTAGGTGCGGCTCTTCAGAATAGTGCGGATGAGCTCTTTCTGATTGAGGCCGGTGCGGATGAACTCGTCGGTGAGTGCGGCGAGCAGCTCTTTGTTGGCCGGCGGATTGGAGGGGCGGAAATCGTCCACGGGCTCGACGATGCCACGCCCCAGCAGATGTCCCCAAATCCGATTCGCCGCGACCTCCGCAAAGAGCCGGTTGTCCTTGGTGGCGAGGAGCCGGGCGAGCAATTCGCGGCGGTCTTCTCCTGGCGCGGCCAGTCGGGACGGATCAACATCGGGAAGCCAGGGCTGGACTTGCTGGCCCGTGCGGGGCTGCGTCACTTCGCCGTTCGGCAGGGAATAGACCAGCGTCTCGTCGCCGCGCGGTAGATTGGCCCGGCCGACGCGGGCAAAGAAGGCCCCGATGCCGTAGTAGTTGTCCTGGCTCCAGCGGTCGAACGGATGGTTGTGGCACTTGGCGCACTGGATGCGGATGCCGAGAAAGAGCTGGGCCGTCGTTTCGGCGCAGTCGTTCATGTCCGCTGCCGCGCGGTAGAAGCCGGCCGGCGGATTTTGCAGCGTGCTGCCGCTGGCGGTGAGAAGCTCGCGGGCGATACGGTCGTAAGGACGATTCTCCCGCACCGCCCGGACCAGCCA
Organism: Planctomycetaceae bacterium; assembly: GCA_005778405.1. Classification (GTDB taxonomy): domain Bacteria; phylum Planctomycetota; class Planctomycetia; order Pirellulales; family Pirellulaceae; genus SXOA01. The sequence goes on from SXOA01000194.1 coordinate 15,404, forward strand.
GCGATGGAGCTTGTGAGCCGCTCCGCTCCCCAACCGGGCGCTCTTGAGCCGCAACAGGTCCGCCCACTTGAGGGCCCAGAACTCGGCATACTCGGGCCGCTCCAGCAACGCATCAATCAGCCGGGCCCTTTTGCCCTCGGAAGTGTCGCGGGCGAATGCCTCCACTTCCTTCCGCTCGGGCAAGACGCCGAGCACGTCGAGATAAACGCGGCGCAGGAATTCGTGGTCGGTGCAGAGCTCCGCCGGCGGAAGTTGTAGCTCCTTCAGCTTGGCGAAAACGCGGGCGTCGATGAAATTCTGCTCGGGCGGGTTCGTCCAGACAAAGTCGGGGACGTCGCGGAGAAAAGTAAAGGAAGCCGTATCAATGTGGTCGAGGTAGCGGACCAGGATGGTTGCGTCTCCGCGCTCCTTGGGGGTGACTGTTCCCGACTCATCGACCGATGCCGTCTCTTCGTCCGAGCTCGTGAAGACACAGAGGTCCGTGACATCCCGAGCCGTCCCGTCGCTGAACTTCGCCATGGCCCTCAGCTTTTGCGCAGTCGAGGGGAGTTGCAGCCGGCCCCCTGGGGGATTGACTTCGATCCCCAGGCAAACGGGAGAGCCGGCCGCATCGGGTCGGCAGCCCTGGGCGATCCAGTCGCGGATGAGCAGGTACGCGCGGTCCGACTTCTTCAGCCGCTGCCCGCCGCCGTGCGCCAGCCGCATCGTTGGCTTGGCCAGGAGCAGGCTTTCTTCCGGCGCGAAGACCGTGGTTCGCCGGCCCAGGTCTTCGCGAATGAGCGTGCGCGCATCGAAGTCCGGATCGAATCCGCGAAGCGACAGCCGAAAGCCTCCCTTTCCCGTCGGCGAGCCGTGGCAGGCACCGGAACTGCAGGAATGTTTCGAGAGTGCGGCCAGGACGTCGTACTGAAAAGAGACCGGCCGCTTCTCGTCCCCCTCGGCAGCAAAGGCGATGGAGGTGACGACCATGCTCGCGAGCCAGAGTAATGCACCTGGTCGCGAAGTCAGCATGGAACACCTTGGCGGACGGGCAGGCTGGAGGGCTAACCGACTTCCATTCTATTTGGCCGCCAGCGCCTTCTCAATGAGCGGCACCAGGCTCGCGACATTGTGGGCAACGCCTAGGATCTTGCCGTCCTTGCCGATGGCCATCATGGTGGGAATGCCCCGCACGCCGTACTTCTGGGCCAGTTCCTGCGTCTCGTCGCCGGCCAGGTTTTCCCAGGGAATCTGATTTTCCGCGAGGTAGGCCGCCAAAGCTTCCTGATCCTTGTCGAGGCTCACGCCGACGACCGCGAAGCCCTTGGCCGCGAGCTTCTCGTTCAGTTCTTTGACGTGCGGCATTTCCTTTTTGCAGGGGCCGCACCACCCCGCCCAGAAGTTGAGCCAAGTCCATTTCCCGGCTCCGAGTGGGATGGCCGTGTCAATTGGTGACTCCCCGCTCGCGACGAGCGTCGAGGCCTTCGGAAGCGTGGGCTTGTCGCCGGCGTTTTTCGCAGGTTTGTCGCAGAACGCACGTTTCACTCGCGGGGTATGTGACACCGAAAGCGCAGGCTTCGGCGGCGACGTGCTGCCCGAGTGCGCGAGCGTGTCCGAGCGCGACTTCTCTTTGCTGGCCGTCGACTCCGCGTTGCCGCACGCCATCTGCGCGACGCCGATGCCAAGCAGGAGCGCACCAGACAGGAGCGCAACAGAACTAAAAGGCGTTTGGGCCGACTTTGAGCGTGAAGCGAGACCCGGCACTGCTTGGTTCGAAGGCGCCATCACTGTTGATCCGATACGGCGCAATACCCGCTTTCACACCATCCGGAAAGGTTTCGTTAAACGGTGCGGGTGCGTCGGCGACCGTCATGGGCGCGAAGACCATCGCGACGTTGGCGATCCCGACGATGTTCTCTTCGTTGGCGAGGTCCTCCGGGTTCACGATGCCGTTCGCGTCTTCATCGACCACGACGACGACGTAGCCGACGCCCGCAGCAAAGCCGGGCTCACAAACACATTCGATCGGTTCTGCGCAGGCGCGGTCGCAGAAGAGCAGCGCGTCAGGCGGCTCCGTGATCGCACCGAGATCGACCGTAAGCTCGTCCGCCTCAGGGTCGAACGGCTCCTCGAAGCCGACCACCGGATCGGTGAGCGTGCCGGTCACCAGCTGACGGAACCAAACGACGGCGAGGCGTCCCGCAGCTTCGCCTTCATGCTCCACATCAAGGCAGAGATCGCCCGCGGGGCAGTCCGCTGGGCCTGCGCCCCCTGCTCCGTCACCACCCGCACCCGTCGCACCTGTGCCGCCGCTGCCGGTGCTGCTTGAATCCCCACAGGCGTTCGTGAGCAGCAGCAAGGAGACAGCGAGCGAGGACGGGAGGACGCGAATCATCGGTACATTCTACGACGCCGTTCGCGGGCCGAACACGACCTTGAACCTCAGACGGTCAACCTCCTTTGATCGGCAGTTACGGACCGAAGCGTGCGAGAAAGGCTCCGGACGCGAGAGTCCCGGTCGCAAAATCTGTTGACACAAGCGTTCGCCGAGGGTGCACGATCCCTTGCCCGCGACCTCTGATGGCCCGAGGTAACACGGCTGGGGCTCGGTGCAGAAGGTCGCGTCGGGCGGCGGACACACGGGGTCGACCACGCCGCCAACGCCGCCCTCTCCAC
>SXOA01000195.1 GCA_005778405.1 Planctomycetaceae bacterium
CTGCCGGTCGCCGAAGTAGGCGGGAACGGTGATGACCGCTTTGTTGACTTTGTGGCCGAGATAGGACTCGGCAGCTTCTTTCAGTCTGCGGAGGATCTTGCCGGAGATTTCTTGCGGGGTGAATTCCTGCTCACCCGCTTTGATTTTGACGTAGTCGCTCGAGCCGCCGATAACCTTGTAGGGAACCATCTTCTCTTCCGACTCGACCTCATGGTGCCGCCGTCCCATGAATCTCTTGACGGAATAGACGGTGCGGGTGGGGTTGGTGACGGCCTGGCGTTTGGCCGGCTCGCCGACGAGAACTTCGGCCTTGTCGGTGAAAGCGACGACGCTTGGCGTCAGCCGGTTTCCTTCTGCGTTGGCGATGACCTTGGGCTCGCTTCCTTCCATTACCGCGACCACACTGTTGGTGGTTCCCAGGTCGATCCCGATAATCTTTTCTCCAGCAGCCATGTTAGATGTCCCCTCGATTGAAACTTCTTGGTGTCGGTTGTTTGTGCATTTGAGCCGGCAACGATTCCGCTGCGGGCATTGGGGTGCTAGTTTCGCACCGCCAGGGGCGTTTTTGCAAAGGCCGTACCGGATTAATCTGGCGGCGGCGTTATATCCTTAAGTGATTATGTAATAATGACTTGCGTCATGGTGCTGGAGTCCCCACGAGAGGGTCGGCAATTTCTAGTGGCAAATCGCTGCCATTTTGACCCGGGTCTAGGGACAGTTCGCACAGCAGTGCCAAAATGGCATTTTCGGAGTGGCTTTTCGCTAATACGGCAGGGAGGACGGGCCCTGTCCCTGATTGTGGCCAGGCGGCCTATCGTTGAAACTCCCACTACCGGCTGCTTACCGGCGAAAGGCTGTCACCGGAGGACCCTTTCCCCGGGGCGGCTAATTAAACTGGAGAGACGATTCGCCCGCCTGACTTTAGACATCACGAATGAGCGGCCATCCATGAGCAAGCAGAAGAAATCCGGCGGTTCCATCAATTCAATCCGCAAGGAATTGGAGCGGTGCGACCGAGATCTCGTCAAACTGCTTTCGGATCGCGCTCGCGCAGCGCAGCGCATGGCCAAGGCTCGGCAGGCGGACAGTCTGCCGCCGTATGATGCCCTGGAAGAGCAGGAAACTTTTCGCCGGGCGGCGGAACTTAACAAGGGACCTCTGAGCGAAGAATCGCTGCGCATCATCCTGCGGGATGTGGTGGGGACCGCCCGTTCGCTCGTGAAGCCGGTTCGCATCGGCTATCTCGGCCCTAAATACAGCTATAGCCACCTGGCCGCCATCGATCGTTTTGGCGATAGCACCGAACTGACTCCCAACGCCACGATCAAGGCGGTTTTCGAGGCTCTGCATTTTGGCCAGATTGATTTCGGGCTGGTGCCGCTGGAAAACTCCACGGACGGCCGCGTGGTGGATACGCTCGATATGTTCGCCCGCCTGCCGACGAAAATCACGGGCGAAGTGGAGCTCAAGATTCATCACAACCTGCTGGGAAAGTGTGCCCGCTCCGAGGTCGTCGAGGTCTACAGCAAGCCGCAGGCGCTCTCGCAGTGCCGCGACTGGCTGGCGAAAAACCTGCCCGGTGCGAAGGCCATTGAAATGACCAGCACGGCCATCGCCGCCCAGATCGCCGCTGACAAGCCAGGCGCTGCTGCCGTGGCCAGTATCGAAGCCGGCATGCATTACGGCTTGGGAGTCATCGATGCGAACATCGAGGACAACAAGTACAACATCACCCGCTTTGCTGTCATCGGCGGGACCGAAACGAAGCGCACGGGGAAGGACAAAACGGCGCTGATGCTCGAAATCCCGCACAAGCCCGGTGCACTGGCCGACGCGATGCTCGTCTTTAAGCGCGGCCGGCTGAACCTGACCTGGATCGAATCCTTCCCCATGTCCGGCAGCCGGAACGAATATCTGTTCTTCGTCGAATTTGAAGGGCACGCCGGCGACAGCAAAGCCAAGAACGCGCTCAACGCCCTCCGCCGCAAGACCGTGCGGTGCGAAGTGCTGGGGAGCTATGCCCGGAGCGAGGCGCGGGAGTAGGACAGAGAACAGCAAGGAATTGCAAATCCCACGTGGCTGCGATAGCCTAAGTGATAGACGATTCCTACGAATCGGATCGCCGAAACATGTCCTCAGCCCCTCCTTCAATACCGACAATCTTTCCGCCCCCGTCCGGCGACGGTGGTTCGTTGTCTCGCTTGACGGTCGCAGAGTATCACCAACTCGGGGAGGATGGAGTTCTGGCGGACGACGTTGAGCTCTTGGAGGGACATGTTGTCAAGAAAATGCCCAAGAATCCTCGACATGTGGTAGTCACCAAACGCCTGCGGCGGTTGATGGAGGCGATGCTAAAGGGCAGGTGGGAAGTCGCCTCCCAGGATCCGGTCACCATTTCCGCAAGTGAACCTGAGCCCGCCGTCGTCCTTGTCCGTGGGACGGAGGAGGATTACGCGCAGAAGCACCCGGTTCCGGCTGACGTGGGTCTGATCGTGGAAGTATCCGATTCGACACTTCATCGCGATCGGGGCGTCAAGAAGCGCATCTACGCAAAGGCCAGCATCCCTGTGTACTGGATTGTTAATCTCGTCAACAACCAGATTGAAGTTTACACTCAGCCGAGTGGTCCAACGGAACCTCCTGACTTTGCTGGGCGCGAAATCATTGGCGCTGCTTCAAATATACCTGTCATCCTGGAGGGGACAGTAGTCGGCATTCTGGCAGTCCAAGATATTCTCGGTTAGGCAATTCAACGGCTGCGTTGCTCTTCTCTTCCGGGCCACTTTGCCCGTAGAATTCTCCCATGACGACGGCAGAATTGCCGGAGGTGGCGGCAGCCCAGAGGATGCGGCTACTTAAAGAATCGCTGTGGGAAAGTGAAGGCTTTGGCGAAGCTGCGGCGGAACTGGCCGCGGGGCGCCCCGCCACATTCGACGGAGCCTGGGGGTCGAGCTGCGCGCTCTTGGCGACAGCACTAGGTCATTCGTCCCACGGCAAGACTGCGGACTATCTTGTCGCGGTCCTTCCCACCCAGCGGGAAGCCGATGAATTCACCGCCGATCTGGAGCTCTTCACTCCCCAGCGGCCGCTCCTCTATCCCGCTTGGGAGCGCGACCCCGATGAGCAGGTCGTGCAGGAAGAGAGTTTTGGTGAACGGCTAAGGACCATCAAGACGTTGCTGCATTCACTCCCTCTCCCTTTGGTCGAGGGCCGGGGTGAGGGTGTATTGCCTCGTCAGAACTCAAAGAACCCTCACC
>SXOA01000196.1 GCA_005778405.1 Planctomycetaceae bacterium
CGACGCAGCACTCCGTCGGCCTCTTGCGGCAGATCGGTATCCAGCCGGACATTTTGATTGGCCGGACAGAGCGGACGATTGAACACGACGACCTGAAGAAGATCGCCCTGTTTTGCAACGTCCCGGAGGAGGCGGTCATTGAGGAGAAGGACAAGGACTTTTCCATTTACGAAGTGCCGCTGAGCCTGGTCGATAACAAGCTGGACACCATCATCTGCAAAAAGCTGCGATTGCCGGCGGGTACGACGAATCTGGATGATTGGCGGAACATCCTGAATGTCCTCCGCAACCCCAAGCACGAAATCAGCATCGCGGTCGTCGGCAAATACGCCGAGCACAAGGACGCCTACAAGTCCATCTACGAGGCCATCGACCACGCCGGCATCCACCATCACGCACAGATTCGCACCGGCCGCATCCAGGCCGAGGAAATCGAGCGGGAAGGAGCCGCCAAGCTGTTGTCGGGGTATGACGGCATTCTGGTTCCCGGCGGCTTCGGCGAGCGAGGCATTGAGGGAAAGATTGAAGCGATCCAGTACGCCCGCGAGCGAGGAATTCCTTTCTTCGGCATCTGCCTGGGGATGCAGTGCGCGGCGATTGAGTTCGCCCGCCATGTTGTCGATCTGGAAGGAGCCCACTCCACTGAATTCAACAAGGACACAATGCATCCCGTGATCTGCCTGCTCGACGAGCAGCGGAACATCACAAAAATGGGTGGCACCATGCGGCTGGGGAAACAAGTCGCCCATCTCGCCGAGGGGAGCAAGGCCCTGGAGTGCTACGGGGCCGAAACGATCGACGAGCGGCATCGGCACCGGTACGAATTCAACAACACCTACCGCCAGCAGTTCGCCGCCCACGGCATGGCCTTCACCGGCACCAGCCCCGACGGCAAGCTGGTCGAAATCCTGGAACTCCCCGAGCACCCCTGGTTCCTGGCGGTCCAGTATCACCCCGAGTTCAAATCCAAGCCGACCGCCGCCCAGCCGCTGTTTGCCGGGTTCGTGGGTGCCGCCATCGAGAAGCACGCCAGCCGATCAGAGTCGGCGACGGTGGAGGCTTAGAGGCAAACAAGCAACCGAAACGGAGCCCTCACGACTTTGGCACAGCATTTGCGCCAGACCATGACAATGTTTCATCCCTTTCACAAGGAGAGCAGTCATGGCGGATGCATGCATGCCGGAAAAGTACTACGAGCTGGCCTGTCCGATGTTGCCCCCGGTCAAGGAACCTGGCCTCAAGGGAGGCCGGCCGACAACGGCTCATCGAACCGTGTTGAGAGTCATTTGGTTCGTGTTGGTCACGGGTTGTCGCTGGAAGGATGTGCCAATGGGGATGGGCTGCTGTGGCGAAACCGCGCGCACCAGAATGCAAACGTGGGAGGTCGCGGGGATTTGGGACCAACTCCATCAGTTGCTGCTGACCATGCTGAACCACGAGAAGCAATTGCACCTGGAGACGGTCGTGATCGATACCACCCATGTTCGAGCCATTGGCGGTGGTGACGCCACTGGCCCCAGCCCCGTAGATCGTGGCAAAAAGGGGACGAAATTCACCTTGCTGGTCGATCGCGACGGAGTGCCGTTGGTGATTCGGGCGGTCCCAGCCAATCGGAGTGACCACTTGGAGATTCTCCCCACGGTGGTGTCCTTTCCGAAGGTGTCTGGGAAGCCGGGTCGGCCGCGCACGCATCCCGACAGCCTGTATGCCGATGCGGGCTTCGACTGCGAAGCCACGCGAGCCGTCCTCCGCTGGCTGGGGATCGAGCCGCACATTCGTTACCGTAACCGCAAGCACGGCAGTCACCTCGGTCGAGTCCGGTGGGTCGTGGAGAGAACCATTAGTTGGATCAAGGGCTTGCGCCGCATGCGAGTTCGTTATGATCGATCCGAGACGTCGATCGATGCCTGGACATCCATCGCCGCGTCTGTCGTCTGCTTACACATCCTGTTAGACGCCATCACATGACATCCGGTGGTTTTTTTAGAAGGTAGTTTGTTGGCTTCTTACGAGAAGTTGGGCCAGTTGGCACTCGTCGAATGGAGCGGGGCTAGTGTCGCGCCAAGCGGAAACTATTCTTGCGTAACTAGTGAATAACTAGACACTACCGAGCATCTAAAGGGTGCGGTGTTTGCGCGCCGGCCCGGGCAATCTGGGCCGCCTGAAGGCGGGACTCCAGCGCACGCTCCTTGGCAATCTGGTTGTAAGGGAAGAGATTTCGCCGCTGCGAGGTTGGGGGATGGTGTGCATGGACGTGAAAACCACCTTATAAATTCGCCAATTAATACCCCGGAATGGTGGCGTTATTCATGAATCAAGAAACGGGTGATTCACGCCAAAACAGAGCACGGCCGATTGGCGGAAGTGGTGGATGGACAAGGGGTTATGACAGGATTCTAATGCAAAAATGCATCAAAAACGGTTGCGCGAATCTGTGAATTAATCCAGGGGATGAGCCGCTTATAAGGCAACGGAGCGGCTGATGGGTCTGGCGGGAGCTTAAGGGAAAAGTGCTGGGCAGGCTGGAAGCCTATCCCACGGGGTGGCGTATCCGTAGGGCCCGCTACTTCAGCGCTTCCCACGCCCCCATCAGCAAACTGGCCGCGCGCTCGATTTCGTCGTCGGTGGTGAACCAGCCCAAGCTCAGCCGCACCGTGCCGCGGGCTTGTTCGGGGGAGATTCCCATGGCGGCGAGGGTCGGGCTGACGGCGGCGGATTCGCTGTGGCAGGCGGAGCCGGTGGAGGCGCAGAGCTCGGGGATACGGTCCAGCAAGTCGTGGCCAACAACGCCGGGGAAGTTGACGCTGAGTGTGTTGGGGAGTCGCGGCGAATGCTGGGCATTGAGTTTCAAGTCGTCGCCGATGCCGGCTTGCAGGAGGTTCCAGAGAGCGTCGCGGAGCTTTTGCAGGCGCTGCTGCGACTCGTCGAGGCTCTTGGCGGCGAGGGAGCAGGCCCGGCCGAGGCCGACAATGTGCGGCACGTTTTCGGTCCCCGCCCGCAAACCCGCTTCATGCCCCGCTCCGTGCATGATCGGCTCCAGCGGTACGCCCCGACGGATGTAGAGTGCTCCAATCCCTTTGGGAGCATAAACCTTGTGCCCGGCAATCGTCAGCAAGTCCACGTCCAGCTCATCGACCATGGTGCGGATTTTTCCCGCGGACTGGGCGGCGTCGGTGTGGAGCAGCACGTGCCGCTCGTGGCAGATTTCGGCGATTGCCTTCAGGGGCTGGATCGCGCCGGTCTCGTTGTTGGCGTGCATGATGCTGACCAGCACCGTATCCGCCCGCAAAAGTGACCGGATGGCGTTCGGCTGGACAACTCCTTGCCCGGTGACGCCGACAATCGAGACGTCGTATCCGATCCGCTCCAGAAATCGGACCGGAGCGGCGACGCTGGGATGCTCGACAGCCGACATGATGACGTGTCCGCCGGCACACCGCCCTTGGAGCAGCAGAGCTCCCTTAATGGCCAGGTTGTTGCTCTCAGTCCCACCCGAAGTGAAGACAATTTCGTCGGCGTCGGCTCCCAGGAGTCCTGCCACCTGGCCGCGAGCATCCTCGACCGCTTCATGGGCGGCCCGGCCCAAGGCGTGCGTGCTCGACGGATTGCCAAAATGCTCCGCCAGAAACGGCAGCATCGCCTCCTTCACGCTCGGTGCGATAGGCGTCGTCGCGTTGTAGTCGAGATAGAGCTGGCGCATGGGCGCATTGTAGGGCAACGACTCGCGAGAAGTCAGCAAGGCGACGTCGATGGAGACGCCGGCTCACAGGCGGGCCGCCTGTGGCTAAGTGGATCAGCTTCCTTCGGACAACGCTTCAGCCGAAGTTTTGACGTTGATCTGCTCGACTGCTTTGGAGAGATCGGTGATTTCCTTCACCGTGGCGTTGCGAACCGCGGCCAGGCCGCCGAGGACGCCGATCACAACGATGGTGATGAGCAGAACCCATTCCAAGGCGAGTGCCCCATTGCGGCGGAGAGCGGGATGCCTCATGAGTGAGAAAGCCGATTTCATCGTAGACTCCTAGGGTTACGAGCCGCCGACGTTGATGGCGCTGATGGCTTTGGCCAGGTCCAGGAGCTCGGCGTTGGTGGCGTTACGGACTGCCGCCATGCCGCCGATGATTCCGATCACCAGCACGGTCACGAGCAGAATCCATTCCAGCGTTAGCGCCCCGCGGCGTTTGCCGCTGCGAAGCTGATTCTTCTTTACCATGGCCCCACCTTTGCGATAATCAAGATGTCAGACTGTGTGAAAAAGGGGTCAGGCACGTCGCCGCAACCCGTACTTGCTGAAGACGTCTCGCGGTGGCTCCGAGCCAGACCCCTTTTTCACAGGGAAAGGTCCGCTACCCCTAAAGCACACGGCGTACCAAACGCACTGGGAAACTGCGTATGGCCGGCAGTCACACGGAAGTACGCTGGCGGCAACACCTTTCGAAGCCGCGCGTTACAACTGGACTGCTGACAAATTGATGCAATGTTGTGGATTCTGTGCGCCGGATGTTTACGCAACTGGGCAGGGCGTGAAGCAATCGGGGCGCAGGCCGAATGAAGCGGCCTGGCAAGCAATTGCCAACGCTCATTTCCTGGAGCGCGGTGGTAACGGATGTATCGATTATGAGGCGCGGAAATGGAGTACAATTCTCGAATGCGAATTGGCATCTTAGCTCTGATCCAGGAATCCAATACCTTCATTTCCGAGCCGACAACGCTCCGCCATTTTCAGGAGGAGTTGCTTGTCACCGGCGAAGAAATGCGGCGGCGGTTTGTGGACGCGCATCACGAAATCAGCGGTATGTTCCATGCTCTGGAGGACTTGGGGGCGGAAGCGGTTCCCATTTTTGCCGCCCGGGCAATGCCGTTTGGCGTCATCGAGAAAGTGGCCATTGAGGCGCTTCTTTCGCAGATGTTTGCCGCGCTCGACCAGACGCTCGCTGCGGGCACGCTCGACGGCATTCTGGTTGCGCCGCACGGGGCAACTGTTAGCCAGCCGTATCCCGATGTCGACGGCCACTGGCTGAGCGAGGTTCGTCGCCGCGTTGGGTCGGAAATGCCGATCATTGGCACGCTCGACCCGCACGGGAATCTGTCGCCCGAGATGGTGGCCGCCTGCGACGCCCTCATCGCCTACCGCACCAACCCGCATCTCGACCAAAAGGCCCGCGGCATCGACGCTGCCCGGCTGATGGTTCGCACGGTGAACGGCGAGCGGCAGCCGACGATGGCGGCGGCCTTTCCGCCAATGGCCATCAATATCGAGAAGCAGTGCACCAGCGAGGAGCCCTGCCATTCGTTCTACAAGCTGGCGGACGCCCAACTCGACGATGAGCGGGTTCTGTTCAACAGCATCATGCTGGGCTTTCCCTATGCGGATGTTGCCGAAATGGGCTCGGCTTTGATCGTTGTCACTGACGGGGACCAGCCACTCGCACAGAAACTTGCCAATGACCTGGCGCGCGAGTTATGGACCCGCCGCGACGACTTCGTAGGTACGCTGATTAGTATTGACGATGCACTGGACCGGGCGATGGACCTTACCGGCCCTGTCTGCCTGCTCGACATGGGAGACAACGCCGGCGGCGGCTCTCCGGCGGATGGGACGCACTTGGCCCACGCCATCCATGCCCGCAAGATCGACCGCTCGCTGGTGATCCTCGCCGATCCGGAGTCGGTGAACCTGGCAATTCAAACCGGGGTTGGCAATCGGGCACAATTTGGCGCCGGGGGAAAGACGGACCACCTTCATGGCTCGCCGATCGAGTGTGAAGCGACTGTGCTCGGCACTTACGACGGCAAATTCGAAGAGCCGCTCCCCCGCCACGGAGGGTTCACGGTCTGTGATCAGGGGCCGACTGCGGTCATTCGCTCGGACGACGGTCTGACCATCATGCTTACCACCCGCCGCATGCCTCCCTTCAGCCTGCGGCAACTGACCACCTTCGACATAAAGCCCGAGGAATATCAACTGCTCGTCGCCAAAGGGGTCAACGCCCCGCTAGCTGCGTACCGTGAGGTTTGCCCTCATCTCATTCGCGTGAATACACCAGGCTGCACCACGGCCGACATTCTTTCGCTCCCCTATGATCATCGGCGACGACCGATGTTTCCTTTTGAGCCGGATATGGAGTGGGAAGTGTAGAACTTTTTTTCAGATTCGCAAGCAGTGCCATCAAAATCCGGCGCTGTATAATGACCCCCATGCTCCGAATCCTGGGAACTCGCCGAACTCTCTGCGATGGCGTCAGCCGGCGGGATCTGTTGCAGATTGGGGGACTGGCGGGGCTGGGCCTGGCCGGTGCGATGGTGCCATCGTCATCGCGTGCCGCAAGTCGGCACGAAAAATCCTTCGGCCGGGCCAAGGCTTGCATCTTCTTGTTCCCTTACGGCTCGCCGTCGTCGCACGAAACCTTCGATCCCAAGCCGGAAGCTGCTGCGGAGATTCAGGGGGAGATGAAGGCCATTTCGACCAGCGTACCGGGGCTGGCGATTTGCGACCATCTGCCAAATACTGCCAAGGTGATGGACCAGGTGACCGTGGTCCGCTCGATGACGCATCCGTATCCGCTGCACGGCCTGGCCTATGCCGTCACTGGCATTCCCACCTACTCCCCTGATTTGGAAACCCAGGCCCGCGACAGCCGGCACTGGCCGTTCATCGGATCGGTGGTCGATTATTTGGAACAGAAGCAGCAAGGCCGCGCTGCGGAAATTCCGCGGAACATCGGCTTGCCTTGGCTGGTCAATTCCAAAACCGACAACCCGGCGGTGAATGCCGGGCCTTTTGCCGCCTTCCTGGGCCGCAAGCATGACCCGGTCTGGACCGACTTCGACGGCCCCGGCCTCAAGCTTGCTCCCAAAAACACGGAAAGCCAGCCGAAACAATTCCTCGACCCTAACGGCGGCACCACGCTGGATGGCCGTTTCACTTTTTCCCCGGCTGCACCTTCAGTCGGTGGGGAAGTTAAATCGCAGCCCATCGACGACCTCTCGCTGGAGCGATTGTCGCTTCGTCGCTCGCTCCTGGCCCAGTTCGACGACAGCCGGCGACGATTGGAGGAAAGTCCGGCTGTGCAGGGAATGGACCATGAGCGGCAACTCGCCTGGTCGCTGCTCACGTCGGGCAAACTTCGCGGAGCCCTCGACATCGGCCAGGAACCGCGAAAGTTGCGCGAAGAATATGGGTTGACTCTGTTCGGGCAATCTTGCCTGGCGGCCCGGAGACTTGTCGAAGCAGGGGGCCGCTTCGTCACCGTGTTTTGGGACTGCTACGGGCAGTTCGCTAACGCCGCCTGGGACACTCACCAGTACCACTATCCAAGGCTCAAGGAACTGCTCCTTCCTGGCTTCGACCTCGCCTACCCTGCGCTGCTCCGCGATCTCTCCTGCCGCGGACTGCTCGATGAAACGCTGGTCATCTGGATGAGCGAGCACGGCCGCACTCCGCGACTCGATTCCGGCAAGCCCGGCGCGGGACGCGACCATTGGTCACGGGCGTACTCCGTCGCTCTGGCCGGTGGCGGCATCCCCAGGGGGAAAGTGGTCGGCCAAACCACGCGCGATGGCGGCGACGTGCTCGACTGCCCCGTTTCTCCCAAGGACATCCTCGCTACCGCTTTCCACCTACTGGGAATCGATCCCGAGACTACCGTTCCCGATCTCTCCGGTCGACCGCATGCGATCGCGGGAGACGGGAAAGTGAGAGTAGAGTTGTTGGGGTGAAAGTGGGGTAGGCTTCCAGCCTGCCGTTGCAATGCGTTTCTGGGCAGGCTGGAAGCCTACCTCACTTGCCGCTCAATGAATGGGCCGGCTGCCGAAACGAGTTGTTCTTATCTGAGTTACCCACCGCAGTAACTTCATCCACGCGCGGCGAATTGGATAGTCGCAGCGGGACAATCGGTCTCGCGGAACGGCGTCGAGCGAAGTCAACAGTGCCGAAAATGCTCCCGCGACTCGCGGCAGGTTCTCTTCGTCGACCCACGGATCATCGTCGTCCTCGGTGAGCAGATAAACCGGATTGCTGATGTAATTCACAATGGGAATGTTCGCCGCATACCAGTCGCCCCCATCGGTTGGCGGATAGTTTCCCAGCGGACCCTCGGCTGGAAGCAACATGCAGCGGTCGAGTCCGAACGCTTTTGCTTCGCTCAGAATGCCACGTCGCAGCACTTCGTTGAAGCTTAGAAAAATCCCCGCAGGTTCCGACTTGCCGGTTGGCGTCAGGATGCCTACGGGGTCCTCCTGAGCTTCCCTGGCGATGTGTTCGATGGAGAGTGTGAACACTACGTCCTTCAGAAAGTCGTTCTGGTGCTGCTCGATAAAGGTTCGCGTGCCAATCGATCCATAGAAATGCCCCGCCGTCAGCAACACGATCAACCGCCGCTTCAGAGGCCGCGTTCGCGCCATGTGCTGGGCGATCGACAAGACTGTAGCGACTCCGGAAGCATCTTCCACGGGTGATCGAAACGGCGAATCGTGATGACAAGTCAGAACCATCGCCTCTGTACTCTCTCCCGGCAACTCGGCCACGATATTGTGGCTCACGCTCTCCTGGCGAATTCCCAGGCTCACCAGCTGGGCCGATCCCTGACCGCTTTGGGCGAGCGACTTCAGAAACGGGCCGTCCGCTCGCGATACCCACACGCCCGGCACCGGCTTGTTCAAAATGTCTTTCTCGCGAAAGCCATAGGGGGCAAACATGCGGCAACTGCCGCCGGGCTGATCGGCGAGGATGCCGATGAAACCGGCGGCTCCCTTGGCAACAGCGCGCAGGTAGAGATGCCAGCCCAAGCGAACCCACGTTGCCGGATGCAGAATTCCCGGCAAGGCACCGTCGCGATCGATGAAGTCGAAAGCCAGCTTCCGCAGGCCTTTCCCGCTGAGCATTGGAAAGCGAATCTCCGCAACGACAATCGCCCCTTTCCAGTCGGCGTTTTTCCAGCCAGCCTGTTCGCCCCACACCAGGGTGCCATGGAGCGGACCATTCGGACTGGTTTCGCTGGTAAACGCGGAATAGGGAACCGGAAAGCACTCCAGCTCCCTGGTCCCCTGCGGGCCGGTTACCGAGAGTCGGCTTTCGGTCGTGTCCCAATAAGTGAGAGGAATCGGCTCTTTACGTACGCTGGAGAATCCCAGCGAGCTGAGCGTTTCCGCCAATTGGTCTTCCTGGCGCTGCCCCGCCGGACTGCCGGGCCGCCGTGGCCCCAGGGCCGTTTGATCCGCAATCCAGCGTTTCATCGTGGCCAGGTCGTGGCTCTTGCTCATGATTGGCATCCGTTACCCAAACCGTTCTTCCTTCCAAGGATCGCCATGCATGTGATAGCCGCCGCGCTCCCAATAGCCGGGCTGGTCGCTGCTGAGCAGTTCAATGCCGCAGATCCATTTGGCGCTCTTCCAAGCGTAAAGCTGCGGGACCATTCCCCGAACGGGGCCGCCATGGTCGGGGGGAATCGGTTCGCCGTCGTGCAGGTCGGCAAGCAGGGCGTCCTTGGCGATAAAGTCTTCCAGCGGCAGATTCGTCGTCCAGCCGTTGTCATAGCCGTGGCAGAGGACGAATTTTGCCTCGCCCTGAATTCCCGAGCGGTCAAGTAATTCGCGTGTGCTGACCCCTTCCCAAATGTTGCCGAGGCGGGACCACTGGGTGACGCAGTGGAAATCGGAAAAGACCTTCACGCGCGGCAGAGCGCGGAATTGTTCCAGATTGAAAGTCAGCGGGCGATCGACCAGGCCGAAGATGCGGAGTTCCCAGGTCGCTGGGTCGACGCGGGGTGTTCCAGAAGCATCAAGCACCGGCCACTTGCGAGTGCGAGACTGTCCCGGCGGAATGCGGTTGGTCCGCAGAGTATCGGGACTGATGATGACACCGGCAGGAACCTCCGTGGGAGGGAGAGGGTCGCCGGACTGGTATTTGGGGTCGAGGTGGTCCATGAGGAGATTATAGGGGAAGACGGAGAGACGGAGAGTTGGGGAGACGGAGAGACTAGGCGACAGATTTCTCTCCTTCTCTCCATCTCTCCGTCTCTCCGTCTCTCCGTCTTCTTCAGGCCAGCCACTTCGACAAATCTTTACCCACCAGCTTTCCCAACCGCTCAACCTCCGGCGCGAATTCTCGATTGAGCTCTGCGCGGAGCCGAGCATCCAGCGGCGGCCGCGGGGCGGCGGGGGAGTTGGCTTTCTTAAGGCGGCTGACGAGGGAACGGCGAAGGGACTGCGGGATAAGGCGGCCGAGGAGGATGGAGAGCCGGCCGGGGTTGTTGAGAAAGGTGTGCAGAGTTCGACTGTGAATTTGCTTGTTGGGATTGCGGACCTCGAATTCACAGCGGAAGGAGGAATCGACGCCGAGAAACTCCAGCACTTCGGCGAAGACACGCGGCGTCTCCTGCGAAAAGTCCGCGAAGTCGATGACGTGAATCTGCTCGCGGGGAAAAACATTCAGATAGCGGCCTACCTGCTCGGCGAAGTGGGCGACGCGGCGGTAGAGGAGCCCTTCCCGATAGTTGGAATTCGGCGGCAGACGGCGACCCTGGCTGCGGTCCTCTTCGGCATCCAGGGCGGCGGAAAAATCCGTCAGATCCTCGTTGCTCTCGAAAAGATACTGACTGTGCAGCGAGTGCATCATGTCCGCCGGACTTCGCAGCATGATGATGATCTTGGCCGCGGGGCAGAAATCTCGAATCTCCTGCGCCGCGAGTCGCGAGAAAAGATACCAGACACTGGCCTCCCCCCCGATTTGTCCGGGCTGGGCGGCGGCGAAGTGAGCTAGATATTCTGCGCGTGTTGGCCGCACCGATTTGGCAAAATGCAAGTCGCCTCCAAAGTGGTGCAGCTCCTTGCGCTCGGGAATGAAAATGTCCGGATGCTGCCGCAGGTAATCGTTGAGCGAGGTCGTGCCGCATTTGGGTGCGCCGACGATGAAGAAGCTGGGAGCTGGCATAGTGGCACCATTTTAGAGCAAACGGCTTCTCGCTGCGGGCCGCGCCGGTACAATGACGGCTAACCTCACCAAAACATGGAGTACTTCGAGTGTCCAATTTCGAAATCGACCGCCGGACTTTCCATCAACTGACCGCTGCCGCCCTGGGTGGCATTGCCGCGGGTTCGCTCGCCGGCTGCGGGGGAGAAAATCCGGCCGTAAAACCAGCGGGCGACGGGACAGTTGCCGCGGCGGCGGACATCCACCTTTGTCGCGGCCTCAACGACTGCAAAGGAAAGGGAAAGGGCGGGGACAACACCTGTCGCGGCCAGGGGGCCTGCGCCACGACCAAGGAACACGCCTGCGGCGGTCAAAACGAGTGCAAAGGACTCGGCGGTTGCGGCCCGAGTGCGGGGGCGAATGAATGCAAGGAAAAGGGGGGCTGCCATGTGCCGCTCATGCCGGGAGCCTGGAAAAAACTGCACGACAAATTGGAATCCGAGTGGACGGCCAAAAAGGTGGAGTTCGGCAAAGCCCCGGCGGCGAGCAAATAGGGCCGCAATCCAAGAAACAAATCAGCCCGCCGAGATTGCTCTTGGGCGGGCTGATCGAGTCTTGTTGCTAACGGTCTAGCGGAACCAAACTTATTCGAGGATCTTGGCGGTGTCGCTGATGACGGCCTTGATGCCTTCTTCGTTCAGCTTGCCGGCGGCGAAGGCGTGGTTGACCTTGACCTTGCCCTTGACCCAAGACAGCACGGTGACTTCCGCGTCCTTGGCGACTTTGTAGTCTTCTGGACCGGCCGCGTTTTCGAATGTGGTCAGGGGGATCTTGATCCCTTCCTTCTTGGCCAATTCCTTGAGCTTGGCTTCGTTGGCAGCCGGATCGCTGGAGAGGACGACCACAAAGGCGGCCATTTTCTTCTCGCCACTCTTGGCGACCTTGGCGTCAACTTCCTTCACCAGGGCCGCGACCTTGTCGTCGACCTTGCGGGTGAAGATGGCCACGACCGGACGATTGCCATACTGGCAGCGGTAGCAAAGGGGATCTTTGCCGGCGGACGGGCCGGTGACGTCCTGAACGTAAAAGGGATTGACCCCTTCGCCAACTTCCAGACCCGACTTCAGCTCAGCCGCCATGACGGCGGAACCGCACAGCAGCGCTGCCGCAACACATGCCACAAACTTCTTCATAAGGAGGCTCCTACAGGGTGAACAGGGATACGGACCAATACATCAGGGAAGCTTAATGGGTTCGGAAGCGGTTGTCGAGCATCCGTAGGCTCAACACAGGGCTACGCCCTATTTGAGGATACCGAGTTTGGCGAGGAGGCGGGCGGGTTGGTAAGCGTTTTCGCGGAGGGCGGCGGCGATGTTTGAGCTGCCCCCAAGGCGCAACAGTGATAGGATAGCATTCCGAGTGGCAGCGAG
>SXOA01000197.1 GCA_005778405.1 Planctomycetaceae bacterium
CATCACGCTGGTGAAGCCGTTTTTGATGGCGGAGAGGCAGGTCTCGACGCTGTTGCCGTGGTCCTGGTGCATGACCGTGGGAATCTGCGGATAGAGCTCTGCGGCCGCGAGCATCAAGTGCCGCAGAAAGTTGTCCTGCGAATACTGCCGGGCGCCTCGCGAGGCTTGGATGATGACCGGAGAATCAGTTTCCACCGCAGCTTCCATGATGGCCTGGATCTGCTCCATGTTGTTGACGTTGAAAGCGGCCACGCCATAGTTGTTTTCGGCGGCATGATCCAGAACAACGCGGAGAGGAACGAGGGCCATGGTAGGCTCCGGAGAGAAATACGAAAGAACCGCGGAAAATCCGACTGTTCAAAGAATTATCGGTCGCTAAGCGGAAATCAACAAGTGGCAAAGGAAGAAAGAAGAAAGACCCTTCCATTAAGGGAAAAAACGAGTCCCGTGAGTCCAACCGTAGGGTGTGTCCGCGAGATGTTGGCCCGCCTCTCGACACACCCTATCCTACGCTACGCAGTCGCGGCCGTTTCCTGCCGCGCGGCGGCAGGAACGGAGCCGAGGGTGAAGGGCTGTTCCTGCAGATACTCGCGGCCGCGGCGGAGAAAGAGGCGGACGCGAATGCACCAGCGGATGGTGAAGATCGCGCCGGCATAACTGAGCGGGCTGCTGGGGAGCGTGGTGCGAAATCGCCGCAGCGGACGGAGGTCGCCGTCTTCCGCGTCGGTGGGCAAACGGCGCTCAAAGAAGTGGACCCCCATGTCCTCCTCTCCTTTCCCTTCCGTGTACCACAGGACGGACGCTTCGATCGCCTGCACTTCGTCCGCGAGCACGGCGTCGAGCTGGTACTCGGCGACTAGCTCGTCGCCGGCGGCATAGCTGCGCCGCGGCCCGACCAGGCACAAGCTGATCAGCGGCTCCATGGTCATGCTACAACCTCGATGGAGGCGGCGGCGCTACGCTGGCCGCGGGTGGCTTGTCCCGTTTGTGCGGGCGTCACCACGGCCCGCAGGGTTGCTTCCCCCGGGAAAACAACGATCGGGTGCCGGCGCTCAAACTCCGGCCAGTGGGCGGGGGCGCAGCGGACCACGAGTTTCCAGTGGACGGAGTTATGCTCCGACTGGAACGAGTGCATCGCAGCGGCGGGGATGGGGAGAGTGCAAGTCACACGGAAGGGCTTGGACGGTTCGACTTCCACGGGGCCCTGCGCGAGGAGCTGTTGCTCGAAGACTTTGCACAGCTCGTGGCGGATGTCGGTTCCCTGGCGATAGGTGACTTCTTCTTCGCACGTCAGCCACAGCTCAATGGACTTGACATCGATGTGGCCGGCTTGCGAGAGATGCACCTGGTACTCGCGCCCAGGAAACAGCGGGTGGTCCGAGATTTCGACGGCCGTTTGTCCCAAGCCGGTGTGTATCCAGATTTGCTGGAGGAGGTAATAGATGGTCCAGCCACTGACGGCGAAGTAGGGGACGAGGAAAAATGTGAGGAACCATTGCGGTGCCCCTTCCAGCCAACTCTTCGTGGCAATGACGAACATTACGCAAGCGATTCCGTTCCAGAGCAATGCAAAAATCGTCTTCGCAAGCAGCCGCCAGCCGGGGGATTGCGAACTGGGAAGGCGATAGGCGAGATCGGTACCGGGGCTGTCGGTCAGGCCATCAAAGGAAGGGACCGTGGGATGACTCTTGGAGCGCGGCATGGCTTCATGAACCAGGTCCAAAGCGCTCGCATGCGTTGCCAGCGCGGAACGCCGTTCCGCGGAGATGCCCAACCGCACCACCGTCCATATGAGGCCAATGCCGCCAGTGAATACGAATGACGAGAGCACGACCACCATGAGCCAGAATCCGACCCCCACCGAATACCACGCGCTCTGCGGCTGCCAGAAGTGGACGGCGACCAAAGTGCTGAGGGCCGTGACGCCCAGCATGAACAGGGCACCATACAGCAGAGCTTCCCCCACGCTGCCGACCAGGTTGGAACCGGTGCGGCGCTCTCCTCGCTTTTTCTCGAGCAGGCGAAACAGACGTGGCAAAGGAAACTCCGGTTTTGGAAATTCAGGTGGAGGCGCAGGCGGGGGGCCACACGATCAACAGGCAACTCTTGGGCCGCTCATTCCATCAACGGCAAACTCCCACCCGTGCAAACTCGCGCACCATCCCCTTATGATAAGACTAATCGTTAAAATTGACAAACTCACCTGGCGAAGAACTGGCGAAAAGTGGGCCGAAAAAGTGCTTGGCCCGCGAACCCTTGCTCCTTACGAAGGACGTACCCCCATGAATCATGTTAAGAGCGGCTTTCGTCCCTTTGGGCTGGCGAACCTTGTGGCGGGGCTGCTGGTTTTTGGCCCATTTTTCAATGTTTTTGAAAATCTGACAGCCCAGGCCGGGGACTGGCCGCAGATTCTCGGACCCACTCGCAGCGGCAAGGCAGAGGGGGAAAAGCTCCCCAGCTCGCTCCCCGCCAAACCGAAAATCGCCTGGCGGGCCAAAGTTGGGAGTGGCTACGCGGGGCCGGTGGTGGTGGGAAACAAGGTGGTCGTGTTCCACCGAGTTGGAAATCAAGAGCTGGTGGAGGCGCTGGATACGGCAACCGGCCAGCGACTTTGGAAAGCAGAATTCGCAGCTCGCTATCGTGGCGGAATTGACTCCGACCTGGGCCCGCGCTGTGTGCCGCTGGTGCAGGATGGCAAGGTCTATGTCTTTGGTGCCGCCGGCGATTTGCACTGCGTGGCGCTGGCCGATGGCAAAAAACTCTGGACCCGAGAGCTGTATGTGGACTACGAAGGGGATGAAGGATATTTCGGCGCGGGGAGCACGCCAATTCTTGTCGGCGGCAAACTGGTGGTGAACGTCGGCGGCAAAGATGCCGGCCTCGTGGCGCTGGAACCCGCGACCGGCAAGACCCTGTGGAAGGGAACGAGCGAGGTGGGCAGCTATTCGTCTCCCGCCGCACTGACCATCGGGGGAAAGGAACAGGCCATCTTTATCACGCGGATGAACTGCGTGGCCTTCGATCCGACAACGGACAAGGCTCAAATCCTGTTTCCCTTCGGCAAGCGCGGGCCGACCGTGAACGCTTCCACGCCGCTGCTGTTCGACGGCAAGCTGTTCGTCACCGCCAGCTACAACGTCGGCGCGGCGCTCAAGTCGCTCAGCGGCGGCAAGGCTAGCCCCGTCTGGGCGAACGACGATTCACTCTCCAGCCAGTACACGACCGCGGTTGAGCACGAGGGCTATCTCTATGGCATCCACGGCCGCGAGGACACCGGCGAAGGGCACCTCCGCTGCGTTGCGGCAGCCACCGGCAAAGTTGCCTGGTCCGAGGATAATTTCGGCATCGCCCACGCAATTCTTGCCGGCGACAAAATCCTGCTTGTGGGCATCGAAGGCAAACTGACCCTCATTGCCGCCGACCCCAAGAAGTTTCACTCCCTTGGCTCCGCGCAGTTCCTGTCGGCCAAAACCCGCCCCCTCCCCGCGCTCAGCAGCGGAAAGCTGTTTGTGAAAACGAATGGGGGAGAGGGGAGCGAAGTGGTTTGCGTGGAGTTGGGTTCCAGGTAGCCGGGATACTTTCGCTTTCCCCAGAGACACAAAAATGAAGCTTGACCACCTTTTCATCGTCCTACTGCTCGTTCCCATCGCCTCTCACGCTGCTGACTGGCAGCCGGTGCCGGGGCCGCTGGCGACCCGGTGGGCCAAGGATGTTTCGCCGGAGAAGGTGCATCCCGAATATCCCCGTCCGCAGATGGTGCGGAAGGAATGGACGAATCTCAATGGGCTGTGGGACTATGAGATTGTGCTCGAGTCCGCCGGTCAACCCAAGGAGTTCACGAAGAAGATCCTGGTGCCGTTTCCCGTGGAGTCGTCCCTCTCGGGCGTGATGAAGCGAGTCTCGCCGAAAGAGAAGCTTTGGTATCGACGCTCGCTGCAAGCTCGCAAACACAAGGACGGCAGCCGAGTGCTGCTTCATTTTGGGGCGGTGGACTGGGAAGCGACGGTTTGGGTCAACGGCAAGGAAGTCGTACAGCATCGCGGCGGGTACGATCCGTTCTCCTGCGACATAACGGATGCGCTCGCTGGCGATAAGCCTTCGGAGTTGCTCGTTGCCGTAAGTGACCTGACCGATTCCAGTTACCAGCCTCGCGGCAAGCAAATCGGCAAGCCGCACGGCATCTGGTACACGCCGACGACCGGCATCTGGCAGACGGTCTGGCTGGAAGTGGTGCCGAAGACCTATATCGAAGCGATTAAAATTGTGCCTGACTTCGATAAGAAGCAGGTCCGCATTTCGGCGAGCGTCGTCAATCCGCAACCGGGTATGGCCCTGTATGCCGAGGCGAGTATTGAATCCAAAGACCGTCGCTTTCGTTCGAAGGATAAAGGGGACATCAAAGAAGTCACGGTGGAAGTGGGCGTCGTGCTCCCCTGGAGTCCCATGGACCCCGTGCTCTACGACTTGCGAGTCTGGCTGGGGGAAGGAACGGGCGATGGCAAGGAGTTCGACTCCGTCACCAGCTACTTCGCCCTGCGGAAAGTCTCCCTCGGCAAAGACAACGCGGGCGTTACCCGGCTGCTGCTCAATAACCAGCCGCTGTTTCAGTTTGGTCCGCTCGACCAGGGGTTCTGGCCGGATGGACTGTACACCGCGCCGACGGATGAAGCCCTGCGGTATGACTTGGAAATGACCAAGAAGCTCGGCTTCAACATGGTCCGCAAGCATGTGAAAGTGGAGCCCGACCGCTGGTATCATCACTGCGACAAGCTGGGGCTCCTCGTCTGGCAGGATATGCCCAGCGGCGACAAATACATCGGTCCCAATGACCCGGATTCGCAGCGGTCGGAAGAATCGACGAAACAGTTCGAAACCGAGTGGGCCGAGATTATCAAGGATTTTGGCAACCATCCCTGCATTGTGATGTGGGTGCCGTTCAACGAAGGGTGGGGGCAATTCGACACGGCCCGCATCGCGGATTTGACCAGGACGCTCGATCCCACGCGACTGGTCAACAGTGCCAGCGGCTGGACGGATCGTGGTGTCGGCGATGTCCACGACGTGCATATCTATCCCGGACCTGGCATGCCCCCGCTCTCGACGCGGGCCGCGGTGCTCGGCGAATACGGCGGTCTCGGCCTGCCGCTGGACGGACACACCTGGCAAGCGAAAGACAACTGGGGCTATCGCAGCTATGCGAATCAAGCCGAATTGCAGAAGGCGTACATGAACCTGCTGGTGAATCTGCGGCCACTGACCGGAAAGGGACTTTCCGCCGCCGTCTATACGCAGACGACCGACGTGGAAATTGAAGTCAACGGTTTGATGACCTACGACCGAGCGGTACTCAAGGTCGACGAGAAGCAAACTGCCGCGGCCCATGCCCGTCTCTATTTGCCGGCACCAAAGGTGGCGACCTTGCTGGCAACTTCCCAGAAGGAAGCTCAGAAGTGGCGGTACTCGCTCGCCAAACCGGCGGACGGCTGGGAACGGCCCGGCTTTGATGATGCTGCCTGGAAAGAAGGCCCCGGCGGCTTTGGCGAGAAGAGCACTCCCGGAACCACAGTTCGAACCGACTGGAAAACCGGCGACATTTGGCTCCGGCGAAGTTTCGACGTCCCCGCCGGCAAGCACGAGGGGCTGCATCTGGTCATTCACCACGACGAAGACACCGAGGTTTATCTGAATGGCGTTCTGGTGACAAAGACGAAAGGCTATATCACCGACTACGTCCTCATCCCGCTGGATGATGTCGCTGTAAAGGCCCTACGCGAAGGAGCGAACACTCTGGCCGTCCATTGCCATCAAACGGGGGGCGGGCAGTATATCGACGTGGGGCTGCTGGAGGTGGTTGAAGCTCCAAGTAAGAAATCCGTTCCCTTGGTACGATGAAAGGAGAACATTTTGAAAGTAGTAAGTGGAGCCTGCCCGGATGGCGTACGCTGTGAAGGAGATTTTTTATTCGCTTCAGGGGGAAGGTGCGCAGGCAGGACGGCCGGCGGTGTTCTGCCGGTTTGCCGGATGCAACCTGTGGTCGGGGTTGGAGCGGGACCGAGCCGAGGCGGTGTGCCAGTTTTGCGACACGGACTTTGTCGGTGCCGATGGACCTGACGGGGGTGTTTTTGAAACAGCCGATGCCCTGGCCGAGGCGGTTTTTCAGCGGTGGCCGGTAGCGGCGTCAAGTTCGTCGACCGCGCGGGGACTCGTCATCTGCACGGGTGGGGAGCCACTGCTGCAACTCGATGAGCCTGCGATTGAAGCGATCCATGCTCGTGGCTTGGAAGTGGCAGTGGAAACCAACGGCACACGCGCGGTTCCCAGCGGCATTGACTGGCTCTGTGTCAGTCCCAAGGCCGGCGCGGAGTTGGTTGTTTCTGCGGGGCATGAACTCAAGCTCATCTATCCGCAGGTGGGGGCGGAGCCCGAGCGCTATGCGGGACTCGATTTTGAGCAGTTCTTCTTGCAGCCGATGGACGGGCCGGACATTGAGCGGAACACGGAACTGGCGGTGGCTTACTGCCTGGGCCACCCGCGGTGGCGGCTCAGTTTGCAGACGCACAAACTTCTGGGGTTGCGATAGAGAGCGGCGCGTGAGGATTTAAGCTGCACGCCGCTGTGCTGAAGCGTCGGCGGCCGGCCGCCAGCCGAGCGCGCTGGCCAGACCGGCCTGATCTTCGAGGCGGAGGCGGATTTGTCCTTCGCGTCCAATGTCTCCCAATGGCGAGAGGACGATGTTGGCCTGCTTCAAGATTCGCAGCGGCACCACGACGCCCCGCTGAGTCACCACCAGCAGACGGGCGTCCGCAGCGCCGGTGAAGCGGCCTTGACCGGGGAAGGGGAGGACTTCGACATCGGACCTGCCACCTTGCGGAAGTTGCGGCCATTTGAAATGGACGGACAGTGCCCGCTGGAGCGCCGCGGAATCCGCGGACACACCGCAGATCCGAACTTCCAAGTCGCGCAGAGTTCGCTTCACCAGGCCATTCATGCAGTGCGTCAGCCGTACCTGGCGATGCAGGTAATCTTCGTTCTGGCCATTCCGCAGCCGATCCGGCCGGCTGGGAGCGAGAGGATGCCAGAGGTGGTAGCTGCGGGTCGAGTTCATGATGTACTTGAGATGCACTTTGGCGGCCCGCAAGCGAAAGCCGAAATCGTCGTCTTCTCCTCCCCAAGCCCGGAAATTCTCGTCAAAGCCGTTCAGCTTCTCGAGGTCCGTCCGCAGCATTCCCAAGTCTCCCCCCTTGCACCGTGGCTTGTTGGGATGGCGTAGGAGTCTGTAGAACCAGGCCTTGCGATACATCATGGTAAGCCTGGCCAGATCGCGGCGCGAGGCAACTTTGGTGAACTTTCCGCTCCGGATCAGGTCTTCATCAATCTGTTGGCTGAGCTCTTCGTTGAGGCGAACGCAGTAGGAGTTAGTGACGACTCCCGGCGCGATTTGGCGGAAATGTTCAGCAATGTGTTCGCGGCCGGCGATGAGATCGCCATCCAAGAAAACCAACCGATCCGCGGAGCTGGCTACCGCTCCTTCGTTGCGGCAGCGGCAAAGCTGAAAGGCCTCGTGCGGATGCGTCAGGAACTTGACCGGAAACGGTGCCGACCGGGCAAAGCCGCGCACGACCGCGGCCGTCTCGTCCCGCGAGCCGTCATCGACCACAACCACTTCCATCTGCTTGGCCATGGACTGGCAAGCTAACGACACCAGGCACCGTCGCAAGTGCCATGGTCGTTCATAGGTGTTGACGAGTACGCTGACTTCCGGCCGTTCCATGGCGAATCCTTTGCACGCGCAGCACAGGCGAACCAATTTCCGCCCGGCGAGACAATAGGAAAACAAGGGGAGTTGGTCAACGCCAACCAGTCGGAGCTAGACCTGTGCTATCACATCTTCCAGGTACAGAGCCAATGTCTTGGCGGGTGTTGCCAGCCTCAAGACGGGGGCGAACTCCGTGAACGCGTTGTCCACTTCGGCCAGAAACCGCGGTGCGGTGGTTCCCTTGCCAACCACCAGTTGATTAAAAGTGGCGACAAACCTTTCGCGGTCCGTCCACTCCTTGTCGCTAGCAGCGGGCAAAAGCGCCGACAGCGCGACGGCCAGTTTGCCCGGGAATTTTCCACCCGCGGCCACCAGCTCGTCTAAATGGCAGTGGGCTTCGATCAACGTGGCGAATTCCTCCGGAAGGCTCCAGGAGCGGCACATCAAAGCGGCGGCATCGGCATGCGTCCAGCCAAAACTGGTCTGCTCCAGGTCGGAAAGCCGCTCTGTGCCATCGGACCGGTCCTGAAATAGTTTGAGGTAGCGCTGGGGAATCTCTTTGGCGAGGAGCGGGATCGCCATGTCCTGCAGCAAGGCTGCGGCAAAACATTCTTCCGCGTCCTTCATTCCCAGGAGCTTGCCAAAGTTGCGGGCAAAAAGGGCTCGGCGGAGCGAGTCCTGCCACAGCGACTTCAGATCAAAGGGGCCGCAACGCGGGTTGGGCATCAAGCTGAAGACCGCGCTCCACAGGGCGAAATTCTTAATCGTGCGGATTCCCACCAGCGTGATCGCCAGTTTGACGCTGTTGATCTCGCGGGCAAAACCGAAGTAGGAAGAGTTGACGAATTTGAGTACCTGCCCCGTCAGTCCAGGGTCGGCTTCGATGGGGATGGCGAATTCGACCGGTCCGTTGTCGGGGTTCTGCGACAGTTCCAACAGGCGGATAGCGCTTTGCGGCAAGGCCGGTAATTGGGCACTGCGCAGCAGGTCTTTGAGATCGGGGGCACTTGTCGTCATGAGTCGAGCCTTCTGCGTCTTGCGGAACGTGTTGTTCAGACTGTGCGGAGCTTCCGCACTGGAAAACTTACGACATACATGGCTTGCGAGCAAACACGCGGAAGAATAGATCGAGCCCACTGCGACCTGCTAATGGTCAAAGAGTGTTTCACATTCTCCGCCGCTGTGATTTAGCCACAGTCGGCAAGCGAGAATGTTGCTTGTTAGCCACAAGCGCTCTGCCATTTCGAGCGAGAGCATTCGCCGCAACTTCAAGGCTCGTCGTGATTAACGTTGTCCAAAGGCGCTCGCCATGGCTTGCGGCCTGGGGCATGCATCTTCGTTCCGGGCATGCTCTTCTTCATTCGCCGCCGACTCCCCCTTTGCTGCGGAACAATTCTCCTGGTTATGACGATGTGCGCAAGTTTGCGGGGTGAACCGGCCAATTTCGATGACGGCTGGCGGCGGACGGCGCAGGGCTGGGCGCTGTTGTCTGCCGAGGCGGTGGCTTTCGAGCGAGATACTCCCGCGTCATCTCTCACTATTCACCCGCTGCTGCTGGCGGCATTGCAGGTCAGCCTGGTGGCGGCTGCCTACTGGCGTTTTCCAGTGAAGAGTTAAACGGCTAGAGCAAGTCCTTCATTTCGCGCACGGCGCGCTCCAGGCCAACTAGGACGGCCCTGGATATGATGCTGTGGCCAATGTTGAGCTCGAGCATCCTGGCAATCGTGGCGACTGGGCGGACGTTGTGATAATTAAGCCCATGTCCCGCGTGCAGCCGCAGGCCGAGGTCGCTGGCGACCTTTCCCGCGGCAACCAGCGCCGCCAATTGCTGCGCTTGATCGGCTCCCCGAGCGAGTGCGTACTGGCCGGTGTGCAGCTCAATGGCTTCCACACCCAGCTCCTTGGCAAGCTGAATCTGTCTCGGGTCGGGATCGATGAACAAACTGACGGCGATGCCAGCTGCTTGCAGGCGTTGCACCGCGCGAGCTACGGCAACGCGGTGCGAAACAACATCGAGCCCACCTTCCGTCGTCACTTCCTCACGGCGCTCGGGCACGAGCGTGGCCTGCTCTGGCTTGGTCTGGCAGGCAATGCCGATAATTTCCTCGGAGACGGACAGCTCCAGGTTGAGCTTCGTGGTGACCGTCTCTCGCAGTAGCCGCAAGTCACGGTCCTGAATGTGCCGGCGATCCTCGCGCAGGTGGAGCGTGATGCTGTCCGCTCCTGCCAGCTCGGCCAGAACCGCGGCCGCGACTGGATCCGGCTCAAAAGTCTTGCGGGCTTGGCGAAGAGTGGCTACGTGGTCGATGTTGACGCCGAGTTCGGGCATGGGATGTTCCTGGCTTAGTCCACGCGGCGGCTAAACAGACTTTGTAGGGCCGACAAGTTGGGACAGGTCTGCAAAGAAATTGGGATAAGTCTTGGCCGTGCAGCCTGGATCTCGGATGGAGACGCCAGGAATTTTCAGTCCCGCCAAAGCAAAGCTCATCGCCATGCGGTGGTCGTTGTAAGTTTCCAGCTCCGCGCCGTGGAGCGGAGCAGGAGTGATTCGCAGGCCGTCGGTCAGTTCTTCCACGCCGGCACCAAGCTTGCGGAGCTGGCGGGCCAGGTCGGCGATGCGATCGGTTTCCTTATGGCGGATGTGTGCCACGCCCCGAATGGTCGTCGGCCCTTGAGCGAAAAGAGCGACGACGGCCAATGTCTGGGCCGTATCGCTGATGGCGTTCATATCGACGTCAATTCCGCGGAGCGGCACGGTGGGTCCGGTGACTGTGGTTCCGCGGCTGCTGTAGGCGACGCGGCAGCCCATTTTCTGCAGGCATTGTACGAAGGCGACGTCCCCCTGCAGCGCGCGGTGGGCGAGTCCCAGGGCCGTTACCTCGCCGCCGGTCACTGCGGCCAGGCCCCAGAAGTAGCTGGCGGCGGAAGCATCGGGCTCGATCGCATATTCACAACTGCGGTAGCGCTGCTGGCCGGCGATGACGAATCGGGAGAGGCCGGAATAATGGGCTTCGGCACCGAACTCCCGCATGACGCCGAGCGTCATCGTGACATACGGCTGGGAAACCAATTCTCCTTCGACAATCAGCTCGACGTTATCTTGGGCCAGAGGCGCCGCCATGAGCAGGCCGCTGAGAAACTGGCTGGAGATGTCTCCCCGTATTGTCGTCCGGCCACCGGGCAAGCCACTTGCCCGCACAATGACCGGCGGACAGCCGGTGCCGGCTTCACTTTGTACGTCCGCCCCGAGTTGGTTCAGCGCGGAGAGCAAATCGGCAATGGGCCGCTCCTGCATCCGCGGAACGCCCCCCAGCCGGTAGGTGCCGTGGCCCAGCGTAGTCATGGCCGTGAGAAAGCGAATGGTGGTGCCGCTGTTGCCTACATACAAATCCGCGTTTCTGGCCGGGATGCTTCCGCCGCAACCGGAGACGATGAGCTGGCTGCCGTCGTCATGCCGTTCGACGGGAATACCGAGCCGATGCAGGCTGTCGATCATCACCTCTGTGTCTTCGCTCGCCAGCGCGCCAGTGAGCGTGGAAACACCATCCGCCAGGGCAGCACAAACCAAGGCCCGGTTGGTGATGCTCTTGGACCCTGGCGGGCGAATCGAGCCGCGAACGGGGCCGCAGGGGGTGAGGGAGAGAGAGTCGGGCACTGAACCAGTAAGACTACGGGACAATCTTGTACAGGAATTTGTCGCTGCGGATTAACAGGGCGTTGCCGGCGACAGCGGGAGAACCAAGGATGGCATCGCCCAACTCCATGGTGCTGACGAGCTCTCCCTTTTCGTCACCAGGCTTGATGACAAAGCACTGCCCGTCCTGGTTCACACAATAAACGTGGCCGCCGGCAACAACGGGCGTGGCCCAGAAACGACCCTTCAGTCGGACCTGCCAGAGCTCTGTGCCGGTCTTCTCGTCACCACCGGACAAAACATCCTTGCGGAGGGCGAACACTTTGCCACCGGAGATGACGGGGCTGGCGTTTTCGCCGCCCAGCTTGATGGAGTCCCAGGCAATGTTGGCCGCGGTCGCACCATCCTCAACATCCAGTGCGGTCAGGCCATTGGCGGGCAGATAGATCCGGTTGCCGACGGTCGTGGGGGACGGAATGCTGCTGCAACCGGCGTCGTACTTCCATTTTTGCTCGCCGGTGAGTGGGTCGTGCGCGGTCAATCCGTTGCCGGATTGGAGCAGTACGAGTTGCTTGCCGTCTTTGCCGCGCAGGGCGGCCGGTGAAGCCCAGTTGGCACCGGCCGGGCGCTGCACGCGCCAGCGGGTTTCACCCGTGGCGGTGTTGATTCCAGCGGCGAACGAATCTCCCTGATTCTCGACTTGCACAATCACCGTTTCGCCGACCACCAGCGGTGAGCTGGACATCCCTACGTCGTTGCCGGCTTTGGGATAGTCATGGGCCAATCCGCGATACCAGAGCAGATTGCCTTCAAGGTCGAGGCAAGCGAGGTCATTGCTGGAATAGAAGGCAAAAATCCGTTTGCCGT
The DNA here is from genome assembly GCA_005778405.1 of Planctomycetaceae bacterium. Taxonomy (GTDB): domain Bacteria; phylum Planctomycetota; class Planctomycetia; order Pirellulales; family Pirellulaceae; genus SXOA01. The sequence continues at coordinate 12,258 of SXOA01000197.1, forward strand.
CGCTGGCCGGCGTGGGGGCCGCAACCGACGAGGTCGGGTGATGGAAGCAGCGGCCTGTAGCCCAGAATTCCCGCTTCCACAGCCGTTTGCCGCTCTCCATATCGAAAGCCAAAACGTGCAGATGGTCCTGCTTATTCGCGCCATTGCTGGCGGTCACAAAGATGCGATTGCCGACAACGATCGGCCCGCTCACTCCCTTGCCGACGAGCGGAGCCTTCCAGGCCAGATTCTGTTCTGGGCTGTATTTGAGGGCCAGCTTGCTGTCGAGCGCCAGGCTGGTCTGGTCGCTGCCGCGGAATTGCAGCCAGTCCGCGGCAGTGAACAATGGAAGCAGGAGCACGGCAAACGCGAGTAGGAGAAAACGTTTCATGACGATGTATGTTCTTGAACTTCGGATTTTGGATTTAGGATTTCGGAATTGACCCTAGCGGCGAATGGCTGGCAGGAACGCTGTCTTGGCCGATGGCCGGTCCTGCGAAAGAATGGCGGTGCCGATGGTGTCGCAAATGCGAAATTGGAATTGCCAGCTTTGGGCCCACGCCTCGGTCTGCTCGTTCTGGCAGATTTTCAGCAGGATGGCGTTCTTGCCCTTTTTCATTTTTCCCTGGGTCAGGTACTGGTCGATTTGCTGCCCTGCGTGATAGACGTGGTTGGCGGTCAGCTCTTCGCCGTTGAGCCAGATCTTGTGGGCGTTGTACGATCCCAGCCGCAAATCCACCTGCTGGTCCTTTTCGGAAATGAACTCGGTGGAGGCGTAGGCGATGGCCCCTTTGTGCTTGTCGAGAACCTTGGTCAGATCGATCATGCCAAAGTCATCCTTGCCGGTGGCTTCCTTCCAGCCAATCTCCCCCTTGAGCCCCGGATACTTCGCCACCAGGTCCACCTTGGCTTCGGGTGGATAGGCGACGTCCCAACCCTTATCCCCCGTGTTGTCGAACGGCCCGATGATTTGCCAGGTCTGCAGGAAGCCATAATGAGTCGCCAGGTCAACGGTCTCGCCCAGTTCCTTGAGCTTGTCCGCTGCTGCCTTGATTTGGTCGTTATCGCGGGCGGCCGAGAACGCTTTGTGAAACGCCGCTTGGGCCGCTTTCTTGTCTTCCACTTTCGCGGCATCGGCCAGGGCCAGCGCCACCGCGTCGCGGCGAAGCTCCAGGCTGGGGTCATTCAGCAGTGTCGGAATCAGCCGTTTTTCGGCAGAATCGTCGACGCCAGCAACAAACTCATAAGCCAGGCGGCGGGCGCGGGGTGAATGTTTCGTCTGGGCCAGGAACTTCTCCAACTCGGCCACGGGAAGTTTCCCACCCACCTGTTTCTGAGCCACTCCCTCGGCAATTCCCCGCAGCCAGTTTTCCGCCAGCACGCTGCATCCGTCCATCGCCGCCAGAATGGCGGGCAACTCCGCCGCGCTCGACTGGGCCAGCGCCTTCGCCGCCGCCGTCGCCTTAGCGTGCCCTTCCCCCTTTACCCCGACCCCCCTGACAATCGCCAGGTTCTTCGCTAAATCCCCCTCGGCAGACACAGCGCATACCGGGACGGCCAGAACCAGACCCCAAGTGAAGAGTGCATTTCGCAAAATCATTGTTGCCTCAAGTGAATTCGGCGGAAGAAGTAGGGGTTAAAGCGAAAATGATTGTAGCGAAATTATCGGGGACCGGGGATTGGGGGTTTGGCACTCGGGGAATTCCGGATCTGGCCGTCGCAAATCGGTTTCAAGCTGGACTGGGGATTGGCGCTGACTCTTGCCCCGCGTTGCGGAAGTGCGAAGTCACCCGCAGCGATGTCCAGTGAACAAAATTTGTCGAGTGAGATTGAACTCACTTCTTAGCCGCATCCCCCGCCTCTTTTTTGCCGCTCGCCTGAAGCTGCTTGCGAAGCGATTCCAGGTCCGCTTTGAGAGTTTCGAGGGACTCTTCGAGTTGGCGGCGGCTGGCGGTGGCATCCTTTAATTGTTGTTGCTGGAGCTCGATGACTTTCTGATAGCGATCCATGGCCTTTTCAAGGAGGGCGATCTTCTCGGCAGCAAAAGCACCTTCGGGTTCCTCGCGCGGAGCGAGAGGACTGCTATTCTTGTAGCCCCCTTTAAGATCGCGGGTTATTTGCACTTTGGGCTGGAGGATTTCGGCGAGCTGGTTTTCGGGTAGGGAGGGGAGTTCCACGCCGCCGCCGAGGGTGAACTGGATCTCTTGCGGCTTGCCGGCGCGCTCGATGGTGAAGCTGATGGTGTCGCCGGGTTGTTTGTGGAGAGTGGGGACGGTGGCTTGGTAGACGGAACGGATGCGGATGCCGTCGGTGGCGGTGACGTGGTCACCGATTTTGATGCCGGCCTTGTCGGCGGGTCCGCCGGGAACGACGCGGCGGACGATGATGGCGCCGTCCGCCTCGCTGTCGAGCGACATGCCGACGACGGGCCGCCGCCGCTTGAGGACGATGACAGATTTGTCTTCCTCGCTGCCGCCTGAAGGCGGGACTCCAACTTTGACTCCAGCTTTGGCCCCGTCCGCCACGCGGAGGAGCCGCTGGACGTGGGTGATGGGGACGGCGTAGGCCCAGCCCCGTTGGGCTTCGGGCTTGTCGGTGCCGATGACGACTCCGACGAGTTTGCCCTGGCTGTTGACGACCCCCGCGCCGCAAGAGGTTTCAGTGGTCCGGACGTCGCACTGCAAGAGTGGCGGATAGCTGCCGCCGGTGAGAGTGCGGTCGACCGCGCCGACGATGCCAAGCGAGACGATCGGTTTTTCCACACCCCAAGCGGAGCCGGTCATGACCCACGAGCCGGCGGCGGCCGGAGCGGCAGTAAGGTCGATGGGGGTGGCAGCGTCGGACTTGGATTCCAGAATCGCCAGGCCGGAGAATTCGTCAATCACCCGCAGCCGGGCATCCCCTTGGCTGCCGCCGGGGAAGGTGAAGCGGATTTGGGAATCGGTGCCGACCTGGACCGCGGTGACAAATTTGTTGCGGGCAACGCAGAGGCCGGAGCAAACGATGACGGTGGAGCCGGCGGGTCTTTCTTGGGAAGGTTTGTCGGTCGCCGCGCCAGCGGCCTGGGGATTGGCCGAATCAATCTTTTCGGCCGCCGGTTTTGGCGACTGATAAAGGATGCGGACGGTGACGGTGGCGTTTTGTAGCCGCTGCGTCGGTTTTTCCCAGGAGACGAAGGGGGTGTTGAGATCCTGAGCCGAGGCGGTGGCGAGGAGGGAGAGGAGAATGACACCAGCCTGAAGCGTGAGCGAAGGAATGCGCGGCCAGCGGGGGGAGGCATTCATGACGATACGGCAACTACAGGTAAGCGGCGCTGTCCTTCGCTGGTGCTTCAGGCTTGTGTGGGAGGGGTTCAAGGAAGCTGACTTTCCATTCAAAACGACAAGCTGCGCACGGCGGGCTGGTCCTGTTCCCAAAGGTCCATCAGCGCTTCGAGCTCGGGGCCGGAAGTGTCACCGAGGAAGGAGGCGGGGGTGACGGGGATTGAGGGCTCGGCGCTTGGAGTTACTACGAAGGTATTTGTCGTGGGTGCGGGAACGATCGCCGGATGCGGATGCTCGCCGAAAGGTTGATAGGAATTCGACGCCCAAATTGAAATCGTCACCAGACCCGCGGCCAGCGCGGTTCCGGCAAATGATCGAGTGAGCCAGGTGTGGCGACGGGACGTTGGTTGGAGTGAAACTGCCAGCACTTTCGGCGTCGGCGCAGGATAAGTGGCCGCCAGGCGGGCCGCGTCGTCGCCGAGTTGCTCGGCCAGGTGGGCGAGGTCATCGGGCAACTGCAGATCGCCCCGTTCAAAGTTGGCGTCGTCTTCGCGAATGAGTTTTGGATCAAATGGCATGAGAAATGTCCTCACTGGGAAAGGCGGGCAACTGCCGGGCCTCTTCCCCTTCGCTGTCCAGAATCCGCCGCAGGGCGGCCAGGCCGTGGAAAATGCGGCTCTTGACGGTGCCGAGCGGACACTCCAAAACTTCGGCAATTTCCTCGTACCTGAGTCCTTCGCTGAACCGCAGGACCAGCGACTGCCGCTGCCCCTCGGGAAGCAGGGCAACGCGAGCCCAGAGACTGTTTTTCCACTCGGCCACTTCGACCGGGGCGTCGGCCCCCGGCACGCTTTTCTCCCCCGCCGGCTCCCGGTCCCAGAGGACGCGAAGCTTGCGGCGCTTCATTCCCAGTTGCCGCCGCTGCCGCCGGTCGAGGTTGAGCAGGACTCCGTACAGCCAGGTGTAAACGCTGCTGCGGCCTTCAAAATGGCTCCCCTGCCGGGCCAGGACCATGAACGTTTCCTGGGCGAGGTCGTCCGCATCCCAGGGGTTGCCGCAGAGCACGAGCGCAGCCCGATGGATGCGGGCGAAATGCTCGCGAGTGGTTTCGTCCACGTTCAGGCGGTTCACGCGAAAGTGCCGATCGGGGGATCACCGTTGGAGTCCCGGCATTAGCCGGCATTCTCAACTCAGACCGCCTAAAGGCGGGACTCCAACGTGGTACTGAAACTGCTCTCAGTCTAATCCAGTGCAACCCTTGTGGGGAAGCGAAGTTAAAGCAAATCTGCCGGGCTGACCTTGTTGGGTGTTGCGGCAGGGGCAAAAGGTTCAATTTATGTGCTATCGTAGGGCGGAACCACTCCTACGAAAGCCGCCCATGATCGCCCTCATCGCTCATGACCAGAAAAAGCAGGCCATCTTGGATTTTGTCCGGCGGAACCTGTTGCTGTTTCAGCGGCATCCGCTGGTGGCTACGGCCAGCACGGGGAAACTGCTGAACCGGGAGTTGCCGCTGCAGGTGGAGTGCGTCGCTCACGGCCCGGAAGGAGGCGACCTGATGATTGGCTCGCGCGTGGCGGAGCGGAAAATCATCGCCGTCATTTTCTTCCGCGACCCCCTCACCGCCCAGCCGCACGAGCCGGATGTTTCCGCCCTGATGCGAGTTTGTGATGTACACCGGATTCCGCTGGCGACCAATCCGGGGACGGCCGATGCGATTTTGGCGTGGCTGGAGGACAAAGCCGGTCCCTGATCTCCGCACCGACAATTTTGACGCAAGTCCCTATGACGTGAATAGTTGCGCCTGGTCTTGGTTCACACCGCAAGCTCAACCCCCGAAAAACTTTTACTTTTCTCTCTTTTTCGTGGCCAGTTGAGGCAGCAGCTTACGTCATTATCTGAATGAAATTGAAGCGGGTCCGTGTACCTGCGAGCCCCTAATGAATTCACCTCGTAATGGAGCCAAGCGATGAACCGAGCTTTGCAAAGACTGGTCGTACTCGCGGTTTGTACCGTTGCATTTGCAGCCGTCAGCTTACAAGCGAAAACGTCGCTGGCCCAAACGGGCAATTGGGAATATGTGCCTGAGCTTGGCGGCACCCTCGACTGGGATACAGGACTCGTCTGGGGAGATCAAAAAGGCATCTCAACCTGGGACGGCGCGGTTGCCTACGTATCCAGACTTAGCACCAACACCGGATTGCCGTGGCGCCTGCCGACCGTGGATGAGTGTCAAGTGGCTGCAGCGCATGGTATCTGCGGGGCGATCCCTTCGACATCTACCGGGCGCGTTTGCTGGACATCAAACGCTAAGACCAAAGGCGGGGCCAAATTCACTCATTACGCAGTCACTTTTTTATGGCTGCCGGAATTCGTGTACCTGTACAATAACAACAGCTTGATTGACTCTATTCCCGTGTACCGAGCTTTTTAGCAATAAGCTGGCGGTCGAGTGATCCGCTCACAGTGAGCCTGTGATTGTTCGCTGTCGGACGGTCACTATGCCCGCCTTTGCTGACCTGTCCGCTCACGGAGTGAGCGGACTACAATGCCCCATGCCTGATGGTTCCCCCACCCACCTCCTGAGCCGCGTCCGAAAAGGAAATGGCGCGGCGCTGGGGGAACTGATGGGGCTATATCGGGGTTATTTGAAGCTCCTCGTCCGGGTGCAGGCAGGAAAGGGGCATAAGAACACCGACCCTTCCGATGTGGTGCAGGACGTTTTCCTGAAGGCCCATAATGCATTCGACCAGTTTCGCGGCACTACCGAGGCGGAATTGGCCGCCTGGCTGCGGCAAATCCTGGCCCGCTGCCTGGCGGATTCTTACCGCCGCAAACAGCTTCGAGAGGCGAAGGGTCGCAGCGTGCGGGCGATTGGGGCCGAGCTGGACCGTTCTTCGCAAGACTGGGTAGCCCACCTGGTCTCGCCCCGCGAATCTCCAAGCCAGTCCGCCGAGCGCCGCGAGGCAGCCGTGCTGCTGGCCCAGGCACTCGAGAAGTTACCCGCGCAACACCGCGAAGCCATTGTCCTGCGGCAACTGGAGGGGCTGACTTCGCAGCAAGCGGCGGAGAGAATGAGCCGGAGCGTGGACAGCGTCCGCAAGCTCTGGGCGCGCGGGATGGTTGAATTGCGCCAGATTCTGAAGGGCCAATCCTAGGAGCAAACCACGGGGTAGAAGATTCTTGAACAAAAGGACACAAAGGTAACGAAGAAGAATGAAGAAAAGAAGGAAGGCAAGAGCGGCGGTCACTTTTTCACATCCACGACTATTCTGCCTTTCTTCGTTTTCTTTGTTACCTTCTGTTCAGAATGTCCGCGGATGAAGTTATTGAAGGGACGAACGAACATGAATAGTGCCAAACAGCTCGCCTCCCCAGACACCCGCGAGTCCGCGGCGAATCCCCCAAATAACTCGCAACTGGCCGCAGCGCTGGCCGAGTACCTGGAACTTCAGGAAGGGGGCAAAGCTCCCAACCGGGCCGAATTCGTGGCCCGCTTTCCCGCGATTGCCCCAGCGCTCGACGAGTGCCTGCGGCAAATGGACTGGATCGGCCAGATGGCGGGCGAGTTGTCGGAGGACTTGCTGGCGGAGGGACCGGCGGAAGGAAATGCCGGTGAAGCGCATCGGACCAACCGAGTGCTGGGGGACTTTCGCATCCTCCGGGAAGTTGGCCGGGGAGGGATGGGGGTTGTTTATGAAGCGGAGCAGATTTCGCTTCGCCGCCGCGTGGCCCTGAAAATCCTCCCCTCGGCAGCGATGCTCGACCCGCGAGCCTTGCAGCGGTTCCGCAACGAAGCTCAGGCCGCCGCTTGCCTGCACCACGGCCAGATTGTGCCGATCTACGGCGTCGGCTGCGAACGGGGGGTGCATTACTATGCTATGCAGTTCATCGATGGCCTGACCCTGGCCGAGGTGATCGCTGCCCTGCGTGAATCCGCGGGCCTCGGGCCGCTCTACCAGCAACCCGAAGCGTCAGCGAGGGACACTGCGGCCACAGCGGAGGTCGGAAAGCGGAAAGCGGAAGCGTCCTCTTCCCCAGCCCCAAGTCCCCAACCCCCAGCCGCTTCCCGCTCCGCCACCGAGACTGACGTCCTGGCCGCCCTCTCCACCGAAAAGTCCCGCACCTCCCCCGCCTGGTTTCGCCGCCTCGCGGAGCAGTTCGCCCAAGTCGCGGACGCCCTGCATCACGCCCACGAGCTCGGCGTCACCCACCGGGACATCAAGCCCGCCAACCTGATGCTCGACCGGCTGGGGCACATCTGGATCACCGACTTTGGCCTGGCCCGGATCGAGGGGGAAGGGAACCTCACCATGACCGGCGACCTCGTCGGCACTCTCCGCTACATGTCCCCCGAGCAGGCCCTGGCGAAGCGCATCGGGATCGACCACCGCACCGACATTTATTCCCTCGGCATCACGCTCTACGAGTTGTTGACGCTCCACCCCGCCCTCCCCGGCCAAGGTCGCCAGGAAATCCTGCGGCAAATCGCATTTGAAGAGCCGAAGCTGCCACGGAAGTACAACCCCGCAATCCCGCGGGACTTGGAAACGATCTTGCTCAAGGCCACCCAGAAGAACCCAGCGGAGCGCTATCAAACAGCCGCGGACCTGGCCGCGGACCTCAAACGGTTCGCGGACGACCGGCACATTGAGGCCCGGCGACCAAATCTCTACGTTCGGGCGTCTCGATGGATGCAGCGGCACCAGACTGCCGTCGGCAGCGCCGGAGTGGTCCTAGTTCTGGCTCTTGCTGCGCTTTCGGTGGCACTGGCTTTCATTCGGCAGCAGAATATTGAATTGCGGACTGCCGTTGCCAGCGCACAAACCGCGCGATCGCAATCGGCTGAGAATTGGCGACAATCGCTGAAAACTCTCAACGACATTCAAGAGTTGCATCGCACGCATAGCTCCCTCGATCCCGCGATGCAATCGTTAAAAACGAAAATGTTGCCGCTATTTGCGGAGCATTTTCGCGTTCTCACCAACATCAACGACGCGCCTCCGGATTTACGCAAGGAATACTGCCGTCATTTTATTGAGAATAATGTGATGATCTTGGGCCAGCAAGATGCTGCCGCGACGCGACATTTTGACGATGCCTTTCTGATCGCGAAACAGATTTACAAGGATCTGCCCCATGATTCCCAGACGCGGAGCAATTTGGCAAAGGCCTTGTCTGTCAAATCTGTGCGCCTCAGAATGAGCGAGAATGCAAACGCCATAGACTATCAGAAGGCGCGGGCTGAATTGCGAGCCCTGCAACGTTTCTGCCGCGAAATCATTTCGCAGGATTCTGAGCCCCAAGATATCTCGATCGCTCTTTCCGGCGTACTTTTTGAAGAGTACCAGATGCTCTTGGAGAAGGGGGACCGTGGAGAATCCGATGCAAAGCGACTTGAGTGGATGACTTGCGTGCGCGATCATCTAACAGGCCCTCTTTCGTCGGACATAATGCTCCGAGATTCACAAGTCTTTCAGTTGTGGCGCGCGGGAGAGGAGTTTGCGAATGCTCAGCGATTCGCTGAGTCGGAGGTCGTCCTGCGACGAACGATCAAGTCCGCGGAGGAGATGCCGGTTGAGGATCAGGTACGGTCGAGCCCGCCCATCTTTCTTTCAGCGGGCGACCGATTGACCGGGCTATTACTCTCGTTGCAGCGCGATCAGGACGCGGCAATTGTTCTTCAAGAGGTCGGTCGCCTGCTGAAAGTGGCAATTACACAAAAGGGATTCGCTGCAAATCGGGGAAGTTACTGCGGCTGGCTGTTACAACAAGCGGGGCTCTTGCAACTATCGCACTTGGACGCGGAGGCTTCACACATTCGCGAACTCGCGCTACAAATCGCCAACCAGGAAGTCGACAGGCAGTCCCAGGAGTTGTTCGCAGACATCGTGCCTAAGTCTTACGTTATTGCGATTGCTCAAAGCGAGCAGCTTGGCAACCGCGGACGATTCGATTTGGCCCAGGCGGTAGCTCGGCGCGGCTGGCAGGACGCGGAGGGCTACGCCATGTTCCGGCCGACAAATCGAGAGAACATTGCATTGCCAGTGGCAGCCAAACAGCCGACGTCCAAGCGGCCCTATATCGTGAACGCTCGGTCGCAACTGCTGTTGTCCCGGATTCTTGCGGAGAAAGCCGGGAGTGAGAATGGCGAATCCAAATTGGATGTACGCAAGCAAGTGCTGCAGGTGTTACCTGGAAGCGTAAGTCCAGTGATGGGAGGCCTGGCCGATGAATGGGGTAGCTCCATCGAATGGGCCCTGACTGAAAACGATGTCGCGTGGACTCTGGCGAATTACCCGAACGAGAAATTGCGCGATCCTGAAGTGGCCATCCATCTGGCGGAGGCTGCAATGCGGCGGTTTCCCGCAAGGTCGGATTTCTGGAATACGCTAGGTGCTGCGAGATACCGGGCTGGCAAGTACCCGGAGAGCATTACAGCCCTAATGAAATCGGTGGAACTGTCCGGCGAAGGCGAGATCCAAGACTGGCTCTTCCTCGCAATGGCCAGTTTTCAAATGGGAGACCGGGAAGCAGGTATCAAATGGCTGGACAAGGGAAAGCTCTGGATTGCTCAACGGGAGCCAAGTGATAAGGAGCTAGACCGCTTTCTAAGCGAGGCATTGCAACTTGCCAGTCAAGACGTCGGGCTGCCAGCAGAGAAAAAGTAGGTCCGCTGCTGTTTACGGCATCATGCTGGGGTCCACCTCAATATTCTCTTGCCGCTCCCGCATCGACTGGTAAACCAGGATCGAGCCGGTGTATGTGGCCAGGCCAATGGCGGCCACCGAAATGAGGATGCCAAAGAGGGCCCAGCCGCGGCGTTTGGAATAGAGTCCCCAGATGCCCATTCCAAAGCCGATGAGAGCGATGACCACGGCCGCGCAGATGGCCGCCCAGGAGGCAATCCAGGCAATGCCGAGGGCAAAGATGCCCATGAGAATGGCGGTGATTGCTCCGGCCACCGCCAACGGGTCGTGGCCGGGTGGACCGGGAATCCTCCGCGACAAGCCGGGGGCGAGTGGGTTTCGCGGAAAGGCCGGGGTGGTCACAGGCTGCATGGTCGCTCCCTTGACGAAGGGGGAGCCCGTGCGGACGGAGTTGCCGATGGTGCCAGGCGAAGCGGCGCTCGTGGAAGGGGGCGTAGGAGTGGTAGCGGAAGACGAGGTTGAAACCGCTGCTTCCGAACCGGGCACGGCTGCCGTTACCACCCCTCCGTCGGCGAATTCGGCCTGAACGACATCGGACGGCAGATTGACGGGAGCATAACGGACCGGCGGCAGGCCCCCCGCTTCCGCCTGGGCAGTGAATTGCTGGCCGCACTTCCAGCAGCGGTTGACGGGGCCGAGCAGCTCTTCACCGCATTTGGAACAACGAACCGCCATACTGTTTTCCCTCGAATCGCGCACTGGGCGATGCCGAAGCCAATTGTCAGTGTTTTCTTCAGCAATTAGGATTGCTGGAGCCCACCTTTCATTCTCATCTTTCTAATCTGCCGCGCCACCCCCTTGGCGGGAAAAAGTCCCATGATTTGGATACGCTCGTATTGGCTGCCGCTTGGGCTGTTGGTCGTGGGTTTTGTGGCCCGTGGTGAAGATTCCCCGCCACCGCAAGAGCCACGGATCGCCCCGGCCTCCAAGGAAGCCGAGCAAGCATTTAGCGGCTTCAAAGTTCCCGCGGGCTTGAAAGTGGAGGTCGTCGCTGCGGAGCCGCTGCTGGCAAATCCGGTGGCGTTCTTTATCGACAATCGGGGCCGATTCTTTGTCTGCGAAACATTCCGGCAGACAACGGCTATCGCCGATAATCGCAATCATGCCGAGTGGCTCGATGATGACCTGGCGGCTCAAACGGTTGCTGATCGGCTGGCGTACATTCACAAACACCTCAAGGAAAAGGCCATCGAATACACCCAGCAGGATGACCGCATTCGCCTTCTGGAAGACACCAACGGCGACGGCAAATTGGACAAGGCCAGTGTCTTTGCCGCGGGCTTCAACAGAATTGAGGAAGGGACCGGCGCTGGCGTGCTCGTTCGCGGCGACGACGTTTATTACACGAACATTCCTAATCTGTGGCGGTTGCGGGATCAGGACAAGGACGGCAAAGCAGACGAGCGGACAGCGCTGCATACCGGCTATGGCGTGCGTTTCGCCTTTCGCGGGCATGACATGCACGGGTTGATTCTCGGCCCCGATGGGCGGCTCTATTTCAGCATTGGGGACCGGGGTTTCAACGTAAAAACGCAGGAAGGGAAGCAGATTGTCCACCCGCAGTGCGGGGCAGTGCTTCGCTGCGAGCTGGACGGCAGTAACCTGGAAGTCTTTGCCACCGGCCTGCGGAACCCGCAAGAGCTGGCCTTCGACGACTACGGCAATCTCTTCACCGGCGACAACAATTCCGATAGCGGCGATCAGGCCCGTTGGGTCTACGTTGTGCAAGGTGGTGAGAGCGGCTGGCGAATGGAGTATCAGTACCTTCCCGACCGTGGGCCTTTCAACCGCGAGAAAATCTGGCACCCGTTCCACGAAGGTCAGCCGGCCTACATCGTGCCGCCGGTCACCAACCTCGCCAGCGGGCCGTCTGGACTGGCGTTCTATCCGGGAACCGGACTGCCCGAGCACTACAAACAGCGGTTCTTCCTCGTGGATTTTCGCGGCACTCCCGCCAACAGCGGCGTGCGGACTTTCCGTGTCAAACCGAAAGGTGCCGGCTTTGAAGTGACGGATGCCGAGGAGACTCTGTGGCGTGTGTTGGCGACCGACGTCGACTTTGGCCCCGACGGCGGGGTCTATCTCACCGACTGGGTAAACGGTTGGAACGGGGAGGGGAAGGGACGCATTTATCGCTACTCTTCACCGGAAGTTTCTGCCTCTGCCGAAGTGCAGGAAGTGAAGAAGTTGCTGGCGGGGAGTTTTTCGACGCTATCCACTGCAAAGCTTGTGAAGCTGCTTGGTCACGCGGACCGGCGGGTACGACTGGAGGCTCAATTTGCTCTCGTGAACGCTTCCGCTAGAAACGAGCTCACTAAGACCGCGCTCAGTGAGGCTCCCACCTTGGCAAGGCTCCACGCCATTTGGGGAGTTGGCCAGATTGTGCGGCGAGAGAAAGATCTTGTCCCGAAGCTGAATGCGTTGTTGCCGCTGTTCCAAGACGACGACGCCGAGATCCGCGCACAGGCCGCCAAGTTGTTTGGCGAATTTAGCGACGCCGTCGGATTGGCTGCTTTATTGCCGCTCCTTAAGGACGACAACCCACGGGTCCGTTACTTCGCCGCAATGACCTTTGGCCCTCTTGGAAGGCGTGGCTGCAAGGATGCAATTACACCCCTTTGTGGGATGCTCGAAGAGAACAACAACCAGGACCCCGTACTGCGGCATGCCGGCATCATGGGACTGGTCGGCAGCGCGGAAAGCGGTGAAGCACTGGCTGACGCCGGCAAACACTCTTCGTCCGCTGTCCGCCTGGCGGTGACGGTGGCGATGAGGAAGCTCGGCAGCGAGCAGGTGACGATGCTCTTGGATGACGCCGATCCGCTCGTCGTCGTGGAAGCGGCGCGGGCGATTCATGATTTGCCAATCACGGCCGCGCTGCCGAAGCTCGCGGCGCTTATCACGCGCAGCTCGACCGACGACGCCCTCTTGCGCCGCGTCCTGAACGCCAACTTTCGCTTGGGTACGGTGGAGAATGCCCATGCGATCGCCGCCTTCGCCGCGCGGAAGGATGTTCCAGACAATCTGCGCCTCGAAGCGCTCGCCATGCTGCAAACTTGGGACAAGCCTTCGCCCAAGGACCGAGTGCTCAACTTCTGGAGGCCTCTGCCTGATCGTGAGCGCGAACCGGCAGCGGCGGCGTTACGCAGTAACCTGCCCGGTATTTTCAGCGGCTCCCCCAAAGTGCAAGCGGAAGGAGCCAAGGTGGCGGCGGAACTGGGCATCCAGGAAGTCGGCCCCGCGTTATTCACGTTGCTGGCGGATAAGACCCAACTGCCGCAAGTTCGGGCCGATTCTCTCGCGGCGCTGGCGACACTCAAAGACCCCGGCTTGGAAAGAGCCGTCGATTCTTCCCTCAAGGATGAGGCCCCGCTGGTCCGTGCCTCTGCTCGTAATGTGCTGCTAAGACTCAAGCCTGCCATCGCTCTGGCGGAGATCGAGGAAGCCGTCCTGAAGGGAGAAATCGTCGAGCGGCAAGCGGCACTCCATTCCCTGGCTAACTTCACGCAGCCGGGGACGAACGGCATCCTTTCCAAGGCTCTGGATGAACTGGTCGCCGGAAACTACCCCGCGGCGGCTCGGCTGGATCTGGTGGAAGCAGCGCGCCGTCGGGCGGCGGGCGATATCAAGTCCAAGCTGGCCAAATACGAGAGCGGGCTAGTGGCCGACGATGCCGCGGTAACTGCGTATCTCGATTGCCTGGAAGGGGGAGACGTCGAGCGAGGACGCCGGATCTTTCGCGAGCGGACCCAGGTTTCCTGCGTCCGGTGCCACAAGGTGGCGGGAAGTGGCGGAGACGTCGGTCCCGATCTCACGAAGCTGATGGCCGACCCCGCTAAAACGCGCCAATACTTGCTGGAATCCCTGGTCGCCCCGAACAAGTCCATCGCCAAGGGCTTTGAATCGGTGCTTGTCCTGGATTCTGACGGCCAGTCGTTCACCGGCATCATCAAGAAGGAAACCGACAAGAAACTCGACCTGATGACCGCCGAAGGAAGGCTGATTTCCCTGGCCAAGGAGGACATCGAGCAGCGCCGCCCCGCCAAATCGGCCATGCCAGACGATTTGACCAAACACCTGAGCAAGTTTGAGGTGCGGGATCTTGTGGAATTCCTCGCAACCCTCCGAGAGGGGCGGGTTGATGCGGATCGCAAATAGTTTAAGGTGTAAGGGAATAAACGATACGCTGGCCGGCTCTTCTTAGGAGCGGCCGCGCTGGAAGCGGCCCGATACCGCCGCCAGGGCCAATGGCTCCAGTTGGGCCAGGGCTACTCGGAAACACCATATTTAGGGAGAGTTGATCATGAAGAAGTTGCTTGTACTGGTTAGCTTTTTGGCCGTGGGTCTGCTTGTCGGCTGCGGCGAAACGCCAAAGGCCAAACCGGCGACTGACCCAGCCAAAATGATGGAAGACATGAAGAATGCAACCGGTGGCATGCTGGATGAAGCCAAAAAGGCAGCAGAGGAAGCCGGCAAGACTGTTGAAGACGCTGCGAAGGATACTACTGAGGGTGCCAAGGAAGCCGTGAAGGACGCAACTGAGGGAGCCAAGGAAGCCGTCAAGGAAGCAACCGAGGGAGCCAAGGAAGCCGTGAAGGATGCAACTGAGGGAGCCAAGGAGGCCGTCAAGGAAGCAACCGAGGGAGCCAAGGAAGCCGTCAAGGAAGCCGCTGGCGACAAGTAGTTCTGCGACTCAATTTTCGAGAATTAACACGCACCCCGCGGCTCACCAGCTGCGGGGTGTTTTTTTGTAGGGGGAAGGCAAAAGGGAAGTGGCGGACGCTACGGCTTCTTCCCCACTAGCGGCTCGATGTTTTCCCGCAGCCAGATGTTGCGGAACTTCACCGGGTTGCCGTGAAACTGGATGTGCAGCGACTCTTTGTCCGCGTGCTTGTGGTACTTGGGGGGCTCGGTGTAGGAAGTGGTCCCCTGCAACTCAAAGTGATTGTGAATGAGCACGCCGTTGTGCAGGGCCGTGATATAGCCCGGCGTCTTCAGAGAGCCGTCGTCGTTAAGCCGTGGAGCGGTGAAGACGATGTCGTAAGTCTGCCACTCGCCCGGCTTCCTGCTGACGTTGACCATCGGCGGCTGTTGTTTATAGATGCTGCCGCACTGTCCGTCGAAGTAAGTCGGATTGCCATGCGAGTCGAGAATCTGCAGCTCATACTGCCCCATTAGATAAACGCCACTGTTGCCGCGCCCCTGGCCGGAGCCTTCCACTTTCTCCGGCGTGGCGAACTCCACGTGTAACTGGCAGTCGCCAAACTTCTGCTTGGAAGTAATGCCGCCGCCAACCGAAGTCGCTACGCCCCCTTCGACCTTCCACTTGTCGCCCCCCTCCCAGCCATCCAGGCTCTTGCCGTCGAACAGCACAATCGCATCGGCCGGCGGTCCTCCCGGCGGTCCCGAATCCAGCACCTTCGGCTCCGGCCAAAGGATGCCGCTCTTGTATTCGTCCACCCACCAGCCGGCGGCGAAGGAGGCGAAGAGGCTGAAGGCAAACAGAGTAAAGATCAGAGTTGAGGACATTCGCATCGGGGAAACTCCAGGATTGAAACTTGTTAGAGGTCAATTGAGAATCTTCGACAGCACTTTGTGAAACGCTTCCGCCTGACGCATGAATCCGAGATCCGTGGGATGGCTGCTATCGACCGTCCCTTCGTTGTCGTCGCCGAGCAGGTCTTTCCCTTCTAAATAGTAAAGCTGCTGCACGCCGGCAGCCTTGAGCTTGTCAAACTCCTTCTTCAGTGCGGCCTGGTTGGTATCGTTCCGCTCCCGCTTGCCGGAGTTAAAGAAGCTGTCGCTGTAGTTGCGGTCCTCGACGAACAAAATCGGCGTCTTCGGCCGGGCCGCGCGCAGAATCTTGACCAGCGTCCCGGTTCGCTCCTCCACTTCTTTGGCCCCGATGTTCGGCAAGCAGTCGATCACATAGCACGACGGGTCGAGCTCCGCCATCAATTCGGCGACTTCCTTCTCCATCCGCCCGTTGCCGCTGAAGCCCAGGTTGATGACCGGCCGCCGCAGCCAGCGCCCGAGAATAGCAGTGTGCACCATCCCCGGCCGCGACGCACAGCCACCCTGGCAGATCGACGTGCCGTAAAAAGCAACCGGTCTGGCATGGGCATCGTCGTAAGCTGGCCCCTTGGCGAGGGAGTTCGCTTTGGCAATGCCGATTTCCACCGAAGTCACGCCATTGTAGAGCGGCAAATACAGCAGAAACTCGTGGTTGCCTTTGGGAATCGCGCCGGCTAGAACCAGCGAAGTTGTTTCGCCGCTGGGACTCTTGTTCGCCAGCCAGCGGAACTTGCCGTCTTCTCCTTTCACATACAAATCGAGGCCGCTCACGCCGGTCGAGGGCATATGCGGCATCTCCAGCCGCTTGCTGGTGAGCGTCCAGCGGGCGTGAATGGTCTGGGCGTCGGTTACAAATCGAGTGGCGAGTCCGGCACTGTTTCGCGACAGGTTCCAAACCTCCGGCCGGACTTTCCCTTCGGCCTTGGCGGGGAAGCGGTCGTAATGGGCCTTCGTCTGGGTCCAGCCTTTCCCCTCGAGATCGAGGCTCTTGACGTCGTACCAGAGGATATCGGCTTTCTCATCCGGCTTGGCGGAAGCGGGGTCGAGGACATCGCCGGCTTGAGCCAGCGACGAAACAGCGGTGATTGCCAACAAGCCAATCGACCGGAGGAAGTGAACGTGCATCTGGTGATCTCCAAGGTGAAGTCCGACAACGGGGAGTATTCTAACGAATTCAGAGGCCGCAAAAGTGCGGCCCGGAACAGTCGTTCCAGAATACGTCGAGCGAAGTGCGCTGTCCCCTCTTCTTGTACAATACAGCCATGTTCGATTACCTCATCGCTGGCGTCGCCGTCGTCTCGGGTTCCGCGCTGCTGCTGGGGGGCGCGCTGAATGCTGCCTGGCTGATGGAGCTGGCCAAAGTTCGCGGGCTGGCTGCCGGCGTGGGGTTCACGGCGGCTCGGATGATTTGCATGGGCGTCGGTGCGGCGGTTATTTTGCTGGGCATCCTCGTCGCCACCGGCTGGCGGCCAACCTGGGCGCAGGCACGCCTTCCTATTCGGAGCTGCTCATGGAAGACGGTTATTTAAAGCTCCCGCGCCACACCAACCAGGCCCGTGGAATTGGTCAGTACGCCATCGACTTCCTCGCCGGCAAGCTCGGCCAGCCGGCTGCCGCGGTCATGGAGCGAACGGAACGGTTTCATTTGGATAGCATTGCCTGTGCGGTTGCAGCTCTCGCCACTGGTTGCCCTGCGCCCCGCATCCTGCGGGACGAGGCATTGGGGTATCCCGACTCACATGGTGTGCCGGTCTTCGGCTCGCGGGAACTCGTCTCGCCGGAAAAGGCGGTGCTGGCCAATTGCTCGGCCGTGCGAGAGCTGGACGCCAACGGCACCAACTTCGGCTACAACCCGCGCACCGGCTACACGCGGGGTGAATTCGGGCACAACGATTTCTATCCTGTCGCCATCGCCGCCTCGCAGCTCTCCGGAGCGAGCGGCAAGCAGGCACTGCTCGGCATGATTTGCCTCGATGAAATCCGCGGCCGGCTGGCGGAATGTTTTGGACTCAAGGACCACAAAATTGATCATGTGCTGCACGGAGCCATCGCTTCGGCGGCAGTATACGGCGCAATGCTCGGCGCGACTGCGGAGCAGATCGAGTCCTCCATCGGTCTCACTGTCGCGCACTACGTTCCCTTCCGCGCCATCCGCCACGGAGAACAGCTTTCGGATTCGAAAGGTGCCTCCGCAGCCATCAGCGCCGAAGTCGCCGTGCAATCGATGCGGCGGGCCATGCGCGGCTTCGTCGGCCCGGCGGACATCTTCCGCAACCCTCAGGCAATCTTTTGCCTCTTCGAAAAACCACCCGAGCGAAACTGCAGCCCGTTCGATCTGGAACTCGCCACCAGCGGCAACGACATTGCCGTCATGGGGATGCACTTCAAGCTGGGGCTCTATGAGCATCAATCAGCTGGAGCGATTGGCGGCTTGTTTGACCTCTTAGCAGCTCATCCGAACCTGCTGACGAATCCCGACGACATTGAGCGAATCCGCATCACGATCTACGAGCCCGCCTTCAGCATCATCGGCGACCCACACAAGCGCGATCCGCGGACGCGGCAGAGCGCGGACCATTCGATGGTCTATATCGTGGGGACGCTGCTGCGGAAGTGTCAGGAGTCGGGGGTCAGTAGTCAGGGGTCAGGAGACAGGGGACAGAAGACAGGGAACAGAAAGGCTGTTGAGCTTTGGCGGGATTTGATGCTGGTGCCAGCAGATTACGATGTTGCCGCACTGGCTAATCCACTAACTCGAACCTTCATGGACAAGATCGAATTCGTGCATGGCGGAGCAGAGTACGACGCGAAGTATCCCGACGGCATTCCGACAACCGTCGAGATTGATCATCGCTCGCTCGGCCGGCTGTCGAGCGGGCTGGTGATGTATCCGGAAGGGCACGCCCGCAATGCGAGTGGAAATTTGCCGGCGCTGCTCGCGCACAAGTTCCATGCGCTGGCGGGGCTGGGTGTTCGCGACGTCGAGGCATTGCTCGTTCGTTTCACGGGACTGGCGAATAAACCCGCGGCGGATCTCCTCTCGCTGTATGATTTCCAGATCGCCAGGTGACTCATGTTCGGCCTCCTTAATCTCAACAAGCCCTGCGGCGTCACATCGCGCGACGTGGTCAACCGCGTGCAGCGGCTCGTTAAGCCGCATAAGGTGGGACATGCGGGGACGCTCGACCCGCTGGCCAGTGGCGTGCTCGTGGTTTGCCTCGGCCCGGCGACGCGGCTCATTGAGTTTGTGCAGCGGATGCCCAAGCGGTATCTGGCGACCTTCCTGCTCGGGCGGCAGAGCGAAACGGAAGACATCGAAGGAGCCGTTACCGAGCTTGTCGATCCGCCTGTGCCAACCGAAGCAAAAATCCGCGCTGCGCTCCCCAGTTTCATCGGCATCATCCAGCAATTGCCGCCGGCGTTCTCGGCTCTCAAGGTGGAGGGGCAACGGGCGTATGATTTGGCGAGAAAAGGCGAGACACCGGACCTCAAACCGCGGCCGATTGAAGTGCACGCCATCGAACTCATCGAGTACGCCTATCCGCAGCTCACGCTCGACGTCCGCTGCGGCAGCGGGACGTATGTTCGCTCGCTGGGGCGGGACATTGCCCGGGCGCTGGGAACAGAAGCGGTGATGTCCGCTTTGACTCGCACGGAAATCGGGCCGTTCCATTTGACCCAAGCACTCAGTGGCGATGACATCACGCCGCAGAGCATTGACCGGGCATTCCTCCCGCCTCAAGGGGCACTAGGTACGATGCCGACATGCACCGTGAGCGAGCAAGAGGAAGCATTCCTCCGCAACGGCCGGCAGATTGTGCGACGCGACGAAGGCTATAAGGAAGTCGCACTCTTCACCACTTCCGGTCGGCTGCTCGCCATCGTCGTTCCCGCGGGATCCAGTCACTGGCAGCCGAAGATTGTGTTCGCGTAGCCGCACGCGGCCTCGCGTGCTGGCATCATGAGCGACATGCGAGGCCGCCTGTCGCTACGAGAACTCCAGCGGCTCATGTCGGTAACTCAAATCGAGCAAATCCATCGGATGCACAATCTTCAGCGTCTCTCCCTCCATTCGCGCCTGGCGGGCAATCTGCAACAGGCAGCCGGCATTAGCGGTGACCACAACTCTCGCTCCCGTCCGCCGAATGTTGTCCAGCTTTCGCCGTCCCAGTCGCTCCGCCATTTCCGGCTCGGTCAAGTTATAGGTCCCTGCCGCTCCGCAGCAGAGTTCCGATTCGGACAGATCCACAAGTTTCAGTCCTGGAATTTTCCTGAGCAGGTTCCGCGGCTGTTCGCGGACCTTCTGGGCATGAGCCAGGTGGCAGGCGTCGTGGTAGGTCGCGGTGATGTTGATTTCCCCCTGCGGCGTGACGAGGCCTAACTCGTCGAGGAATTCGCTGCAGTCTTTCACCTTGGCAGCGAACCGCTCGCGGGTTGCTTGGCTGTCGTCGTGCCAGTGGTGGCCATAGTCCTTGAGCATCGAGCCGCAGCCGGCGACGTTGACGATCACGGCGTCCACGCTGCTGACGTCGAAGGCCCCGATGTTCTTGTCCGCCAGGTCGCGAGCGGGGGGGCTTTCGCCGGCATGAAAATGAATCGCTCCGCAGCACCCCTGCGACTGCGGCACCACCACGTCGCAGCCGTTGTGTTGCAGCACGCGGGCCGTCGCCCAGTTGGTGTGGCGGAACATCACATCCCCCACGCAGCCGGTGAACAGGGCCACGCGCGCCCGCCGCTTCCCCACCGCCGGCAGAAAGTCCGGCAGCGCCGCCAGTGGCTTTTCCAGCTTCGGCAGCATCGTCACCAAGCGCCCCAGCCGCGAAGGCAACAACCGCCACAGGCCCGTGCCGATGAGTAGCCTCTCCAAGCCGAGCATCTGGGCGATGCGGGCCGGGATCAGCGACTTGCGGAGCTTGTCCGGATACGGGAACAGCCCGAACAAGATGTACTTGTGGAACCAGTCGCTCGTTTTCGGCCGTTTTGTTCCCGCCGCCATCGCGTCCTGCTCCATGTTCACGCGGAACGGCTCGATCAGCTTGCCATACTGCACGCCGCTGGGGCACGCCGTCTCGCACGCCCGGCAGTCGAGGCACAGCTCCAAATGCCGCGTCACTTCCTTGTTCAGCTCCAGCCGCCCATCGGTCACTGCCCGCATCAAATAAATGCGTCCGCGGGGACTGTCGTTCTCGTTCCCCGTCTCCACATACGTCGGGCACGACGCGGTGCACAGGCCGCAATGCACGCAGTCGAGGAACAACTCGTAATCAATCCCACGGCCGGGGGAACCAATCTGCGGCAGCATCGTGCCAGGCGAAGCGGTCGGCGGCGGCAACAAATCCGTGGTCATCCCCTGATTTGACCAGCCCTCTGGGACTACGTACAGGCGGCGTTTAGCGCGCCCTTAACTTCCCCGATCGACTGCCAGGACCGCATTCCCCTATTAGCGGCCCAAGGAGCGGTTTTGATACCGGGTTTCGCGGACGTGTTTTGATACCCTGTGTATCAGGAGTCCGCACGCAAACTCTGATGCTGTTGCGACTTGTGCCCCCCGGCCACCCAATACACCCGCGCCACCGCCGGATTTCTTGATACGCCCCATCCCCCATTATTCCGGGGGATGTATCAGCGTTTTTATAAGCTGTTTCTCAGTCACAGTTACACAATCATCCGGCCACCCAGGGGCGTGTTTCCTTCCCTAACGACCGGATTGCCAAAGAGCCAACGGACCGGCTGAACCGGCCAGGCGCGCAAGCGCCGCATCTCTTAGATGCTCGATAGTGGCTATTTATTCACTATGGCTAAAAGATTCTTTTCCGCTTGGCGCAGGCCAGAAAGTTGGAGTCCCGCCTTCAGGCGGCTCTTGGTACTGCCTGAAGATGGACTCCAGCGAGGAGCCGAACCTATTCTCCCCTCAATTGTCGGTATTTGGATGGCATTTCCGTCAGAACTACGTTTTCGATTAGACTGCGCCAAAGTCGCATTTAGTTGCTTTCCAAGAGTCCAGCCATGGGTGCCTCACGCGACGATTTCATCAAGTACCCGCGGACGCCCCATTTGTTCGGCTCCAGCGGCACCGACGACGATAAGCATCTTGGGCAGGAGGAGTCGGCGAGGCTGATCGCCGACGAGTCATTGGTAGTCGAGGAGAAGCTCGACGGCACCAACGTCGGCCTGCACTTCACGGCTGCCGGGCGGATGGTGCTGCAATGCCGCGGGCATGAGATCACCAGCGGCATGCATCCGCAGTACGACCTATTCAAGCAATGGACGAGCGTCAAGCGCCCCGTGCTGGAGTCGCTGCTCGCGGACCGGTTCATCCTGTTCGGCGAATGGCTCTATGCGAAGCATTCGGTGCATTATCTTCAGCTCGACCATTACTTTTTCGAGTTCGATATCTACGACAAACAAGCCGCCGCGTTTTTGGACCTCAAGCAACGCCTGGAAATGCTGGAAGGGACGAACCTGTGCACCGTTCCAGTCCTGCATCGCGGCCCGGCAGCGGAAGGCGATCTTCAAAAGCTGATTGGCCCATCGCGGTTCGCCAGCGTTTTCGAAAATCCGCTCACGTGCGTCGGTGATTCGCTCATGGAAGGG
Source organism: Planctomycetaceae bacterium (assembly GCA_005778405.1). GTDB lineage: Bacteria > Planctomycetota > Planctomycetia > Pirellulales > Pirellulaceae > SXOA01. Next base: position 34,378 of record SXOA01000197.1, read on the forward strand.
CTGTACGTGCGGACCGAAGCCAGCGGCCAGGTGACCGCGCGGGCCAAGCTCGTGCGGCCGGAGTTCACCGAGCGGGTTAAGCAGAGCGAGCACTGGCAGCAGCAGGCCATGGTGCCGAACCAGTTGCGGGAAGGAGTCGATATCTGGTCATGATTGCCTGGGAAGAAATACACGCCGCGAGTAATGATGAGATTCTGGTGTGGGCTGAGTCCGAGCCTTGGGCCCGCGCGATGGCGGCTTGCCAGCAGGACGCCGCGTGGCACGCGGAAGGCGATGTCTGGACCCACACGCGGCTGGTGGCGGCGCAACTCGAGGCTCTCCCAGAGTGGCCGCAGCTCAGCCGCGACTCGCAACTCGCGCTTCTCTTCACCGCCCTGTTTCACGATTCGGGTAAGCCAGCCACAACGCAGCCCGATCCGGAGACAGGTCGGCTCCGTTCCCCAAAGCACGCGCTAAGAGGAATGGAAATCGCCCGCTCAGTCTTGCGAGATTTGGGCTGCGGCCTCGAGCAACGGGAGGAGATTGCCGCCCTTGTACGCTACCACGGCCGTCCGGCGTTCGTGCTGGAGAAAGAAGACCCGGCCCGCGAAGTCATCTCCCTTTCCTGGCTCACCAACCAGCCGCTGCTATTTCTGTTCGCCCTGGCGGACACCCGCGGCCGTCTGACCCGCGAAAACACTCGGCCGGAGGAGAACCTGCACTTTTACCAAGGGGTCGCGGAGGAAAACAACTGCTTCCGTCAGCCTTATCCGTTCGCCAACGACCAGGCCCGGTTCCTGTTCTTTCGCGACTCGCTGTCGAGCCTCTACTACACTCCGCAGGAAGATTACCGCTGCACGATGACGCTTGTCTGCGGCCTGCCGGGCGCGGGCAAAAACCGCTGGCTCGCCCAGAACCGTGAAGGGCTGCCGGTCGTCTCGCTCGACGACCTCCGCGAAGCGCACGGCGTGGATCCGACCGAAAACCAAGGCCGCATCGCCCAACTCGCGCGGGAAGCCTGCCGCGAACACCTCCGCGCCGGGCGGGACTTCGCCCTGAACGCCACCAACACCGTCCGGCAAACAAGAGTCAAATGGATCAACCTCTGCGCCGACTACGGGGCCCGGATCGAAGTCGCATATCTCGAACCTCCGCTCCCCCAACTCCTGGCTCAAAACCGCAACCGCCCCACCGCCGTCCCCGAGTCCGTCATGCACCGGCTGCTGGACAAGCTGGAACCGCCGACGCAGGTGGAAGGGCATGCGGTAAGGCTGGTGGAATGATCTCGCGACGCTAATTGGAATCAGGCTCCTTGTCCGGGCGAGCGTCCTTTGGCGCAAGCGGCGAAATCTTAGGATGTGCGCCCTTGGCCTTGTCGCCATCCTCAGGCGAGTCATAGATCGCCTCGCCGACGCACTCCCCCAAAATGATGTACGGCTCCGCCACGCCTCGATGTTCGCCCATGTTTCATCTCGATCGCAGTAGCTTGTCATAGTCCGCGTGCAAGCCAATCCAGAACCAGGCCAGCGTGTCGCCATCGAGTGCGGCGACGGCGCGGTAGCTGATGCCCACACGCACCGAGAACGTAAGCGGGTCGTCATTGACCTTCTTGAAGTGCAGCCCCGGATGGTGCGGGTCCGCTTGAAATAGCCGGTAGGCCTCCCGTGCCTGCTGCTGAACGTGAGCCGGCAAGCGGGCGAACAGCTCGCGGAACTGCCGGGTCGTGCGGGACTTCATAGCCGCTCCGGGTCCAGCGCTTCTGTCTTTCCGGCACGGTGTTCTTCGATGGCTTCTCGCGCCAGGCGGCCTAACTTATCCCCCGAGCCGGCGATGGTTTGATCGAACGCGTCCTCGGCGGCGAGCTCCGCCAAGAGACGCGAAGCGAGCAAATCTTGCTCCTGAGTGGAACGCTTGGCGGCTTCGGTAAATGCCTGTTGCAATAACGTGGTCATGGAGATCCTCCAGGTCTATTCTACTCCGATTCCGCCTTGCCGCGCCACTTCCACCAGCGTCCTCACATACGCCCCACTCCCTCCCGCATCCAGAAACGGTTTCGCGGTGTCGAGGAAAGCGGGGCCAGCGATATCCATGTGGACCCAGGGTTTGCCGGCGACGAATTCTTCCAGGAACTTGCCGGCGGTGATGGCGCCTCCCCAGCGGCCGGCGCCGACGTTTTTGATGTCGGCGACTTCGCTTTTGATTTGCTCGCCGTATTCCGCGAACATGGGGAGCTGCCAGACTTGTTCACCGGCGGAGTCGGCTGCCTGGCTGACGGCGTCGCACCAGGGCTGGTTGTTGGTCATCAGGCCAGCCACGTCGTTGCCGAGGGCGATGACGCAGGCTCCGGTGAGGGTGGCGAGGTCGATGAGCCGGGAGGGGTTGTGCTGGAGGGCGACGTCGAG
>SXOA01000198.1 GCA_005778405.1 Planctomycetaceae bacterium
ATCAGGCGCGGACCATCCGCATCCCGGTCCACATGATCGATGTGCTCAGCAAGCTTCGTAATATTCAGAAGAGGCTCTTGCAACATTTGGGACGGGAGCCGACAACTGAAGAGATCGCCACGCAGATCGATCTGCCGCTGGAAGAAGTCCGCCGTGTGCTGGACATCGGCCGGCATCCGGTCAGTCTCGACCGCCCGGTGGGAGAGAGCGAGGACTGCAGTTTTGGCGAATTCCTGGAGGACAGTTCCAGCGATAACCCGGTCCACTGTGCCAACAATGTCATCTTGCGGCAAGAGATCGACAGTCTCCTTAAGACGCTTACGTGGCGGGAGCGGGAGATCATTCGCCTCCGCTACGGCCTGTGCGACGGCTATACCTACACACTGGAAGAGGTTGGTCGCATCTTTAAAGTCACCCGTGAACGGGTGCGGCAGATCGAAGCCAAAGCCGTCCGCAAGCTGCAGCATCCCATCCGCTCGCAGCACCTGGAGGGCTTCCTGCGACATTTGCCGGCTGAGGCGGCATGACCTGTTTAATTTTTTTGAGCTGAAATCTTAAGCCGCTGGCTCTCGGGCCGGCGGCTTTTTTTGTTAAGATAAAAGCTATGCCAGCACTCACTGATTCCCTCCGCACGCTCCACCGCATCCACCGTCAGCTTTCCGACTTGCAGGACCGCCTGCAGCGCGGGCCGCGACAAGCAAAGGTGGCGGATACGGCAGTCAAGAAGTCCGAAGGGGAATTGGCGGCCGCGAAAGATGCCCACCGCACCGCCAAGATGGCCTCTGACGAAAAGCACCTGCAACTCAAGCAGCGTGAAGCCCGGCTGCACGATTTGCAAGGGAAGCTCAACGCCGCCAACAACAACAAGGAATATCAGCTTCTCAAGGACCAGATGGCCGCCGACCGGCAGGCCAATAGCGTGTTGGCCGACGAAATCCTGGAAGCGATGGAGCGAATTGACCAGCTCCATGCCGCCATCAAGGTTGCCGAGGAAAACCTGGCGAAGACCAAGGAGGAATTCAACAAGCTTCGCAAACGGGTCGACGAGCAGCAGCAGGGGCTCGAGTTGGAATTTGCCCGCGTCCAAGCTGAACTCACCGCCGCCGAAGGGGAGATCCCCGAATTATTCAAGGACGACTACTTACGACTCGCCCGCGCCATGGGAGCCGACTGCATGGCCCCTGTCGACGGCGAAAGCTGCGGCGGCTGCTTCACCATTCTTTCCCCTCAGGTCCACGACCTGATTCGCCGCGACAAACCGGTCTTCTGCAAGAGTTGCGGCCGGCTGCTGTATTTGCCGGAGTAAGCGAAGCGGAGCAAACTAGCGTCAACGTCGGTGTTTCGCCAGGAACTCCCAGAATTCTTCGTTGCGGTCTTTGGCCCAGGCATGACCGATACCGGGCACCACCAGCAGTCTTGTTGTGTGCCCTTGTTCGCGATAGCTTGCTTCGCTTTCCTCGATTGCGTCCACGGCGTCATTGGCTCCAACGACCAGAAGTATCGGAAATGGTCGCACCAGTTTCTTGGATCGCCACTCTTTTGGTGATGCTCCCGAGTGAGCGACCACGGCGGCAATCTCATCCGATCGCTCAAAGGCCAGAAGTTGCGCGAAACTTGCTCCGTTCGACATCCCCATGAGGTAGATCGGCTGATCATCAATCTGCTGACGCTGCTTGAGGTGCTTGAGTATCGCATCAAAGAATTGAACATCCGGATTCTCAGCCGTGGATGCATCCGGTCCTTCGGTTCTCCACATTCTGGGATTCGCAACCGGATAAACGAGCACAAATCCGTGCTCGCAGGCGAGCCGATCCAGGTCCGCATACTTGGGCATCGCGTCGGGGGCATCGCCGATACCATGAAAGGCAAACACGACAGGGACAGGACCTTTCAACCTTTGAGGAATTACCAGTCGAATCGTCCGCTGCACTTCGCCGACCGCGATTTCTTCATGCGGATAGACATCCGCAGCAATGGGGTTCTGAAGCGATCTCCAAATCAGGAAACCGACCAGTGCCACGGTGACCGCCGCCAACATCCAGCGAGATGTATTTGAAACTCTCACGCCACCGATTGTAGCCTCGATCCAACGCAATCGTCCTCTTCCCGCCCTTTGCCCTTCCCTTTCCAGCGAATAAAATCAGTCTCTTTGCCTTCCCTTGAACTGAACGAAGAACAATGTCCAACAGCCTGAAGATTGCAGTGATTGGCGGCGACGGTACGGGACCTGAAGTGACCGCGGAAGCCTTAAAAGTGCTCGCCGCGGTTGCCAAGCTCGAGAAGTTCACATTTGAGACTACGCCGTTCGATTGGGGCGGGGAGCGCTACCTCAAGACCGGCGAAACGTTGCCGGCGGGTGGTGCTGCCGAGCTCAAGAAGTTCGACGCAATCTATCTTGGAGCCGTCGGACATCCAGATGTAAAGCCGGGGATCCTCGAAAAGGGGCTGCTGCTGGAACTACGGTTTCAGCTCGATCAGTACATCAACTTGCGGCCGGTGAAGCTCTTTCCGGGCGTGGAATGTCCGCTCGTCGGCAAAGGGCCCAAGGATATCGATTTCGTCGTCGTCCGCGAGAACACCGAGGACATGTACGCCGGCATCGGCGGGTTCCTGAAGAAGCATACGGCTGATGAAGTGGCGACGCAGACGGCTGTCTATACTCGGAAGGGGTGCGAGCGGTGCATCCGCTGGGCGTTTGAGTTCACACGCAAACGGAACAACCCCAAGGGGAAGATGCTCACGCTCGTCGCCAAAACCAATGTGCTGACGTTTGGCCACGACTTGTGGTGGCGGACGTTCCAGGACGTGGCCAAGGAATATCCCGATGTGAAGGCGGACTACAACCATGTCGATGCCTGCTGCATGTGGATGGTCAAGACCCCCGAGTATTACGACGTGATTGTCACCACCAACATGTTCGGCGACATCATCACCGACCTGGGGGCGATGATTCAGGGGGGCCTCGGCGTTGCAGCTGGCGGCAATATCAACCCGGACAAGGGTGGCGTGAGCATGTTCGAGCCGATGGGGGGGAGCGCTCCCAAATACACCGGCCAGAACGTCATCAACCCCATCGCCGCCATCGGGGCCATGGGGATGCTGCTGGAACACACCGGCCAGCCAGCCGCTGGTGCCCGGATTATGAAAGCGATCCAACAGGTCACCGGGACCAAGATGAAGAGCCAGGCGGCCGGGAAGATGGGATTTGGGACAAAAGAGGTGGGAGACCTGGTGATCGCGGCGTTATAATGCCTGCGGGATTGGTGAGATCCTTGTGCCCAGGAGCAAAGCTAATGAGCCTCTCCATTTACTATTCCGCACGCCGGCCCACATCTATTTCCGACGAAGAACAAGCTGAAATCGACAAAGTACTCGCCCGATACTGCGTCGACTCCCGAGTCAAACGGTTCGCCGAAACCGGCGAAGGCCTCAACTGGCAGCCCTTTGGAATTTCCCCCAGCAAGGACTCATCCGCTGGCGATGTCGTTTTTGAAGGCTCTACACCGCTGCCGGACAACACGGAGGAAGCCTTCTCCGCTGGAGTCGTGCACTGGTGCAACGCCCTATCTGCCCTCCGCCGCATCATTCACAAAGCGATGTGGTCCGTGCGGGTGGAGGACCAGGAGATCGCTTGGGACTATCAGCATGACCGGTATGATCCGGCAAAATGAACCGAATCGACCAACCAAACCTCAAGGAACTTTTCGTGCTCAATAAACTCTTCTCCCTCTCCGGTCGCACGGCCCTTGTGACTGGCGGCAGCAAAGGGATCGGCAAGGCAATGGCCAGGGCCTTTGCGGAAGCGGGGGCCGACATCGCAATTAGCGCACGTCACGAGGACGAACTCCAGAAAGCCAAGGCGGAAATTGCTGACGGGACGAATGTTAGGGTCGAGTACTTTGTGGCTGACATGACGCAGCGCGATCAGGTGAAGAAGCTCGCGAAGGATGTGCTGGCGAAGCTCGGTCGCGTGGACGTGCTCGTCAACAACGCCGGCAGCAACAAGCCGCAGAACCTCGTTGATACCACGGAAGAAGTTTGGGACGAGATTCTTGAACTCAATCTGTCGAGCTGCAATCTGCTGTCGCATTTGCTAGTGCCGGGGATGATTGAGCGAAAGTGGGGCCGCATCATCCACCTGTCCAGTGTCATGGCCCTAGCATCGAATCCAGCTCGCGGCCTCTATTCCGCGACCAAAGCGGCCCTGATTGGCATGGCCCGAGCGCACGCGCTGGAGTTGGGGCCCCACGGCGTGACAGTGAATTGCATCGCCCCCGGTCCAGTCGCCACCGATTTGCCGATGAACTTGCTTTCCGACGAGCAGAAGAGGTCGTTCGCGGAGCGGACGGCTGTGAAACGCTGGGGCCAGCCCATCGATATGGTCGGGCCGGCCTTGCTCCTCGCGACCGATGCCGGCGCATTTGTTACTGGCAACGTCATTGTGGCCGACGGCGGATTGCTCTGCCGCACGTTTTAGCAAGCAGAGTCGATGGGCGCTATCGCTATTTCCGCTCCGTTTCGCTTTTCAGCATTGCCTGATGGGCGCGGACGGTGAACGGTTGCGGGTTTTTGTGGAAGCGTTCCAGATTTTCCAGGGTGGCGAAAAAGTACATTTCGTTGCGGCCTTCCCCCACTGGAACAGCGATTCCCAGCTTTCGCTTCCCTTCCACGAGCTTTCCCTCTTCGGCAAAAATCACCGGGTCCGCTCCCGAGAGTATGGGGCTATATGCGTCTGGGTCGGCCAGAAACTTCGCCTGCTCGACGGCGGAGGCAAAGAGATAGGTTCGCCCGCGGTGGACCGCGCCAAACCGAGGGTCTCCCTTTTTCCAAGTCCCTTCCAGTTTGGGACCCGGAGGCGCTACAGACACAGGGCAGTAGCCGTCCATGCCAACGGGCGGGAGATCTCGAAGTGGAATGAATTGGTTACGAATCGCCTGGGGGGCGGTGATGTCGCCAGGATCCTGAAAGGTCGCCCGTTGCGTTTGCGCCAGAGCGGCTTGGCCTGGCTTGCTCCCCTGCGGAGCATAACCCTGGACAGCGCCCGCCCCTGCCGGCGGCACTTGGGGGTGTGAGCCATAAGGACCGTTCTGAGCTTGGGGCGCAGCGGATGTGGTTTGAGAATCACCGTAAACCGTCGGAACGTCGAAGTGTGTCATTCCTGGATTTTCTGGCTGGGACTGAACGGCGGCTGGCTGAGCGTAGCGGTTGTTGACCGTGTAGTTTTGTGCGGCGTACTGATTTTGAACGTACTGCTGTTGAGCTTGCGGCGGCTGCTGGGCGGCGGTTGGTTTGAAATCGTCATGGGCCTCGCGTTCGGCGAGCAATGCCTGCCGAGCCGTCCCAATTCCGGTTTGTATCGCCAACTGATCCAGCAGGGTCACATAATCCGCTGCCGAATCCTTGGTCAAGCTGCGATGGAATTCTTGCCCGGCACCCGACAGGAAAATGTCGATCGGAATCTGGCGGACGCCGTAATGCGAGGCAATTTTTGGGGCTTTGTCCACATTGATTTTCACCGGCACATAATTCTGCATCACCGACTGAACGACCTTTGGCTGCGGAAACACTTTCTGCTCGACGACACGGCAGGGTGGGCAGCTATCGCCAAAGAAGTGGACCAAGACCAGCTTTTTCTCCGCCTTCGCTTGCTTCACAGCCTTGGCAATGTCCGTTTGCCAGGCAATCTGCTCCTCGGCGAACGACGGTCCAGCGACCAGCACCAAGGCCATGCATAACCATTTCGCACGAAACGCCATAAACCCCTCCTGGCAAAACCGGCAACCGGACATACTTACCCAACAAGACCATTCCTTTCGTATCGGAAGGGTAGAGGAAGCGATTACAGCGAAAGTAGCGGTTGTAGGAGGCAATTGAGGAAATCGAATGGTCCATGACGAAGGAATTCGTGCCAAAAAGAGTGCAGTGGAACACTGCCTGGGTCGAAGGAACTGCCTTTGTGAAAAAGATTCCTCGTTTTTTTCCAGGTTTCCACCACTTTTGATGAATTCCCAGCTTGACAAATGCCTTAACGTCGATAAGATTCACGGTAGTTTGACTTCTGTCGATGTAAGCGTTCCTCTCCCGCGCTAGTAAAGGCGGGGCGACCTGGGTGAGTGGGTTAAGTTTCACCTTCCACAGGAACAGACGCTTCTCTGTATCTTTGCCGTGCTTTCGCCTGCCAGCGGACATGGCAGACCTTGCTTTCAATAGTTTTCCGCCAGGGATGTGGTTTTTCCCTCGCCAGCGAAAGTCGGGATGAGTTGAGTGCAGGAAGCAGAGTAACGCTAAGGCATTTGCCGGAACAAAGCTTGCCACGAGGCAGCGACGCTGTGATTTTGCAGCCCCTTGCCGTCTTGTCGCAGTTTGCCGCTGGGTAATTGGGATTCGCGGCCCCCTGGTCTGCGTCCCACCCCGGTCTTTAGTACAACAGCCATGATCCCGCTTTGGCAATGACTCTTAGCCGCTGGGCTTTCCGCGGCCATTTGCCAGGCAACCGGTCCATGGAGTCGTTCATTTACGTTTCAGGCGCAAGCCATCTCTAGCCAAGGCCCTTGGCGGCAAGCGCGAATATCTTTTGGGTGTGGTATGGCAAAAAAGAAGTTTGGCCGTCGTCCTTCGGGTGGTGGTGGTCGTTCGCAAGGTGGTTACGGCGGAGGCGGTGGTGGCGGAGGCTACTATCAGGGTGGCGGCGGCAATGGATATGGCGGTGGTGGTGGTGGAGGCGGCCGTCCTCGTCGCGGACGCCGTCGTCCCATGGACCGCGATGGAGGTTACCGTGGTCCCGATCGCGGCCCCGGCACCCCCTATCCGCAAGGAGAAGGGGGCGAACCCCGCGGTTTTGGCGAACTTCCTCCGGAAGGGGGCGAGCTTCAGCCCTTGCCGGACGGCACCATGCCTGTCGGCGTTCACACCGAGCCCGAGCTCATTCCCGGCTACGGACTGCTTGAAATGCACCCTAACGGCTACGGCTTTCTCCGCAGCCCGGACACTGGTTACTCGCGCGAGCGGAGCGATCCGTTCGTCCCCGGCACCATGATCGAGCGTTATGGCCTTCGCCAGGGGGTCATGATCCGCGGCACCGTCCAGCCCGGCCGCCGCCAACAGGGGCCTCGCCTCCGCGATTGCACCGACGTCGACGGCATGGCCCCAGACGACTACTTGAATGTCAAATCCTTTGACGCCAAAACCCCCATCAATCCCAACCAGTGGTTCCGTCTGGAAACCGGCGCTACGCCGCTGACCACGCGGGTGATGGATCTGCTCACACCGCTCGGCCGCGGACAACGGGCGCTCATCGTCGCCCCTCCTCGCTCCGGCAAGACCATTCTGTTGCAGCACATCAGCCAGGCGATGACCATCAACTTCCCCGAGGTCAAGCAGTTCATCCTGCTCATCGACGAACGGCCGGAAGAAGTCACCGACATGAAGCGGAACGTCCAAGGCGAAGTCTGCGCCAGCAGCCTCGACGAGGACATTGAAAGCCATGTTCGCCTCTCTCAGCTTGTGGTGGAACGCTGCCGCCGTCTGGCGGAAATGGGACAGGACGTGTTTCTGCTCCTCGACTCCATCACGCGACTCGCCCGGGCGTTCAACAAATATGTCGGCGGTCGCGGCGACGCGATTCAGACCGGCGGCCTCTCGGTCAAGGCAATGGACATCCCCAAAAAGCTCTTCGCTACGGCCCGCGCGTTCGAAGAAGGGGGCTCCCTCACCATCTGCGGCACCGCTCTCATTGAGACCAATAGCCGTATGGACGATGCGATCTTTCAGGAGTTCAAGGGAACCGGCAACATGGAGCTGGTTCTCGATAAGAAACTGGCCGAACGCCGTGTCTGGCCCGCCCTCGACGTGACTCAGTCCGGCACCCGCCGGGAAGAGCTGCTGCTCGACCCCGACACGCTCCACGCCGTCACCATGCTCCGCCGCACCCTCTCCTCCATGCACCCCGTCGACGCCATGGAGCAGCTGACCAAACAACTCAGCCGCTTCAAGACCAACGCGGAGTTCATCAAGCTCATCAGCAGCGCCCGGCTGGATTAAATCAAAGGGGTCGGGAAGAGTTTTCGTAGCAGAGCGGTTGGAAGGGCGATATCGATTCGCGAAAACCCTTCCCGACCCCATCCGGATCTATCCAAACCGCCCTGTCACGTACGCTTCCGTTTCGCTCAGTTTGGGGCGAGTAAAGAGGTCGGCAGTCGGGCCGAATTCAATGAGGCGGCCGAGGTACATGAAGGCGGTGTAGTCGCTAACGCGGGAGGCCTGTTGCATGTTGTGCGTCACGATGACGATGGAATAGTCGCCACGGAGCTCGCGGACCAACTCTTCCACTTTATTCGTAGCGATGGGGTCGAGTGCCGAGCATGGTTCATCCAGTAGCAGGATCTCTGGCTCGCCGGCAATGGCCCGCGCGATGCAAAGCCGTTGTTGCTGCCCGCCCGAGAGTGAGAGGGCACTTTCCCGTAGCCGGGTGTCGACCTCGTCCCAGAGGGCGGCTCCTTTGAGCGATTGCTCGGCGACCGCTTGAATGATTGCCTTGTTCCGTTCGCCGTCGATTTTGAGCGGATAGACAACATTGTCGAAAATGCTCATGGGAAACGGGTTGGGCTTTTGAAAGACCATTCCCATCCGTTTGCGGAGCTCGATGACATCGACACCGGGAGCATAGATCGAATCCCCCGACAGCCGCATCTCCCCTTTGATTTTGACGGTGTCGATCAAGTCGTTCATCCGGTTGATGCAACGGAGCAGTGTCGATTTACCGCAGCCGCTGGGACCGATGATTGCGGTGACTTTGTTGCGGGGAAACCGCATGTTGATGTTGAACAGGGCCTGTTTGGGGCCATACCAGAGGTTGAAATCCTTCACCTCCACAATCGGGTCTTCGGCCAGCAATGCCTTGTGAATGACGGAATCAAACGTCGCTCCCTTGGCGATCGCCTCCAGCCGATTGCCAGGTGATTTTTCGCCTGGGCGAGCCGGTTTGGTTAGCTGCGGAGTGTTGGGGCTATCGGACATCGCGGGAATGAAGGGTGCGGAGAAGCTCATCGGCGGCTGCATGGTAATCAATCAACCGAAGCCCGGCGAGTTGGGGTCCGTTTCTAGTGCCGTTTCCAGAAAGGTATTGACAGCCACAACTTGCGAAAACCTAGCTTAGGGCTGTTGTTTTACCCTAGAGAGCAGGAGTATATTAATTTCGCGAGAAAGCAGGGTGGCCATTGCAAGTACGGCCGCCTACGCAGAAGGTGCGCCACTCCCCTAGTCTGATACCCATGACAACATCCACCCGCCGTGATTTTCTGCAAGCTGCCGCTGCCGCGGTTGCTGTTTCCGCGATTCCTTTGGCGAAATCGCCTGCGGAGGACAAACCGGGCAGCGCGCCTCTGTTCAAGATTTCGCTGGCCCAGTGGTCGCTCCATAAGACGTTGTTTGACAAGAAGCTGGACAACCTCGACTTCGCGAAGACCGCGAAGGAGGATTATGGCATCGACGCCATCGAATTCGTCAACCAGTTCTTCAAGGACAAGGCCAAGGACGAAAAGTATCTGGCCGAGCTCAAGAAGCGAGCCGATGACTTGGGCGTGAAGATGCTCCTGATCATGATCGACGGCGAAGGAGCTCTGGGCGACAAGGACGACGCCAAACGAACCACCGCGATTGAGAATCACTTCAAATGGGTCGATGCGGCCAAGTTTCTCGGCTGCCATTCGATCCGCGTCAACGCTCAATCCACGAAAGACTACGACGAGGCCAAAAAGCTGGCTGCCGACGGTTTGCGGCGGCTGTCGGAATTTGCGGCCAAGCAAGGGCTGAATGTGATTGTGGAAAACCACGGCGGCTTGTCATCCAACGGCAAGTGGCTCGCGGAGACGATCAAGTCTGTCGGCCTGAAGAACTGCGGCACGCTCCCCGACTTCGGCAATTTCCACGAGTACGACCGCTATCAAGGGGTCGCCGAAACGATGCCCTTCGCCAAAGCCGTCAGCGCCAAGAGCCACGATTTTGACTCCGAAGGAAATGAGACGAAAACCGACTACTTCAAGATGATGAAAATCGTGCTTGACGCCGGCTACCATGGCTACTGCGGCATTGAGTACGAAGGGAGCAAGCTGAGCGAGCCCGATGGAATCAGGGCCACTAAGAAATTGCTGGAGCGAGTCCGTGAGAAGCTCGCCGTGAAGTGATACGATCGCTGCTGAATCCTATCCGTTGAATAGCACTGCCCGTCGAAAGATCCAGCTATGGACTACCAGGACATTCTGCTCCGCTACCTGGGCCGGCAGGTCACAATCACCACATTTGGCTATATCAAAATCTGGGGTGAGATTGCCGAGGTCAACGGCGACCACGTGCGGTTGGTGAACACGCTTGTGACCACCGAGCACGACGATCAGGGTTGGTACAGCCAGATTCAGCACGCGGATACGGAAAATAACTACGGGCCGCGAAACGCCGAAACAGTCATTCAGTTCCATCAGATTGTCGCCATTAGTTGTCAGGACGACATTCATCCCGATGCGGCCCCCTTTGGCAAGAATTCGGCCCAGGGATTCGCCATCGCCGATGAGAAGGCAGAGCCCCGCCTGGCCCAGCCGCATCCGGAAGTGATGCCCGCGGAATCGCCCGAGGATGCCCTGGAAAAGAGCCTGCATCTGGACCGCCTGCGGCTGGAGATTGGATTTGGGCTGGTAAAGCTGGCAACGGCCGAACAGGGAGACTTGCTGCGGCGGATTCCGCTGGTGCGCAGCCAGGTTGCCGCGGAATTGGGAATCGCCGTCCCGCGCGTCCGCATACAGGACAATCTCCGGCTGGCTTCCAATGCCTATCGCATCCTGCTCGAAGACGCCCCCGTCGCCGCATGGGAGTTGCCATGCGACAGGCTCCTCGCCATCGACAGCGGACAGGTAACCAAGACCGTTCCCGGCACTGCCGCCAAGGAGCCGATATATGGATTGCCGGGCCTCTGGATCACGCCCGGCCAGCGCGAGCAGGCGGAGACGCACGGCTATCTCGTTTGCGAGCCGGGGGCGGCCATTGCCGTCCACTTGCAACACGTTCTCAAGGAACATGCCGCCGAGATGTTTTCGGTGGACGACCTGCGGCAACTGCTGACGCGGCTGGAGAAAATCGCCCCCGCAGCGGTCAGCGAAGCCTCGCTTCGCGTTCCCGTGCCGGAATTGCACGTGGTCCTTCGCCGGCTGCTCATGGAAGAAGTTTCCATCAAGAATCTGCCGCGGATTCTGGAAGCGATTGCCCTGCGAGCCTGCTCGCCGCATGAGGCAGAAGACCTCGTTATCGCCGCCCGTCTCGCCATCAGCCGGGCCATGTGCCACGAATTGTGTGGCGAGGATGGCCGCTTGTACGTCGTAATGTTTGACCGAATGGCGGCGGACTACGTTCAGGCACAACTCGTCGATGAGGATGCGGGCAAATCCGACTGGGTGCATCATTTGGTCGTTTGCTTATCCCGTTTCTTTCGCGATGCTCCGCAGCGCCGCAGGAATCTGGCACTGCTCGTCGAAGGGGACCAGCGTCTGCCGCTCTGGAAACTCGTTCGTCCGCGCCTGGGCCGGCAGGTCGTGCTGGCCAAGAGTGAAGTGCCGCCGGAAGTCCCGCTGGAAGTTGTCCGTATCCTCGACCTGGAGGACCTCGGCGTGCATCCAGGCTCGCTCGTCGATACGGAGGGTGAGAGCCTCGTCCCCGCTCGCAACCCCGCCAGACCCCGCCCTCACGGCGACCTCCCCCCCGGCGATATTCCCCGCCAGCCGCGATAAAGTAATTTCTTCCCATTCTTCATTCGAATTTCGTGCTTCGAATTTCGGATTTCTTTCCGTATGTTCCATCCCCAAGGCCCAACCTTCTGGGAACTAGCTCGCCAAGCGCTTTCGTCCACCGAGCGGGGCTACGATCTTCTGGCCCCGAAGTTCGATTTCACACCGTTCCGCACACCGGATGAGATCTTGGACGGCATGGCCAGCGTCCTCGGCACGCCAAAGTCGATCGACGACGCTCTCGATATTGCCTGCGGCACCGGAGCCGCCCTGCGCATCCTCCGCACCCTCTGCCGCCGCCGAGTCGTGGGAATTGACTTCAGCCAGGGAATGCTCGACCAGGCTTGCAAAAGCCTCGCGGCGGGATGCGTTGAAGATTGCCCTGTGGAGTTTGTGCGGGGCGAAATCATGCAGTTGCCGTTTGAAAACGAATTCGACCTCGCGGTCACCGTCGGTTCGCTCGGACATGTACCTCGCGGCCAGGAATCGGAGTTTGTCCGCCAGATTGCTAAAGCCCTTCGCCCCGGTGGACGTTTCGCCCTCGTTACGGCCGACATGCCTCCGCTCACCTCACCCGCTTACTGGGCGGCCCGCACCTTCAATGGCGCGATGCACGTCCGCAACCTGCTCGTTCGCCCGCCGTTCATCATGTTCTATCTCACCTTCCTGCTACCCGAGACCAAACGGTTAATGGCGGAGCATGGATTAGAAGCGGCGGTGCACGAAGGACTGTTTCCACGGCCGTATCGAGGGTTAAAAGTGGTCGTGGGAACGAAACGAGTGTAGTCAACGTATCCTCAACCCCTTCGGCAGCGAATCGCCCAGGACGCGGGTCTGCTCCTGTTCATCGAGCTGCCCGCCGGTGCGTACTAACTCCATGGCATGTGTGGGGGCATTCGACCGGTCCAGCCAAGCCAGCACTTTGCCTCGCAACGATTCCGCCAGGTCTCGGTAGCGGTCACCAGTTCGTCGGGCGATCTGCACCAGTGCAAACAGGCTCGTCGGGTCACTTTCGCCCGTTTCCAGAATCTCTTCCGCCCAAATTCCCGCTTCGCGCGGGGCCACAACTGTGTTGAGCGGACCATAGACCGGTATGCGAGCGCCGATGCGGCCCAGCGCCCACGCCAGTGCGGGGCGAAGCTGCTCCAGCTTGCGTTTGGGATAGAGGTCGATGAGCAGATTGCCCAGTTCGATTTTGGTCTCGCCAGGGAGCAGTTCCAACGAACCGAGCAGGCGGAGCACTTCCATACCTTCATGCGGACTGAAGGTCGGCTCACTCCCTTTTCCGGTCCTTTGCTTCTTATGCAGCGTCCGCACTGCGGCCAGCAGTGGCTCGGCAATGGCCTTCTGCTGTCCGGGGGAACAGCCGCCGGCGATCCGCCGCCAAAGGATGAGCGACTCGGTGCGGCTGGTGGGGGCGGCGTGGGCCAACTTTCCTTGCACGTTCCGCCATGTCTCGGCGACTCGCCAATCATCCACAGCCAGGCCGTAGCCGGGGCGCAGCGAGTAGCCCAGCAGGTTTAGCCAGCGAGCCTCGTGGAGAGGACTCTTGCGCCGGCCCGGCTCGTGTTCCAGAAGCGTTTCCCAAATCCTCCTAAGTAGCGATGTCGGCCAGTCTCCTCGCTCCAACCCAATGGCATCGGTCAACCGTTTGATCAGTGTCTCCGGCGACTGGTCAGCGGCGGCGGCAAAAGTTCCTTGCAATACTTGCTGACAGGACTGCCATACCGACTCGTCGATAAACCCCTCCCCTTCCGCCGCGGACTGATGCGCTTCCAAGTCAGTCTGCGTCGCACTCCGCACATCGAACTGCAGTCTCCAGCTGCGCGGCACAAAGGGGTCGGGAAGGGTTTTCGCGGACGTGGATTCAAGGATTTCATCTGACCCTTGACCGCGAAAACTCTTCCCGACCCCGTCGATTTCACTGCACCACAGATCCAGCGTCCCAATCTCCGTCAGCTTGGCATGCAATTCGACGGTCACCGTCCCTCGCTCGCTCCGCCGGCGGGTCTTGAGCGCGGTTCGAATCGGCGGCAAGGCGGTCATCTGTTCGGGGTCGATTGCCAACAGCTCTCCGGGCCTATCGGCAAGTCGCGTGCTGGAAACATAGAGCGGAAACTCAGCCGGCTCGGAGACGAGCAAATCGAAATGGCGGCCGGAGAGCGTTATGTCCTGTCCCGACTCGGCGCTTCCCGGCACCAGGCAAATGGCTTGCGGAATTCCAGCGGATTCGTTCGCATCGAGCCCCAAATAATAAGTGCGAGCAAGTCCTGCCGTGATTTTCACCCCTTCGCCCCGGCGGACCATTCCGTAGTAAGCGGCTCCGCGAGCTACCGCCAAATCGAGTCGGTCGTTGGCGAGGACGTTAGGTTGCCAGGATGCATCGGCCGCGCCGAACCACTCCTTCAGGCAATCGATGAGCCGCGCCTTCAGCAGATTCGATTCGAAGACTCCGCCGTTGAACAGCAGCACATCAGGCCGGGCGGGATCGTGACCAGACTCCGATTCCACTTCCTCCATCGCCACTTGCCGGTGGGCCGAGAGAAAGGCTGCCAAATACTTGGTAACTGCTGGATCGCTGGCATACGGCAGCCCGAACTCCTGAAACCCGCTCTGGCGCTTGAGGGGTTTGTCTTCCCAGGCCACGCGCGGCATGAAGCCATCGACCAGCACGCTGCGGACTTCGTCGCGAGTGAGCGGCAGATGCAAACTCCCCCCAATCAGCTTCGAGCCCGAGCCGGGAAGCGTGATGGTGACCTGCTCGCGCCCGCCGTCCCCCAGCAACTCTTCTTTCGTCTGCCGGCTGGCGCGGACGAGAAGATCCCACTGGCGAGGTTCGAGTTTGCCGCCGCTCGTCAGCCGCAGCTCGACATGCTGGGCAAGCGCGAGATCAAAGTTGTCGCCACCTAGAATCAGATGGTCGCCGACCGCCACACGATGAAACTGGACCTTTTCTCCCTCGCCGCGGCGGACTCGAATGAGCGTAAAGTCCGTAGTGCCGCCGCCGATGTCGCAGACCAGGATTCTTTGACCGGGGGACACAAGTTGGTCCCAGTTGTCCGCATGTTTGTAAATCCAGGCATAAAACGCCGCTTGCGGTTCTTCGATGAGCACTACTCGCGGCAGCCCGGCTTTCGCCGCGGCTTCCACGGTGAGCTCCCTCGCGACTTCGTCGAACGACGCGGGCAGCGTGAGAACGATGTCCTGTCTTTCGAGCGGCTCCTGGGGATATTGAACATCCCAGACTTCGCGGATATGCCGCAAGTACCGTGAACTGGTCTCCACCGGCGAGAGTTTTTCCACCTCCGCTGCCGCGTGCCAGGGAAGGATTTCGCTGGTGCGATTGACTCCACTATGGCACAGCCAGGACTTGGCCGACGCAATCATCCGTCCCGTAACCTGCCCGCCAAAATCCCGCGCATAAAAGCCGACGGCATAAGTTGGGTAGGCTTCCAGCCTGCCCAGTCTCGTCGCCCCCGCCGCCACTTCTTCCGCCACCGGCTGGTAATGAAAAGACGGCAGCGTATCGCGGCTTTCGACCTGGCCCGGCGCGACGAGCTGCGGAATCGCAAGTACCTGAACGCGCCAAGGTTTCTCCGCCGTATCGACGTAACAGACCGCGCTATTCGTCGTGCCCAGGTCAATGCCGACGACGTAGCGGCTGGGGAGTTCGTCGAGGAGCAGGTCAGTGGCCACGGCGCGCTACTCTTCCTTCCGCACGCTGAACTCCAGCTTCCACTTCTGGTTGCTCTTCGTGCCGCAGCACCACAGCTCGAAAATTCCGAGTTCTGTGATGCGGGACTGAAAGCGGACCGGCACTGAATCCGTATCAAGTGTCTCGTCCGCGGAGAGCGTGGCCTCTAGTGAATCGGTTTCCGCCAGCTCCTCTTCGGTCCACGACCCCAGCATGTCGCCGGGTTGATCCTGCTTGCGCGTGGCCGAGTTGAAAAAGCGAAACTGGGCCGGCTCTCCCACCACAAGGCCGAACTCGCCCGACGGAACATCAATGCTGGTCCCTTCCTCCATTCCATGCCCAACCACGCAGAGCGCCCGAAGCGGCCGCGAAGCGCCCGGAATGGCGAGGCCGGAGGTTTCGATGCCGACGTAGTAGGACCGCGGCGCGCCGCCGCGAATCCGCACGCCGCCATGCTCCTTTGCCCAGCCGTAGTAAGCCGCTCCCCGCGCGACGGCGTGATCCAGGTCATGCTCCCCTTGCAGGATTCTCGGCGGAACTTCCGGTGACCAGGACGAAATCACCTCCATCAGCCGCAGCCGAAATGGCTCCGCTTTGAAGACGCCGCCGTTAAACAGAACATCCGTCGGCTGGACCGCGCGGCCATCGCCGTGGGCGGAAAGAAACGCCGCCAGATGCCGCGTGATTCCCGTGTCGGATTCAAACGGCAGCCCGATTTCCTGAAAGCCTGACTGTCGACGGCGAGCAGGGCGATCCGTGACGGCCGCGGTCGGAAAAAAGCCTTCGAGCAGCAACTCCGAAGCATGCTTTCGTTCCACTTCGATCGTCACTGTTCCGCCAATCAGCTTGCTGCCTCGCCCCAACACGCTGAGGGGATGTTTCTTCGGTCTTTCAGGGGCGAGTAGCGTTTCCTTGGCCGTGCGGCAGGAGTGCCAGAGCGAAACCGACTGCCAGGGGTCCAGTTTGACTCCTTTCTCGCCGAACTTGCCCGCCATGAAATGGGCCAGCGCGAGGTCCATGTTGTCGCCACCGACGAGCAAGTGGTCGCCAACTGCGATCCGACGCAGCATGAGCTCGCCATTCTCTTCGGCCACCCCCACCAGTGTCAGGTCGGTCGTTCCGCCGCCAACATCGCAGACCAACAGCGTGTCTCCCACTTTCAGCGCCTTCCGCCATTTCTCTCCCATCACCGTCAACCACGAATAAACAGCCGCCTGCGGCTCTTCAAGGAGGACCAAATCCGCGGGCAGCCCGGCGGCTAGCGCCGCTTCACGCGTCAGTTCTCGAGCAGCGGCATCGAAGGAAGCGGGAACCGTCAGAATGACCTGCTGCTCGGCGACGGGTGCTTCGGGATGAGCATGTTCCCAGGCGGCAATCAGATGTTCGAGATATCGCCGCGAAGCAGTAACCGGCGAAACCTTGGGGACATCGGCCGGTGCTCCCCAGGGGAGTATCGGCTGGTGGCGGTCGACGCGGCTGTGGCATAGCCAACTCTTGGCGGCGCTCACGCTCCGTTGCGGTGCCTCCGCGCTCATCCGCCGAGCAATCTCACCAACGGCAATTGTGTTCGCTTTCCGCCACGGCAAGTCATACGCCCCGCCTTTTCCCTCGTGCTCCGGCGGCAAGTAGATGAACGAAGGGAGACTCGAGCGCTCCTCCACCACCCCAGGTGCCACCAATTGCGGGACCGACAGAATCTGGATCTCCGGCTGGTCGCCAGCGAGCGGAGCATACGCCAGGACGCTGTTCGTGGTGCCGAGGTCGATACCGAGGACGAAGGAGGGCATGGGGAATGGCGAAATTCGAATGGCGAATGAAGAATGAAAGTAGAGGTTAGATTTCTACTTCCGCGGGGGCGATGATGTTGGCGGAGGACTTGTTGCCGGTCCAGGTGGGAAGGCTCACCGAGGTGACTTCCCAGCCGGCGTGGGCGAGTTTGCCACGATAGGGTGGATCGACGGAGACATTTCCAGAGAGTTTGTAGCGGCCAGGGTCGTAACCGGCCGGAACTTGAACCTGGTCCCCTTCGTTTTCGCTGACCACCGGTTTGAGCGCAAAAAACCTGGCCAGCACCGCCGCGCTGTCTCCTAAAACACCACGTGCAGCGGCCCCGATTTGCTCGTCTGTAAACTGCGCTAGCGGTTGCTGGACGAGATCCACTAGGCGCGCTTCCCGCTGGAGCGCGGCGAGCAAAGTAATGGCGTCACTCCTCTTTGGGGGGGTCTGGGGAACTGGTTTTTGCATTTTCGGATCGGATGCTGCCTGTTTCGATTCTTCACCCGCGGTGATTTTTGGCAACGGCTCATCTTCCAGGACGGAGCGAACTCGATGGGAAACATCCGCACTGAACAATGTCTTAAAGAACACTCGAAATGCCAATCCTACGCTTCCCATGTGCTTATCCAGAAATGAGTTACGGCAATTCTACTAGATTTCAAATGACTGCCAGTGCATCCAAATACGCCCCAATGTGACTTC
Source organism: Planctomycetaceae bacterium (assembly GCA_005778405.1). GTDB lineage: Bacteria > Planctomycetota > Planctomycetia > Pirellulales > Pirellulaceae > SXOA01. The sequence goes on from SXOA01000198.1 coordinate 17,941, forward strand.
CGCTGTAGCGCCATCGCCAGTGTTGGACCGCCCTTTGCTTTCAACTGCCTCCCACGTAGTACAACTGCCACTCCTTGCCGCTGTCAATTGCCCCTGCCGAACAACCCCTATTCCCGGAACGAATGGGGGGGTGACAGCGTCCAAGGAAAGAGGCATTTGGGGAGGCTGCGAAGCTCGCGGCCCACTGATCCCGGAACAGAGAACAGGAACAGATTGGCACTTATGAAAACTACTCGCCGCTCGCTGGCTACGAAGGCGCTTCTTCAGCTTCGCAAATTCTGGAAACGGCGACAGGATGCTGCCCAGCGCACCGCGCGCCGCGGCTTCTTTTTCGAGCCACTCGAAAACCGATCGCTGCTGGCGGGGGATCTTGCGTCGCATTTCTCGGTAAACCCGGAAGGAGAAGGGGAGAACACCAATCCAACGTTTCTCACCATCGCCGACCAGACGGTGCTGCAAGGCGCCCCTTTGTGGTTAGGGGTCGATGGCTCGGATGCGGAGAGCAATCCGATTACTTACTCGGTGACGAGCAGCAATCCCAGTGTGGTGGCGGTGACCGTTCCCACCGGTAACAGAACGCTCAAGGTCGATGTCGCGTCCTTTGGCACGATGAAGTTTCAGCTCTTCGACAACCTGGCTCCCCGGGCGACCAACGCCATTGCCAATCTGGCCACTGCCGGCTTCTACGACGGCCTCACTTTTCACCGCATCCTGAATGACTTCGTCATTCAAGGTGGAGCTGCCGACGGTGCCGGCGGGCCAAATGCCAGCGTCGCCGACTTCGACGACCAGTACAACGCCGATTTGCAGTTCACTTCGCCCGGCCTGCTCGCCATGGCCAAGGGACTGGACGACACCAACGACACCCAGTTCTTCGTCACCGATACGGTCAGCCCGCCAAGCAGCAACTTTCCCCGCCACCTGGACTTCAACCACTCCATTTTCGGCAAGCTGACCGAAGGGGAAACGGTGCGGCAGGCGATCAGCAATGTTGCGGCGAACGGCTCCGGCACGCCGACCACGCCGGTCGTAATCACGTCGGCCAGCATTCTGAACAGCGATTCCGAAAACTCCGCGTTCATGCTCAAGGCGCTGGCCGGATCGGGCTCGTCCACAATCACGGTCACCGCCGACGATGGCCAGGGTGGAACGTTCACACGGACATTCCAGGTCAACGTGGCAGCGGATACCTCAAACGGCAACCCCTTCCTGAGCGAAATCCCCACAGTGCAAGCCACGGTCGGGGCCAGCACCGTCACTTTCCCTTTGACGGGGACGGATGTCGAAGGGGACGCAATTTTCTTTGACGCCACCAAGATTGGGAGCGTCAACTATTCCGTTTCCATTGACCATACCACCAACATTGTCACCGTCACGCCGCCGGTCGGATTTGTCGGCAATTTCCAGGTGCAGGTTTCCGCCAAGGCCCTCTCCCAGCAGGGAACGCCCGACGGCGGCCAGTCGATCACCGACGTTCAGAAAGTCACCGTTCATATGCTGCCGCTCGCGCCGACGGGGCTCGATCTGCTGGCGGCATCGGACACGGGCACCAGCACCAGCGACAACATTACCAATGCCTCGTCATTGCAGTTTCAGGTCAGCGGTGTCACGAGCGGCGCAACAGTTCGGCTCTACGAAGGTACCAATGTCCTGGCCCAAACCACCGCCAGTGCCACGACCGCGACGGTCACGTTCAACAACATTGCCACGCTCGGCGAAGGCCCTCACAGCTTCACGATGACGCAAGCCGTCAGCGGCGAGGAAAGTGCAAAGTCCTCCGCTCTCACGGTCACCTACGACGCGACTCCTCCAGGCGCATTCAGCTCGACGGCTCCCACGACGGGCTCGGTGGGGACACTCTATACCTATGATGCCCAGAACGCGGCCCCCAACACAGGGCTGCTCTATTCGCTCTCGCCAGGGCTTACCGGCGCTGCCATCAACACTTCCACCGGCGTGGTGAGCTGGACCCCGGCCGACAATCAGACGGGTGCGCAGACCTTTGGAATTGTCGCCAGCGACGCCGCGGGAAACGCCGTCACCCAGAACGTCAATGTCACCGTCGCTCAGCCGGTTGCCAAAGTAGCGGAATTGGTGCTCACGACAACGAACTTCAGCCAGGTTCCCATCAGCACATTGCACGTCGGTGATACCTTCCTGCTGCGGGGCACCACGCGCGATTTGCGGGCGATTGACGACGCTAAGGGGGTGTACGCCCTGTTTGCCGACCTGAATTTTGATCCCGCCAAAATTGAGATTACGGGTGAGATTCAGTTCAACGGCGGCTACACTGTCGGCACGTCGGGAAGTACTACCATCCCCGGCCTGGTGGACGAGCTCGGCGCAGTTTCGAACAGCACGGCGCCGATTAACACCGGCTTCAAATTGATGTTTGAGATTCCGATGAGGATTCTGTCGGGGGGCCAGATCAGCTTCACGACGGAGCCGGCCGATATCCTTCCCTCTCATGACGTTTTGCTGTTTGGGCAGGATCCCGCAGTCCCCTCGAGCGCTGTGAAATATGGGTCGCTCTCAATAAGCGTCGATACCACGTTCACCGCCGTGAACGACACATTCAACTTCAACGAAGACACTTCGAACAATTCACTCGCTGTCCTGGCCAACGACACGATTGTCCCCGGCTCGGGCAACGTCCTGACGGTTTCCGCGGTCGGGACTACGGACCATTCCGGTACGGTGAGCATCTCGGGAGACGCGAAGTCGCTCCGCTACACGCCGGCCCCCAATTTCTTTGGCTCCGAGACCTTTACCTATACCGTCAGAAACCAGAACAACGAAACCTCCACGGCCACGGTCACTGTGCAGGTCGCGCCGGTCAATGATCCTCCCACCGCTGCTGCGGACACCTTCACCATCGCCGGCGAATCGTCGAATAACGTCCTCGATGTGCTGGCCAACGACTCGGCTTCTCCCGACAGCGGCGAATCTCTGACAGTCAGCGCCGTCACGCAAGGAAATCACGGTGGCTTTTTGCAGGTCGGCTCGGGGGGATCCTTTGTCAGGTACACCCCAGCCGCGAATTTTGAGGGAACCGAGACCTTTAACTACACGCTGAGCGACGGCAATGGAGGCTCGGCCCAAGCGACCGCCACGGTCACCGTGACGCACACCAATCACAACCCGGTTGCCAACCCGGATACGCTGACGGTTGCGGAAGACAGCGGCGCGACCACGGTCAATGTCCTGGCCAACGACAATACGGGAATCGATACCGGCGAAACGCTGACCATCACTTCCGTCGGCACGCCGAACAAGGGTGGTTTTGTGACCCTGGCCGCCAATCAGTTGAGCGTGATCTATACTCCGGCCGCCAACTTTCAGGGGACCGAGACCTTCACTTACAACCTGAGCGACGGCAATGGTGGAACGGCCACGGGAACCGCCACGGTTACAGTGACCAACCTGAATGACGCTCCCACTGCCACGGCGGATACCCTGCTCGGCTTTAAGAACACGGCCAACATCTTCGATGTGCTGGCCAACGATTTGTCCGCTCCCGATCCAACGGAAGTGTTCACCCTCATCAGCGTCACCCAGCCGGCTCATGGCACTGTGGCCATTACAAACAACGGCACGCGGGTCACCTACACTCCGACCGCGGATTACACCGGCCCGGATTCCTTTACCTACACGATGCAGGACGCGGGGGGCTTGACCTCCACGGCCACCGCCACGCTAACCGTTCAGGACTTCATTCCCAGCGAGCTCGCGGGATCGGTCTTTATCGACGTGAACGGCAACGGAGAGATGGATGGCCTGGAAAGCGGCGTCGCCAACGTCGAAATCAATCTCACCGGAACCGCCAACGGCGGACAGGCAGTTACCCGAACCACTCGCACCGATTCCGACGGCTCCTATCAATTCGAAGACCTGGCTCCCGGCAACTACAAGCTCAAGCAGGTGCAACCGGCCTTTCTGACCGATGGAGCAGATTTTGCCGGTACGCAAGGAGGCACACTCAGCGCGAATGACGAAATCAGCTTCACGCTCGGCCAGGACACTACCGGCCTGGAAAACAACTTCTCGGAAGCCGGAAAGTCACGCGCGATGACCCGGATCGAAGAGTACTTCGCCACAAACATCGGACACAACGTTCTGGCGGCCGTGGCGTTTGCCACGCCGGCCAACAACTTGCCGACAACATTTGGATCACCTGCTGCCCCCGCCTGGCAAACCATCGTCGGCAGCCTCTGGGAAAAATTCCATGACTTCCGTTATGCACTCTCGGGAGACAATCGGCTGCTGGGAGTCGAGGTCAAGAACGAGCAGAACGAGACCTTGCGGGCCACCGTTTCGGTCACGGATCGCACCAGAGTATTCAGCCTGGGGCAACAGCCTGACGGAACGTTGCTGGTCAAGCTCGTCGGCGACCCGGCGAACTTCCACTTTGCCATCGTGCCAAATATCCTCCCCGTGGCAGCGGCGGACGCGCTCTCCATCACAGCGGGAGCAACAGCGAATGTGACTGTCATCGGTAACGACGGCGACGAGGATGGCACGCTCAACCTCAGCTCGCTGACCATTTCCCAGGCTCCAACCAAGGGGACCGCCACCGCCAATTCCGACGGCAGCGTCACCTATGTGCATAATGGCTCGGCGGGAGCATCGGACAGCTTCCAGTACACGATTGCCGACAATGATGGGGGCGTCTCCAGCCCAGCCCAGGTCACCGTCGCGGTCAATCAGCGGCCCGTGGCAATTGCGGATAGCGCGACCCTGGCGGCAGGAGGAACTCAGACCATCAATGTCTCCAGCAACGACACCGATGCCGGCGGCACGCTCAGCCTGGCTTCTATCGTCATCACCCAGCAGCCTTCCCACGGCAATGTGGCCGTCAACTCCAACGGCACCGTCACCTACCAGCACGACAACTCCGCGAGCACCACCGACACCTTCAGTTACAAGATCAGCGACAACCTGGGCGCGCAATCGGCAGCAGCGGCTGTGGTTTCCATTGCCATCGGCTCAGGCGAGGAAGACCTGTTGGGAGGTTTGACCGACGATGATTACTTCCAGGCCGTCGATTCCGTGCTGGCGGATGAAGAGGACTGGACGCTCTAGCTGTGCGAAATCCGGGTGGCGCGCCCACGGTTTTGCGTGGGCGTGTGACATTGGCCATTGTGGGCTGTCCTTTAGCGAAGCCGCTCAATTCTTCAGGACGGCAGCGGCATCACGATACCAATCGGCCTCCGCGGTGAGTTTATTCTCGCGGCAGAAAGACTCTAGCTCGCCAAGATATTTCGCCGGCTCGACTTGCAGGTTCCAGCAGACCTTGCGCAGGCAAACGGGGCACATGGTCAGCGGCTTGCGGTCTCCTTCGTCCTGGCTGTTGACGCCGTTCATGTTGCAGTCGAAGGCCGTGCAGTGCTGGATAGTCAAAATGTGCCCCGTCTCATGGCTGGCGGTATGCAGCGTCCGCCGCAGGCAGAGTTGATACGCCTTCTCCCCTTTGGCTGGATCCCCGTTGCGGTGGATGGACCAGACGCCGGTCCGCTCGCGGAGGCTCGCCTGGCCGAAGACGAAGTTCCAGGTGGGATCGGGATAAAGGTCGCTGGAGGTGAATGCCAAGTAGGCTAGTGCGTCGTCCGGCCGATCCGGCTTCAGCACCTCGTCGAGAACATACGTGCTGAGGAGTTGGTCGCCCCCCCAAGTCGGATGCACTCTTTGGGCCCGCGCGGGAACGTCCACCAGTTCCATTTTCTTATGGACCTTCACCGGAACCTGGTAAAAGATTTCCAGGTACTTTTGCGTCGTCTCGAGCACTTTCTTCTGCTCCGGCGTAAAGTCGCCGAGCAGGCAAATGTAGATGGTTGCTTGCTTGCGACTCTTGCGCACCGGCTGGGCCCGCAAATAGTCGGCGAAGGACTGGCCGTCTTCCTTGTGCTTGGCCAACCAGTCGCCCGCTTTAGGTTTGGCCAGTGGAATGGCCACTCCGCGGAGCTTGGACTCCACCTCGGCATACATCCGTTCCTTCGGCTCGGCCGCCGGGCCGCAGGAGGTGCCAAGAATGCAGAGCGCGATGATGACGACAATGTTTCGCCGGTCCATGCGAGCTGTTTCCTAGATCTGCCCCTACGTTACCCGCCTATTCTAACCTCGGCAAAGCTGCGAAGCTCGGAGTGACCATGATCGGGCTGCACCGCGGCATTGCCGGGACGCAGGACGAGGCCGGTCTGCAGGCTGGCCTGTTTCGCGGCATCGAGCTCGGCGGGGACGTCGCTGAGAAACAGGATTTCTCGCGGCGGCAAGGCGAACTCGGCAGCAATGGCGGCGTAGCTGGCGGCTTCTTTCTTGGGGCCCGTCGTCGTGTCGTAGTGGCCGTGGAATTGCGGCAAAAGGTTGCTGGCGATGGTGTGGCCGAAAAACAGCTTCTGAGCCTGAATGCTGCCGGAGGAGTAAATGCGGACATCCATGCCCGCTTGATTCCAGGCAGCGAGCGACGGGGGAACATCATCATAGACATGGGCCTTCATCTCGCCGCTTTTGAAACCGGCGTCCCAGATGAGCCCTTGCAACTGCTTGAGGCCGGTCGCCTTCACGTCGCCATCCATGAGCCGAATGACTTCGGCGTTCACTTCCTCGGGCGAGGAAGCAAGCGATGCATTTCCAGCGTCGCGGGCAATTTGGTCGCAGGCGGCAGCGAGGCCCGACTCCCCCCAATGGCCGCGGAGATAGGCATCCAGCTCCCGCCGCACAAACGGGAACATCACGTCGTAGACGAAACGGATGCTCGAAGTGGTCCCTTCGATGTCGAGGAGGATTCCACGGCCGGAAAAAGTCAGCACGCTACACCTTCACCACGGATTCGAACCCAACGGCGGCGGGGAGATAGGCTGGGCCGAGGCAGAGGGCCGTGTACCGCTCGTTGATGGGCTCGTCCACATAGTGCGGTGCCCAGCCGGTCATGTCTTGGAAGAGGCGGATGCAGCGGATGTTGCGGTCGCTGCAGAGGTCGAACCAGTGCTTGGTTCCCTTGGGCACATTGATGAGGTCGCCGGATTCGACCTGCACGGCGAAGACGGGGCCGTTGTCGGGATGGATGTGGAACACGCCGCTTCCTTTGACGGTGAAGCGGACTTCATCCTCGCTATGGGTATGCTCCTTGGCGAATTTGGCCAGCATGGCATCCAGGTTCGGCGTGCTGGGGCTGACGTTGATCACGTCCGCTGTCACAAACCCGCCGCGAGCTTTCAGCCGGTCCACTTCGGGAGTGTAGGCGGCGAGGATTTCCTCGCTGGTGGAATCGGGCGTGATCCGCCCTTCGACGGGCCACTTCTCGTACCAAATGCCAAACGGTTCGAGAAATGCGCGAATTGCGGCAGTTTCGGTGATTTCGCGGCTTTCGTCCTGGATGCGGATGCGGGCCATGATTTTTTGCTCCGAGTGATGTGTTCGTTGGAGGCGTGGTCTTCTGGGCAGGCTGGAAGCCTACCCCACTTACAGGACTCCCGCCGGCCGTAGTTCGCCCGCGAGGATCATGCGGCGAGCGGTACATTCAAGCAGGAACTCAATAATTTCGATGTGGCGGCGGGCTTCGTTCAAGTCGCGGCCCCAGGTATAGAGTCCGTGCTTGCGAATCAGGTATCCGTAGCGGAGCGGACGGGAGACGTCGTCGAGCCGCTGGCGAACTTGTTCGGCGAGCGTAGGGATGTGCTGCGTGTTTTCGAAGATTTCAACCCACCACGCCGTGTCGTGCGTGCTGATGCCGTCCAGCCCCTTGAGCATTTCGTAGCCGGCGATTTCGAAGCCACCCTGAGCTGCGAAATGGTCCGAGAGAATAGTCGTCCAGATCGAATGCGTATGCAGCACCGCTCCAACCTCCGGCTGGGAAGCGGCGACGACGTGCAGCAGCGTTTCGGCCGATGACTTGGGCTGGCCGCCGGTCGTCGGCTTGCCGAACTCGTCCACCAGCACAAAGTCATTCCGCTCCAGCCGCCCTTTGTCCTTGCCGCTGGCGGTGACGAGAAGGGTCAAAGGGTCGCGATTGACAACAACGCTGTAATTGCTGCTGGTGCCGACGCTCCAGCCCCGTTGCCAGAGCATTCTCCCCACTTCGCGGAGCGCATCCACCTCCGGAACCAACGACACCAAAGCCGGGTGCAGAGTGCCAGGAGGGGGAGGGGCGGAATTCATTTCAGGGCCGGAACCAATGGCAGAGGATACTTCAATGACAGTCTTAAAGTTTATCACAGCCCCTACCGATGGCAACGGCGGCAAGCGGTTATCAAGAGCATATGCGTCCACGAATCCATACTGTCCGCGGCACCCGATGGACTCGATTGACGGTGCCACTCCGACTACTATCGGTTTCGATGAAGATCTCCGTCATCATCCCGACTCTCAACGAAGCGGCCCATGTTGTGCGGGCCGTGACCTCCGCGCGGGAAGGGGGCGCGGATGAGGTCATCGTTGCGGACGGCGGCAGCACGGACGAGACTTGCGATCTGGCGGAGTTGAGTGGCGCCCAGGTCGTTTCCACACTTCGCGGCAGAGCCGTGCAGCAAAGTGCCGGGGCGCGAGTAGCGAGTGGAGATGTGCTGCTGTTCCTCCATGCGGACAACTGGCTAGGGAAGGAAGCAATTGCCCAGATCCGCGGGGCGGTAAATCGAACGAAGCGCGCCCTTTGCGGCGCTTTCCAGCAGCAAATCGAAGCCACCCCTTTTATCTACCGACTTCTCGAACGGGGCAACGCCGAGCGGGTCCGTTGGCTAGGCCTTCCTTATGGTGACCAGACAATTTTCGTCATGCGCGACTTATTCGACCAGGTCGGCGGCTTTCCGGAGGAGCCTTTTCTGGAGGACGTTTTGCTCATGCAGCGCCTCCGCCGACTTTCCTGGCCGTTGCTCCTCCCCGGTCCCGTGCACGTTAGCGCTCGCCGCTGGGAACAGCGAGGTGTGATTCGCCAAACCGTGCGCAATTGGGCCATCCTCACGGCGTTCTCTCTGGGAGTTTCACCCCAGCAGTTGGCGGGGTGGTATAGTCGACACTAGCAAGTGGAACGCACTTCGGAGGCTCCGGTGCCAGATACAGATCAAAGCGTTGGCGATGTCCAGATATTCGGCATTGCCTTTCGCCGATTGACACTCATCCGCATTGCGGGCGGCTGTTTTGCGCTCATGGGCATACTCCACTTGGTGGAAGCATTTTTTCGCGGCGAATCCGTGGTCTGGTGGAAATTGGTCCTGGGTGCCGCGCTGCTGGCCGTTGGGGTTCTGTGTCTGCTGGCTCGGGCGGCTGATACCAAGAAGCTTTGAGCAGCCAATCCCAATGCCTTCGACTCCAGCGGAGATCCTTGTTACCAAACATCCGCTTTGGCAACGGCGATGGCCGCGGCCAGCTCGGTGGTTTTGGGAGTGAGCTCCAGTCCAACGTAGTCCTTGTAGCCAAGTTCCAGTGCTTGGCGGAGGACCCGGTTGTAGTGGATTTCGCCGGTGCCAGGCTCGTTCCGGCCGGGATGATCCGCCAGTTGCAAGTAGCCGCATTGATCGAAGCCATCCTTCAGTCGGCCGCAAAGATCTCCCTCGGAGATTTGCATGTGGTAGAGGTCCCAATTGATCTTCACCATTGGAGAATCGACCGTGCGGCAGATTTTCACAGCATCCACGCTGCCGTAGAGGCAGTGGCCCGGATGATCGACTCGCCCATTCATCGGTTCGAGGATGAGCATCACTTTTTCACGTTCCACGATGGGGGCTGCTCGCTTCAGCGTCTTAATGACCTGGGCGTGCATCTGCTCCATCGTCATCCCCTTTTGCAGATTGCCGGCGACGACGCACATCTTGCGGACGTTGAGTTTGTGGGCGACCTGGCAGGCCTCTTCAATCTGCTGGACCACTTTGTCTTCATTGGCGGGATTGTTCATTCCCGGTTCAAAACCCCAAGCCGTGAACTGGCTGCACTCGATGCCCAGTTCCTTGTTCAGTTTGGCGATGGCGTCGATGTCCTTTCCTTGATACGGCCACATTTCGAAGGCCGGAAAGCCAAATTCCGCTGCCTTGCGAATGCGGTCTTCGAACTTCGGCACCCTGCGCCACCACATTTCCAGGTTGACGGCAAATTTGGTATGCGGCGTCTTGCCGAGCTGCGAGACATCGACCCTTTCTTCCCCGGCCTTGCCTTGGGCATGCAATTGACTCGCTGACGATGCGGCGGCGAGGCCGGCGGCTGTGGCGGCGGAAGTGCCGAGGAAGGTGCGGCGGGAGAGGAACATGGCAGGGGCCTCTGAAAGGTGATGTGGTTGCCGGTTAGCGACTGCCATTATAGTATTGCCAACATGGTTCGCGGCTGCACAATCGCTTTCATACTTTGGATTGCTCTGGCCGCCGGCTATTGGTACTGGCTGGACCATGCGTTTGAACCGCCGGGTAGCATCATCGCCGGTCTTATCGTCGGGCTGATAGTGGCGGGCTGCATTGGCTCGATCATGGGTGCCCGAATCGCTCTGCGGGATTGGCGGTTGGCGTCGGGCTCGCAGCACGGCCTCCCGCTGGTGGACCGCCGCATCGTGGCGGTCAGCGGCACCATCCATCCCATTGAGAAGTCGCTCACCGCCCCTTTCAGCGGCGAAGAATGCGTCCTCTGCGAGTACGACCTGGGCCGAGCTGCCGACACCTCGAAGGGACAGACGAGCTCTGGCTCCGATTTCGCCGGCTATCTGATGACCCCGTGCGTCATTCGCACGCCACAAGGGAACGTCAAGCTGCTCGGTTTTCCCGTGCTGGAAGGATATTTTGAGACGTATTGCCTCGACTTCATCGCCGCCAGCAACGCTTTTCAATTCTTGAAGAAGACTGAATTCGAGAACCGGACTGGGTTCAAGATGGTCACGATTTTCTCCGTCTTCGACGAAGTCTGGTCGGATGAAGACGGTTTTGTGCAAAAGAACATGCGGCTGGGGAATGTGACGGCCGAGTCGCTCTTCCCGCTCGACCTGCTGGAAGGCCTCGCGGCGCGAGATGAAGCCCGCCTGCTCAAGCACGGACCGGATGCGGACGAGGAAGACGAGGACGAAGAGATGTCCGCTGAAGATGAAGATGACAACGATGAGGACGACGACGACGATGACTTCGACGAAGACTTCTCCCAGCCGTTCGCGATCATTCCCACGATGAAGGAGAAGCGGGTGCATGTGGGAGACACGGTCTGCGCCATCGGCACCTACAACGAGTTGCAACGCGGACTGCTTCCCAAGCGGGGGAGCAGCACTCCCAACCGGCTGATCCGCGGCAGCGCGGAGGATGTCGCCAAGAAAGCTCGCAGCTCGATGGTGAGTCGGTTTTTCGGAGGGCTGATTGTATTCATCATCGTCAATGCCGCCGTCTTTGGGGCGATGCAACTTTATCTTCGTTCCCCCGACACCATTCGCCGCCGGCAAAGTGACGCATTCCAGGCTGTTCAAGAGGATCAAGCCGCGAAGCTGATGACGCTGCTGCATCGCGGCGTAGACCCCAACAGTCAGGATTCCAACGGTCGAACGCTGCTCAAACGGGCGAATGAGTTGGGGCGCGAGGATCTGGCAAAAATCCTGCGCGAAGTTGGGGCCAAGGAGTGATGCCTCAATTGGCCGCAATCAGACCCTTCTCCCGCAAAGTGACAAGCTGCAACAGCCAGCGGTTATAGAGGTCGAAGCCCGCTTCATCAAAGTCATACGGCCGCCGCCCAGCGACCTCCGGTGGATGCTCCTTTCTCTCGGTCAGAATCAGCCGAGTTTCTGGGCTAATCTCTGCCCACTGGCAACGCTCGACAAGGTCGTCCAGTAGTAGCAGGTACTTTTCAAAAACGGTCGCCGCGAGTCCACCTTGCGGCACTTGCTGCTTGTGCAGCCGATGGGCATGCAGGCGGAAGTGGAGCAGTTTGCCGGCCGCCGAGAGACCGAGGACCTCGGTGGTGTGGTGCTGCTCGGAACGCCATTCGGCCCGATATTCGGTGACGATGTGGGTGGTCCGGCCGTGCCTTTCAGTGACTTCCTGCGGCTTGCGGACTTCGATTCGCGTCGCGACCAGGCCGCTGCTGACAACGAACACGCTACTCCACGGGACCGTTTCTGTCTTGCCGTAATAGTCCGCAGGCACAATCAAGCCCGCATCCGCCACTTGCAGCCAGTGGACCGAAACGGGGGGCGTCAGCTTCATCATCTGCTCGGCCGGCACAAGAATCGTCTCGATCTGCTGCCGGGCCAGGCTTCCCCTCGCCCCTTCCCCCTGCTTGTGCGTCAGCCGCTCCGCCAGGATGCCGCGACAGCGGTGGGCGGCGCGCACGGCATCCGCTTTTGGCAGCTCCGCGCCTGTGATGAGGGCCTCTTGCAAGACGGCTGGCTCAATCCGTTGGTGGCGGGTTTGCAGCAGCGTGAAAAGCGGTTCAGGCATTTGCGGCCTCCAGGTAACCACCGATTCTTGTCTCCGGCATTGTAGCTCAGCCGAACGGCACGTCGCGAATCTTGGCGCAGGCACTATTCCAAAATTCCCCGCGGTGTAAAATTCTCTCCAGGTTTCAGCGAATACATGAAAGCGGCTGTTTTTCACCACTCACCACTCACCTCCTGCCATGACCTACAACCCCAGCAAACGCGAGCTCCTGCAAGACACCGTCGAGCACATCGACATCAAGAACCACAATGTGGTGCCGCTGGTGGAGGCGATGCAGCAGATGGCGTTCAGCGCTCGGGATCTGGCTCGGGCCGCGGACATTTACGACCGGATGCTGCGGGACACGGAGTGCGGCGTCATTCTCTGCCTAGCGGGCTCGCTGATCAGTGCCGGCCTCAAGCAGATCTTCATCGACATGATCCGCAACCGGATGGTGGACGCCATCGTCAGCACTGGGGCCAATATCGTCGATCAGGACTTCTTTGAAGCCCTCGGTTACAAGCACTACATCGCCGCCGAACGGCTGAAGAGCGGCATGGACGACGGGATGCTCCGAGACCACTCCATCGATCGCATCTACGACACGCTCATCGACGAGGACGAGCTGCGGATTTGCGACGAAACAGTCAAGAAGATCGCCGACGAACTCCCCCCCGGCAATTACTCCTCTCGCCAGATTGTCCAGAAGATGGGGGAACATCTGGAAACCCACGGCAAGACTGACTCGATCGTGCAGGCCGCCTATCAATGCGGCGTCCCCATTTTCTGCCCGGCTTTCTCGGATTGCTCCGCGGGCCTGGGCATCGTCGCTCATTATCACGAACGGCTCCGCGCCGGCCGCGGCACCACGGCGTTTGACAGCGCGAAAGACTTCTACGAGCTGACGCAAATCAAGCTGAACAACCCGGTCACGGGTCTATTGATGATTGGCGGCGGCGTCCCCAAGAATTTCGCCCAGGACATCGTAGTTTCCGCCGACATCCTGATGGCCCAAGACGGCGGAGACCAGCCGCAGATGCACAAGTATGCCATCCAGATCACGGTCGCCGACACCCGCGACGGAGCCCTTTCCGGCAGCACGCTCAAGGAAGCTTCGAGCTGGGGCAAGGTCGACACTACTTACGAACAGATGGTCTATAGCGAAGCCACCATCGCCCTCCCCCTCATCGCCGGTTACGCCTATCACAAGCGGGGCTGGGAATTGCGGCAGGAAAAACAGTTCGCCCGGATTTATTCCGAAGCGGAGCAGGCGGTGGGATAGGAGTTACGGTGATTTGAGGGTGACGCCGCGGCTCTTTAGAGCCATTTCCTGGGCGGCGGCGGGTCGGGCTCTTGGCCGAGCAGCCGAGCCATCACGAACGCGCCGCGGGGAACAGGGGAAGTACTCGTGCAAGGGAAAGTGGCCATCAGGACTTTCCGTTAAGACATCTCGGCTTGAAGAGAATCAACTCCTCTTAGCCAATCCGCCACCAAGTCGCCAAGTCGCATACTCCATAGCTCAAAACGTGGCCGTCAATCGCTGGCGAATTCTTCCGCACGCACGCCTTACCGCGATATAATCTACGGAGCATAGAGGATCGACGTCCGTCCCTCTGGATGCAGGAGAAGTCCCATGAAAGTCCGTCCCAATGAAACGCTGGTCAAGGCGACGGTCAAGCGTATCGCTCCCTGCTCCGACGGTCAGGGTTTTGATGTGGATCTGGAGATTGGCGAAAACCAATCCACCGATCCCGCCGCTGATTTCTTGCAGCCGCAGACGGGCGACCGCTTAAAGGTCTACACCGCGGGTGCTGGCAATCTGAGCGCCGGGCAGCAGATTCAAGCCACCCTGGCGCTCTTGGCTGGTCCCTTTGCAGAACGGACCATTCTGCGCAAAGCGGAACCGGTCCAAGTCAAACCTTGACCTTAGCCTTGATCCGAGTCCCCTCGACGGTGATGGCTGAAATCTTGACCTTCGAGGCGGTGCCACTGTTGGCGCGGGTGCTGGGGTTGGTGGTATCGCTGAATCCGGTCACCTTCTTGGTCCCGGGGAACAGGTCTCCCGCGTCCCCGCGATTGATGGCCTGCTCCAGTTCCTTGAGACCGTCCGCCTGCACCAGCCCCACCATATAGGCGAGCGGGTTGGTGTTGCCTGACTGCCGTTCATCGACATGCCACACCGCCAGCCCGCTGCCGGGGAGGGACTTGTCCATGCCGGTCTTTTGCCGATTTTCGATCAGGAAATACTCGGGACCGGCAGCTCCGCCAGTCCAGAGCCGATAGCAGGCGGCCGGATCAACTTCGAGCGTCGGCAGCGTCAGCGATTTTGCGGTGGTGACGACGGTCGGCTTAATCCAGCCGAGCCGCGTCAGGCACCAGCAGCTCATGCGTGTGGGACTTGCGCCGCCGCCACCCCACGAACCCCCTCCCATAAGACACCAGTCCCCCACACCTTCCGTACGGTTGCTGGTGTCGTACAAATCGGGGAGCCCCAGCACGTGGCCGAACTCATGGCAGAACACCCCCACCTTGCCGTCCTCGGGCTCCGTGGAATAGGCGAATACCCGCACCCCGTTCTTGACGAACGGGGTCGGCAGCGTCCACTTGTGGGACCAGATCATGTTCTTGCGTTTCGTGGCGTTTGCTTCTGCTTCGGCACCGCCCCCCGCGTGGATGAGAAAAATGCCATCGACGAATCCGTCCCCGTCCGTGTCGTACGGAGCCAGGCTGTTGGTGGCGGTGAATTTCGTCAGCGCATCTTGCAATAGACCGGGAGTATTCTTTGGGAAAGTGTTGCCGGTTCCGCTCTGTCCGTTCGTGTAGAAAGTGTAGGCCTTGGGAGCCCGGACATATCCCTTCACGTCTCCCGATACCTGCAAAGCTCCCCCCGAGATTTTCTTGTAGTACGAGGTCATCGAATTGGGGTTCGTGGCGTCGAACAGCATCTTCTGGAAGTCGGCTGCTGGACGCGTCCCCTTGTTGTCCGAAAAATCGACCAGCAGCGCCAAAGCGTGCAGCTTGCGCGTGGTTTGCGGTGCCAGAGCCGCGGCCATCGACAGCGAAACTCCCGTTTTTGGCGCGGGCACCGGACCCATCCCGGGTGGATAAATGAGTCCGTCGTTAAAGCCGGTCATATTGGAAGTCCCGGCTGGCGCCAGGCCCATCATGGAAGCCAGCCGAGCCTCATGGGCCGACACCGCGTGGGCGGCGATCAACTCCTTCTTGATATTTTTCATCACCCTGGGTGCTGGCGCGCAGACCGACGGACCATCCTCATAACGACCGAAGAAAGGAGAGGCTTTCATGGGGCACAGTTCCTCGAATGAATCGCCTGCCGCTTGCTGCCGCGCTCTCGTGACGCTCAATGAGCTGTGGCAAGACACTGCGACAGACGGCTAGAAGAAGGGAACCCTGCCGCCATCTTAGGTTGGCCAACAACTCAATACGAGTAGGCGGTGGGCAATAAGAACCCAGGTCGACTTGGTCCGTTGAGATTCCCCATACCCTTGCGGACCGGCCACGAATTACAGTGCCGCTGATGGCGCGGGTTTGGGAACCTTGGCGAGCAGATCTTGGACCCACTTCGAGAGTTGGGCGTCTGAAACGAGACCAGTGGCCCGATAGCGAATGACTCCGTTGTGATCGAGAATGTATAATGTTGGGAACCCTTCGATTCGCCATGTGGTGGAGATGGGGTTTCCGGTGTCATCGACCCAATTCTTCCAGGTAACGGTTCCATTATCGACAAGCTGCTGCAACGAAAGCTTCTTTCCTGAGAAGACGCCAACCAGCGCGAACGGAGCATCTTTCAATTCCGCCACCATTTTTCGTTCGTGAGGCCACATCTCCCGGCAGTACTGACACTCGTCTTCCCAGAAGTCGAGGACGACGATTTTGCCGCGGTAATCGGTCAACTTGAATTTGGCAGCGTCCAGCCCCATGCCGCTAATCTCCATGGCGGGACTCCCCACCGAGAGGTTGTTGATTCGATAAAGAAGCTCCTTGGCTTCCGAGGCAATGAGATGCTCTGGGTGCCTCGGATCGGAACAGTGGTAGATCACGTCCGAGTACTGCTCGACAACTTTTTCGAGCAGCCCCGAGGCGGCGGCAGACTCGCCATCTTTTGCCGAGGCAAGACGGGCATATCCCGCACTAAAGAGACCAATTCCACGAGCATCTCGAACCGAACTTCCTTCGCCGATCCGCTGCATGACATACCAGGCCCCAGGCCGGGGACTCCCCCGCATCCCCCACATCAAACCAACCAGCCGAGGATCGTCCGCGTATTTTTCCGACAACCGATCACCAATGCGACGGAGTACTGCGTCGCAGGTGGCGGGAGCGCTCTGCTGTCCGGCGATTTGGCAAGCCCAATCCAGACATTCATAGGCGACTGGCGTGTGTTCACATTCCACCGCGAGTTCATACAGTCGGGGAGCAAATTCCGCGGCAGGATGCTTTGTTTCGAGTAATTCGAGGCGCTTTGCCTCATTAGGGGCATTGCCAATTTGCATATTGAACCACTGTGCCCTTTGTTGAAACTCTGCCAACAGGTTGGCCAATTGCTCACCCGGACCGGTCAAGTCGGCGAGCATCAGAGATTCGGACTTAAGAGATTGTTTCAGCGCGGCCAAATGCCGAACGTCGATTGCAAAGCTGTAGTTGCCGCTAACCCAGGTATTGATGCCGATCACATGCCCCGTTCGGTCCAAGAGTGGCCCGCCGCTACTTCCACCCGAAATGACTGCATTCGTTTGCAACCACGTATCATCCGCCTTGGCACCGAGGAATTGCCGGTACTGGAGCGGAAGTTCCGAGGTTTTGCGAACGGCACTGAGAATGCCGGTGGTGGTTGTGAACTTGAACTCCTGCGGATGGCCGATCGCGATAACATCGGTTCCGTCTGGCCGCTCCAAAGTGGTAGCCAATTCCAATGCCTTGAGCCCTTTAGGCAGGTTGGCCAATTCGAGAATGGCAAGGTCTGTTGCCATGTCCCATGCCAGTACACCTTTGACCTTGATCCTATCTCGATTATGAAACTCCACGTCCGCGGCAGACGAGCTACGTAGGACATGGAAATTGGTTGCGACGAGACCCTTGGAATCGATGACAAACCCTGTGCCGAATCCTAGTTTGTCTCCCTTCGAGTTGTAGGTCGTCAGGAAAACAACGCCATCCTGGACTCCCGCAACCAATTCGGCGGTTGTTCGCGGCTGAGGCACTGAGGGAAGAAGACTTGCTGTGGCTTCTGGCTCCTTGGCCAAAGACTTTTTCGTTGACGCTTCTCTTGCCTGATCGTTGGGTGTTTTTGATTCTTGGATGGGAGGAGTTGGCTCAACAAGAGGAGCAACCACTACTGGGCGATCCCTGTCCAGGTACGCCTTGATGCCAATTACTGCGGCAACGACGACAACCACGTTGAATACCGCGAACCAGGTCCAAACTGGAATTCGCCTGGAAGTTCCCGAGACAACCTGGGTACGTGATTCCGACATTTGAACTCCATCCCAAGCAACGACCGTTGCCATGAAGAGATACCTACACCACGATTAAGCGTGAAGCTAAGGGCTAGGTTGGATGATGTCAACTATTTCTGCGTCTCGAGAACAGAATTACGGCGAGGACGGAGCCAGATTTGCGTTCCCAAATTCGGATTCACCATTGGATGCAAAGTATCTTGGAGATTCTTGCCCCCCCGACCCTCGACTGTGCCAACCCGCAATAGTCTACTTACGTATAGTATCGACGATGCCGACCACGGAGAAGGAGAGGGTGTCAATTGGAATTGGAGGTCTGAGTTTGGAAAGCGAGAACGCGTTGACCAGAAAGCCAGGTGACAAGAGAAGAAATCCCCCCTGGTGTTCAATGAATGGGTGCGAAATAAACACGGACCCCAGTTCTTCATGCCGTGGTACGAGTTGTAACCGGGGGAGGTGAGTTCAACAGACAGGAGACGGGTGGACGATGGAATCGGGCGAAGGTCGGAAAGCGGAAGGCGGTCGGGGAGCTGACAGCGATTTTTCAGTTTGGTGGCCGGGAGTTTGGTGTGTTTTGAATCCGAAGGGCGTACATCAAAACCGGACAAAAGGCATCAGATTGTGTACCAAGGGTGAATTCGCAAAGAGGCTGCTGGAAATGATTTGCGAAACAAGGTGAATCGATTTTGACCGAGAAAAAAACCAGTGGAATCCATGAATCAAACAGGCGAAGTCTCCTTGGTGTCACGCGGCCTAGTCAGCTAGAGGGGCGTTCGCCAAAATGGGGTGATAAATAATCGCCTTTCAACATTCCAAGTCCCTTTTTTCAGTGAGTCTGTCATGAGCTTGATTGCCAATATTCATGGTCGCCAAATCCTTGATAGCCGTGGCAATCCGACGGTGGAGGTGGATGTGACGCTGACGGACGGATCGCTGGGGCGGGCGGCCGTGCCGAGCGGGGCGAGCACGGGGGCCCATGAAGCCTGGGAGTTGCGGGATGGGGACAAGACCCAGTACTTGGGGAAGGGGGTGCTTAAGGCGGTGGCGAGCATCAACGACCTGATTGCCAACTCGCTCATCGGTTACGACGCGATCGATCAGATTGCCATCGACCAGGCCATGATCGAGCTGGATGGGACCGCGAACAAGAGCAAGTTGGGGGCGAACGCCATTCTGGGTGTCTCGCTCGCCGTGGCGAAAGCTGCTGCCGCTTATACCCAGCAGCCGCTGTATCGATATCTTGGCGGCGCTGGGGCCAATCTGTTGCCGGCACCGATGATGATCATCATCAACGGCGGGGCGCACGCTGACAACAAAGTGGACGTGCAAGAGTTCATGGTCATGCCGCTCGGTTTCACGTGTTTCAAGGATGCTCTCCGTGCGGGATGCGAGATTTTTCACAACCTCAAGGGTGTGCTCAAGAGCAAGGGACTGAATACGTCGGTCGGTGACGAAGGAGGTTTTGCTCCGAACCTCGGCAGCAACCGCGAAGCCCTCGATCTGATCATGTCGGCCATTGACAAGGCGGGGTACAAAGCAGGAAAGCAAATCTTCATCGCCCTGGATGTGGCGGCGACGGAATTCTACGACTCCAAGGCGCAGAAATATACCTTCGACGGCAAGGCCATTTCCAAGGAAGCGATGGTCGATGGTCTCGCCGACTGGGCGGCGAGTTATCCCATCTGCTCCATCGAGGACGGCTGTAGCGAAGACGATTGGGCGGGCTGGAAGCTCTTGACCGAGCGGCTCGGGAGCAAGACGCAGCTCGTCGGCGACGACCTTTTCGTCACCAACACCGAGCGGCTGCAGCGCGGCATCAACGAAGGAATCGCTAACAGCATCCTCATCAAGGTGAATCAAATCGGCACGCTGACGGAGACGATCTCCGCCATTCATCTCGCCCACCGCAACGGGTACACCAGCATCTCCAGCCACCGCAGCGGCGAAACTGAGGACAGCACCATCGCCGACCTCGCCGTCGCCCTTGGCCCCGGCCAGATCAAAACCGGCTCCGCCAGCCGCACCGACCGGATGGCAAAGTACAACCAGCTCTTGCGGATCGAAGAAGAGCTCGGCAGCGGGGCGATTTATGCGGGGCCGTTGTTTAGGAAGAAGTAACTGCCGGTGACGCCGTGATTCAAGACAACTTGGAACATCGACGACCCAGGACTCTCTGATGCCGGCAGGAGCCGGATAACGGTCCCGCCAGGTGGTCTGCGAGATGGTTCATTCCCAGGTCGAAACGTCGCGGAAGCGGCGAGCATTTCCGCGGGATTCAAAAAGGATGTGGTTCGGCACGTGGACAGTAAGAACGGCCACGAGCCGACGAATACCAGATTGCCCCGTCGCAGGACGTTTTGGTCTGTTCCAGAGGGGCGGAGCGGATAGAATAGCCGGTTAGCCTAACCTCGAAACTCCCTCATTTCCGACCGCTGCGATATGCCCGTTGACAAAGCCAAAGGGACCATCCGTCCCACGCCGGACGGCATTGAAATTGACCTTCGCGATCCGGTGGTGGCCGGCATCCTCGCCTGGCTCTGGCCGGGGGCGGGGCATCTCTATCAGCGGCGGTATGCCAAGGGAATCCTGTTCATGGTCTGCATTCTGGGGACCTTTTTCTTCGGCCTGGTGCTGGGCGAAGGGAAGGTCGTTTACGCCGCGCAGTTCCGCGACAAGACGGAGGCCTATCCCGGCTTTCAAGGAAAACTGAGCCGCTGGCCGTTCGCGATGCAAATCGGCGTCGGGCTGCCGGCAATGCCGGCGGTCGCCCAAACTTTGGCGGCCAAAAAGGATGCCCCGCCAAGATTCGGCGGCTGGATGGCACCACCGCTTGATCGTGAAGAGCTCAATCGCTGGAACAAGGAACTGGGAACGCGCTACGACCTGGCGCTGCTCTATACGGTCATTGCCGGCCTGCTCAATTGGCTCGCCATTTACGATGCGGCGGCCGGACCGGCGTTCAGTGAGCCGGCGGAGGAAAAGAAGAAGGACGGAAAGTCCATAGACGACAAGGACGGTAAAGCGAAGGACAAATCAGAGTAGATTGAGTTAGGAATTGAGGAGAGTGATTATGGTTCTGATTGGCGGAATGATGAACTCGCAGCTTTGGCACCTGGTGCCGCTGATCTTGGCGGTCAGCTTGGTGTACGGGGCCACACGCCATGAGTTGCTGGGACCGATTCTGCACCATGCCTGGAAGACCGTGGTCTGGATGCTGACGTTCATGGGGGTCATCTTCGCGGCTCTCTTTGTCCTCTCGTTCTGGTTATAAGGGGTCGGGAGGAGTTTCCAGAGTGAACCGCCCATTCCGTTAGACCCGTGGAAACCCCTCCCGACCCCGTCTCGTGCCCCCACTACGACGTTCTCGTCATCGGGGCCGGCGCGGCCGGCCTGGTTGCCGCCGCGGAAGGGGCCTCGCGGGGTCGGCGATCGCTGCTCTTGGAAAAGAATAAGCGGCCCGGAGTGAAGATCTTGATGTCCGGCGGCACGCGCTGCAACCTGACGCATGCGACCGATAAGTGGGGCATCATCAAAGCCTATGGCGAGCAGGGGAACTTTCTGCACTCCGCCTTGGCCGCACTTTCTCCGTCCGAATTGGTTCAATTGTTTGAGGACGAAGGGGTCGCCACCAAAGTTGAGGAAACTGGCAAGATATTTCCCGTCAGCAATAAGGCGGCTGACGTTTTGGCCGCTCTCGTCCGCCGTTTGGAAAAGAGCGGAGCGGAGATATCGTTGAATGAGCCCATGCTCGGCTGCTCCCGCGTGGACGACAAGTTCTTGGTAAGCACATCCGCCCGTAGTCTGACCTGCGATTCCCTGCTGATTACCGTCGGCGGAAAATCCTATCCCGGCAGTGGAACAACGGGGGACGGCTATGCCTGGGCAGCCGCCTGGGGACACACCATCGTTCCGCCCCGCCCCGCGCTCGTCCCCATTACCACGGATGCGTCTTGGGTGAAATCGCTGACGGGGCTGACGATTCCCGATGTCCAGGTTTGCGTGACTCAGTCCAATCTGCAATCTACAATCACCAATCTGAAATCTCTGGCCTCCGCCCGCGGCTCCTTCCTCTTCACCCACTTCGGCCTCTCCGGCCCCGTGATTCTGGACGTCAGCCGGGCCGTTACCGCTCACCCCCATCCGCGCGAGCTGGCGCTGGTCTGCGACTTTCTGCCTGGGACGAAGACGCCGGAGCTCGAAGAGCAGCTTCAGCAAGAAGCGGCAGCGGAAGGAAAGAAGCAGGTGGTGGGGCTCTTGTCGAGGTACATTCCCCGCCGCCTCGCCGAAGAGCTGCTCGCGCTGTGCGGGCTGGATCCCGAGCTTCGCGGAGCGGAACTGCCGAAAGGGGGCCGTTCCCGCCTCGTTGCCGCCATCAAGCAATCCAACATCCCCATCAGTGGCACTCGCGGGTTTGAGAAGGCGGAAGTTACCGCCGGCGGCGTATCGCTGAACGAAGTCGACTCCCGCACGATGCAGAGCAAGCTGGTCCCGGGCCTCTATTTCGCCGGAGAAATTCTCGATTTGGACGGCCCCATCGGCGGCTACAACTTCCAAGCGGCGTTCAGCACGGGCGTTTTGGCTGGCCAGCACGTGTAACCGTAACCGCGGATGCCACGGGTCTGGTATTCTATCTCTGGAATCCGAGGATGATCTCTCAGGAGCCATTCGTGCGCAAAGACATCGATTTGTTGCAAGCCGTTCTGGACGGTACTTCCGATGTGATTTTCGTCAAGGACATCGCAGGGAAATACCTGTTTATCAACCGGATCGGTGCCCAACTTGTCGGCAAATCGGTTGACGAGGTCGTCGGACAGGACGATTCGCTTTTGTTCAAGCGCGAGGCTGTCGCGGGCATTCGAGCTATGGATAAAAAAATCATGGCTGAAGGAACGCCCATTACCTATGAGCATCCCGGCCCAGGGGATGCGTTTGAACGTACTTTTCTGACAACAAAATCTCCCCTCCACAGCTCGCAGGGTGAGCTGATCGGAGTCATCGGCATTGCCCGGGACATCTCGTCGCAAAAGCGAGCAGCCGAGGTTCTGGCAGAAAGCGCCCGCCGCTTCAGCACGCTGGCCAACGATTCCCCCACGGGGATTTACGAGGCCGATGCTGCCGGAACCTTTATTTACTACAATGACAAATGCTGCGACCTCTTTGAGCTGACACGGGAACAAATGCTGGCCCAGGAGGCCTGGAACCTCATCCATCCTGACGACCTCGCCAGGGTGGCGGAACGCTGGAACAAGTTCATCCAGTCGAATGAGGCGTCCTATCGCGTCGAGCTTCGCCTGTTGTTCGCCGAGAACCGAGTCAAGCACATCGCGGCGACCTCGCAGACACTCTTCGACGACCAGGGGAATAGGACTGGTTTTATCGGCAATGTCACCGACGTCACCCAGCTACGGCTGGATCAACAGGCGCTCGAGAGGGCGAATCAGGAATTGGAACTCCATGTCAAGGAGCGGACCAGAGAGTTGGTTACGGCCAATGAGAAACTGCGGCATGAAATGGCCGAGCACGTTCGGACCAAGGAACGATTGCTAGAGCAGCAGTCGCTGCTTGCCCACGCCCTGCGGGTCCGGACGCTCGGCGAAATGGCGGCGGAGCTGGCCCATGAGGTCAATCAGCCGCTATCGGCCATCAGCAACTATGTGCAGGGAACCAGGCTGCGGCTGGAAACGGGCACGCTGTCGACGCAGGAAATCGGTTCCACACTGGACTTCATCGCCCGCGAGTCTCAGCGGGCTGCCGACGTCATTCGCCGAGCCAAACGATTCGCCAGCACCCAACTGCCAGTGCGCGCGCCGCTCAACTTGCCCAGGCTGATTCACGAGGCTCTGGAGATGCTCGCCCACAAAGTGCGAGAGCAAAAGATCCAAGTGGACCTCGAGGAAGGTGAACTGTTGCCCCCGGCCGCCGGCGACGAGTTGCAAGTGCAGCAAGTCATCGTCAATCTCCTCCGCAATGCGATAGAAGCCATCGTCGCTTCCCAGCCCGCCCGACGACTGATTCGGGTTTCCACTCGCCGGTTAGCACAGGAGCTGGAATTCTTGGTGGAGGACACTGGCGCGGGCTTGCAATCCGGCGAGCCAGAGCGCATCTTTGAAGCATTCTATACGACCAGGCCCGAAGGCCTGGGGCTCGGCCTCCCCATCAGCCGGACCATTATCGAGGCTCATGGCGGTCGCCTGTGGGCTGAAACTTCGAGCGCCCAAGGCGCGCGATTCCGGTTTACCTTACCGGTGTGGAATCATGAATCATCCCCAGAGCCCGCTGCCTGAGCCGACTGTCTTCGTGGTCGATGATGATCCCAGCGCCCTTCGCGCTATGTGCTTCCTGCTGGAGTGCAATTCCTGGCGCGTGGAAGGGTTTTCCTCCGCGGATGACTTTCTGAAAGCCTGGTCTGTCGATCGCCATGGCTGCTTGCTGCTCGACGTGCGGATGCCTGGAATGTCCGGCCTGGAATTGCAAGCCGCCCTTACTCGCAACGGAGTTAATTTTCCAATTATCATGATGTCCGGTTACGGAGACGTGACAACATGTGCCCAGGCCTTCCGCGCCGGGGCCGTTGACTTTCTGGAAAAGCCGACAGACCACCGGGTGCTGCTGGGTAGGGTGCAAGAGGCGGTGAAACGGGACGCGACGCGACGCCAGGCACAGTTCGCTTCCCCGCAGTTCATTGCCAGGCTCGACAGCCTGACCCCCCGAGACCGGGAGGTGATGGACCGGCTGATGGAGGGTAAGTCCCTCAAGCAGATTGCCCTGGAACTCAACGTCAGCGTTCAGACTTCGTCCAAGCATCGCATCAGAGTGCTGGAAAAGCTCTGTGTCGCCAACGACCTCGAGCTCCTCCGCAACCTGCTCCGCCACTCCGCCAACGAGCCCATTCTGGCCTGAATCTTCGAACGGCAATGATGTCTGATTGACTCCCCTTTACCACAACCTATTGTGGTCGCGGATGGGACAGGGTTAAAGGAAGCACAGTCGGCTGGGCGCGGTGGAGCGATGCGTAAACTTCTGCCAAACGGACAGGTGATTTTTTAAGCTAGCGAACCCATTTTTCAAAGGCGATAACTTATCTCGTTCCGTGCTGGATGACGAGCTGGAAGAAGACATTGCCCCCCAGCCGTTGTCGCTAACAGCCTCGGAACATTCTTTCGCCGGCTGGAGCTTGGTATTGCCCCACCAACCCAGCCGGCGATTTTTTTCGCGCCGCACGGGGTCGGGAGTCTTTGGCGGAAGCGGTTTCCTGTCTTGCGGAGCCTATGACGCCAAAGACTCCCGACCCCCTATCGCGCTCGTTCCAGGTCGACCACTTTGCTTGCTAGCACGTGCGGCTCATTCAAATCGGGAATCAGCCCCCGCTTGCCGTACACGCCGACTCGCCTGTCAATGTGATTGCCGACGCTTAGGCCCGGCACGGGAGAAACAAAGCAAATCCGTTTGCCGTCGGCATCGACGAGCGCATACGGGGCGATCGGTTTATCGAAGGACTTCACGGTCGTGAGCCAGCCTTCGCCGTCATAGGCCCGAAAGTCTCGATTCGCCACGGGCGCAGTGGGTTTCACTTCCGGCAGCGACTGCACGTCAAAGGTTTCTTCGAACCGCTTGATCTTGTCCAGCATGAAGCGAGCCTGACCGCGGTCCCCAGGCGTGGCCGCGTTTTCGACAATCCGCGTCACCCGGTCCTTGAGGGACGAAAAATTCCAGGTACTCTTGTCGCGGGAAAGGATCAACGAAAGTTGCAAGTCGAGCTCTTCCAGCTCGCGGGACGATTCGTCACTCGCAAGCGGGCTCGTCGGCGCAGTCTTGGTGGTTGCGGAGTTGCTTGTGGTTGTCGCTTGCGCCAGGCGATTGGAATTGGCGGACGACGCGAGTGGTGCCGAAGGGTGCCGCTTGCGAGCGACGAATCCGTCCGGCGAAAGTGACCTCGCGGGGCTATCCACGACAGGCTCCTCGTGGACCACAGGGCGCACTTGCGGCTCTGGCTTCGCCGCCCGCAGGTCCGATAGTGGAATGTTGCTGCGCCGAAACCCAGGCCGCTCGGAGAGCGGCTCTTCGTACACCACGGCGGCGAAAGGCGAGTCCGGCTCGGCCTTTCGCTCGACGGGTTTCAAGTCGCGATCTATCGCGAGGTCATTCTTCTTGGCCTTGCGGATTTGCCGCTGATGGACCCAACGAAACTCCCCGGCTGGCGGAGCAATCTTCAGCCACAATTGCGTTTTGCCGTCGGCCCCATCGACCTGTTTTTTTCCGAGAACTTCCACTCGTTCGCCGCGAGCAAGCGTGACATGCGATTTGTGCTCGCGGATTCTTTCCGCCCGCGACCCCAGCCAGGATTGGGCTTCCTCCGCCGTGATTTCGGCGATCCCGGGCTCTTCCGTCATTTCCAAATCGGTCTGGGGAATCCAACTGAAGCTCCCCTCGGGGGGCCGAATGGCCAGCCAATCGCCGGTGTCCTTCCGATAGACTTCCACGCGCGTCCCCGGTTCCAGTTCCTGGGTGACATAAAACCGTTGCCCTGGCCCGGCGCGGACCTCCGCCCCTTGTTCGAGAACAACGGCCTCGTAGGGGCTTTCGTCATCGGCAAGTAAGTCTGCCACCAGGACCAGAGTTCCAAGTACCACCAGCCCCATAAAGTTGTGCCGCATCGACGGTCCCCTTGCTGACAAGCGGGTGAAGGCCCAAGAAATTCGGGCCGCGGTTTATAGCTCCCTTTATGCGAAGGCTCAAGAGCGATGAACGGCTGGCAGGCGTGCTAGCGTGGCGATTTCGCCGTTGCTCAGAAGCGATAGCGGCACCTATGCTACGAATCGGAAAATAGTTTCCTCAGCACGGATGCTCCTATGGCGGAAGGCTTCGCCTCTATTCATCGGCCGCAGCGGTGGGACGTCCCTTTCGGCGAAAGAATGACCGATGGGGACGTCGCGTGGCTCTTTGCGCAGGAGCCGTTTCGCCACATGGACCCGGCTCGCTTTCCGCCGGCGACCCCGCTGGCCGGGATTCTTCGCAACGACTGCCGCATCGTCCGCCACCAGCCGGGGGACATCATTCTCCGCGAAGGGGACTACGGCAACAGTGCGTTCCTGGTGCTGGATGGGCTGCTGCGGGTTGTGCTGGAAAAGATGCCCGCGGAGCTGCTCGGGCGCGAGCGGCCGAAAGAGCGCACGTTCTTCCAGACCATTGCCCAGCTTTGGTCGAATCCAGCCTGGCCGGAAGTGCGGGATTACTCTCGCGGCAAGTCCAAGGACGCTGTTTCAACTAGAACGAATGCTGACGGCACTTGCGTTTTCTTGCAGGATGTTCCCGGCGTGCTCGACAGGCACAACACGGTACGACTGGGGCAGGGCGAGATGTTCGGCGAGATGGCCGCAATGAGCCGCACTCCGCGAACGGCCACGGTGTTTGCGGAGGATGCTTCCACGCTCCTTGAAATCCGCTGGCAAGGTTTGCGACTCCTACGGCGAGACAAGCGGCTGCAAGACCATTTGGACCGGCTTTACCGGGAGAACAGTTTGCGGGTTCATCTGCGGGAAACCCCTCTTTTTCGCCGGCTGCCGGAGGCATCGCTGACGGCGATTGTCGACGCGACGATTTTCGAGACCTACGGCAACTTCGAATGGATGGCCGAGTACAAACAGCTCGCGGGTGCGGCACCGGCTACCAAGATTGAAGCCGAGCCGCTCATCGCCCAAGAGGGCCATTACGCCAATGACTTCTGGATGATCCGCAGCGGCTTCGCCCGCGTCTGCCGGCGGCATGGGGACGGTCACAAGACGATGTCGTATATCGGCAAAGGGCGGATGTTTGGCCTGCGGGAGATTGTGCACAACGCGAACGCCACCAATGGGCAGCTGGTGCCGTACCAGGATTCGCTCCGGGCCACCGGCTATGTGGACATGCTGCGAATTCCCGCCGGCATCGCGGTCAAATACATCCTGCCGCATCTGCCGGCTGCGGAATTGCCGCGAGAAACAAATCCCAAAAACTTAAACCAATCTCCCGGCAAACTCCCCGACCGCCGCCAGCCGTTGCCGACGGCTTTGATGGAATTCCTTGTCGAACGTCGCCTGGCCAACGGCACGCAGGCGATGGTCGTGGACCTCGACCGCTGCACGCGGTGCGACGACTGCGTGCGGGCCTGTGCGACGGCTCACGAGGGGAATCCGCGGTTCCTTCGCGAGGGAGCCCGGCACGGAAAATACCTGTTCGCCAGCGCCTGCATGCACTGCGCCGATCCCGTCTGCATGATTGGCTGCCCGACGGGGGCGATTTCCCGCGACGAAAAATCCGGCAACGTGACCATCAACGACGGGACCTGCATCGGCTGTGCGACGTGTGCCAACAGTTGCCCTTATCAGAACATCCGGATGGTGGAAATCCTCGACCCCGCTGGCAACCGCCTGCAAGACCAGATCACCCAGTTGCCGATTTTCAAGGCGACCAAGTGCGACATGTGCCAGGAGCAGTGGACCGGCCCGGCTTGCCAAAACGCTTGCCCGCATGACGCTCTCATCCGCATCGACCTGACCCAAACCGATCCGCTCAGTGCCTGGCGCGATGAACATCGATCGGGAGAAGCCGCATGACTCTCTTCCGGCTCCCCCGCATCACTCGCGGCCCAGTTCTTCATCGCGTTTTGCGACCTTGGCTCCTGTTTGCGTTGATCATGGTAGCGATCACGGCCTGGTGGCGGTACGAATGGTTGACGCTGCGTCCGCATGCCTTTACAAGCGGAGGATTGCTCGGTTCGGCCGTCGTTTTTCTCGCGGCGTACAACCTTCGCAAAAGGCTGACGTTTTTGCCGCTGGGATCGTCGGCGACGTGGCTGAAAGTGCATCTCTATGTTGGTGTCGGCGCGGTCTGGCTATTCCTGCTTCACACCAGCTTTCGGATCCCCAACGGCATCTTTGAGTCTTCATTGGCAGCACTCTACCTGCTTGTCACCGCGAGCGGCCTCCACGGACTCTATTTGACTCGAACGATTCCAGGTCGCCTCGCCGCGCTTGGCGAGGAACCGATTTGGGAACGGATTCCGGGCTTGCGACGGAAAGTGGCGGAGCGAGCCCAAGAGTTGGTGCTGATCGCTCGGGATGATTCCAGTGCCGGCGTCGTTACCGACATCTACTCCCGCCGCCTCTTCCGCTTCTTCGAAGGTCCTCGGGGCTGGAGATACTACCTGCGGCCGACGAGCACGCTCCGGCGGCAACTGCTGGCGGAACTCGGCGAGCTAAAGCGTTATCTCGGCGAGCCTCAGCAGCAACTTGTCGAAGAGCTGGCAGCACTCACTGCTCGCAAGGATGACCTCGACTATCACCATGCCCTGCAAGGCTGGCTCAAGTGCTGGCTGTTCGGCCACATCGGCGGCACGTACGCTCTGCTTCTCTTCGCCGGCTTTCACGCGGTGCAGGCCCATGCGTTCCATGGAGGAATGCGATGACGACGCTGCCGAGCTTCCGCCCGCCTCAGGACGACTTCAATCGCTACGAACGCCCAGGGGCCTGGACGTGCGGCCGTGCTTGCGAAGGCCGCCGCTGCGTGAACGGACCTTCTCCATCCGGAAGTTGTCAGGAAGCCAATGAGCCGTGCGTCCCGCAGCGCAGCCTACGCTCCCAGCGGCGGATTTTCGTCGCCGCCTGCACCCTTTTAAGCCTCGCGGCCCTGCTGGTGATGCTGTCAAAAGCCTGGTGGACGGAAGCATTTGCGCCGGGGCCGCTGACGCTGAAACATGCTCAGATTCTGAACAAGAACAGCATTTCCAATCGCTGTGCGGCTTGCCACGAAGCGGGAGGTAAAACAGTCGGCGATTGGGCGACCAGTTTGGTGAGCAGTACTGCCTTGCAAACGCCGCAAAGCACACTCTGCCTCAAATGCCACGAAAAGGGGCTCGATGCCGCCCATGCTCTGTTGCCGCATGGAGTTTCGCCCGAGCGTCTGGCGAAACATGCCGCGGATGTGAACGGCCAAAGTTGGACCAGCGGCATTTCCATCCCCAAGAACGAGCGTGGCCAAATCGGTTGTGCGGCTTGCCACCGGGAACATCATGGCAAGGACCACGACCTGGCGGCAATGAGTAACCAGCAGTGCCAGACCTGCCACGCGAAGTCCTTCCACAGCTTCGCCAGCGGGCATCCCGAGTTCACGAGTTGGCCGTTCGAGAAACAGAGTCCGATTGCTTTTGACCATGCCGTCCACAAGGGAAAGCACTTTCCCGCCGGCAAGCAGGAATTCCGCTGTCAATCGTGCCACGTGGATGACTCGCGGCGAGATAACAAGCTGCTCGCCAGCTTCCAGACCGCCTGTGCATCCTGTCACGAGCCGAAAATCAAGCAGAGCGGCGAAGAGGGCTTCAAGCTCTTTGCTCTACCGGGATTGAACGTCGCCGCCCTTCAGGAGGCCGGCCTCAACATTGGCGAATGGCCCGAAGGCATCAGCAGCGACTTCGACGGCATTATTCCGCCGGCAATGGCTGTACTGCTATCCATTGATGAGCAAGTCGCGAAGGCGCTGGCGAAAATTCCCGGTAGTGATTTGGCCGCGGTTGACTCCGCCAACAAAGAACAGCTTGCCGCCGCTGCTGAAGTGGCGATTGCGTCCAAGAAACTGCTGCACGAGTTGATGGTTGAGGGCGAGGCGGCGCTTACAAAGCGATTGAGCATCTCAGAATCTTCACAGCTTTGGGCCCACCTTCCGCCCGATGTGCTCCGTGCCGCCCAGGCCGCCTGGCTACCGAAACTTGAAGAGGAACTGACGCTGCTTCGCGAAGGAAAGCCGCTGCCGCTGCGAGTTCCGGAAGCTTCCTCGTCACCAAACGTCATCAAAGAACCCCAAAACCCTGCCAAACCGCCCGCGGAAGGAGACGATTTGCTTATTCCGGAAACACCCAAAGCCGGCGGTGACGAGGACCTGCTCGGCGGCTCATCCGACCCCAAGCCGCCCGAGCCTGAAGCAACGGCTTCTCCGCCTGTGCCCACAAAACCCACCACCGGCTGGCAGCGTAGCGATGCCAGTTATTCCATTGCCTGGCGACCCACTGGCCACGGAGATCTACTTCTCAAAGCCTGGATCGAACTTTCGTTGAAAAACACCCCCAAGGTCTCATCCGCGAACGCCGCGCTCCGCGCCAGCCTCACCAAGCCCACCTCCATGGGCTACTGCGCCCAGTGCCATCGCCTGGACGGCAACGACAAGTCCGCGAGCTTCACAATCCGCTGGCAATCCTTCAGCCACGAGCCCGCCGCGAAATCTTTCACCAAATTCTCTCACCGTCCCCATCTCATCCAGCCACAGCTTGCCGATTGCACCCATTGTCATGAAATGTCATCGTCGTCGGCCATTTCCAACTTCGCCCCGCTCTCCAAATCCGCCTGCACCTCCTGCCACACTCCCAAGGCCGCGGGCGACCAGTGCCTGAAGTGCCATAACTACCACGTCTCTCCGTAGCCACACGCGGCCCGCGTGTCGGCTAATGTAATCCGCAGGGGTGACGCTAACCCTGTTCAACTGGGAATTCCGCTTCAACTCGCTTGAGTGCGGCAACGATTGCCGGCAGATAAGTCTGATCGAAGCCAGTTTCAAAGTTTAGGAGATTCCCGGTTCCCGCGTTGTCTCGCGCGGTTCCTGTCACAACGATGTGTCCCAGGCCATCGCCGCGGAACTCCAGTTCGAGCTGCCCCTCCAGCGTGGTAAATGTCGCAATGCCTTCTAGCGTTTTGAAGAGAGTTTCCAGTTGCTCACGAAATGGCGGAAAGTCGGGGGAGCGAAAACTGGCTGGAAAACTCCCGGAAAATGCGCCTGCCGAAATGGAAACTTCGCCACTGATCCACCAGTAGTCGTTTGGATCACCTCCGCCAAACAGGCGGATCAGCACATGCTCCCCGTTTTCCACGCCTATCAATACATCCACGGGAGTTTCCTCGGCTAAGTAACGGGCAATTCAGCCGGTCAGGTTAACCCGCAGCAGTGAGCGGCGGCAAGCCTCGCCAGTGGAATCTCCCCTTCCGGCCCGTTAAACTAACTCGCTCTGGTTCCAGCCATCTTCTCTCCTCTTTCGCCCCAGAAAGTGAGTTACTGTATGTCTCGCAAAGTCACCAGCTCTTCGCGCCGCAAGTTCCTCCAGTCTTCCGCTGCCGCTGCCGCCGGCCTTGCTGCCGCGCCGTATTTTCCCTGGTCGCCCTACACCATGGCCCAGGACGCCAAGACCACTTCCAAGCAGGATCGCCCGATCCTCGGCTGCATTGGCGTGGGGGACCGCTGGAATGCGGTCGGGCCGCAGGCGATGAACTTTGCCGATTGCGTGGCGGTCTGTGATGTGGATGTGAACATGCGGGAGAAGGCGAAGGGGATGGCCCTCAATAAGCTCGGCGAGAAAGGGAAGGAGCGCGGCGTCGAGATGTACGAGGATTATCGCAAGCTGCTCGACCGCAAGGATATCGAGGTCGTCACCATCGTCACGCCGGATCACTGGCACGTCAAAATCGGCATCGAGGCGATGAAAGCGGGGAAAGACGTCTACTGCGAAAAGCCCCTCACGCTGACGATCGACGAAGGGAAACAGATCAGCAAAGTCCTTAAGGAGACCGGCCGCGTTTTCCAGGTCGGTACCCAGCAGCGGAGCGAGATGTCGGCCCGCGTCAACAAGGACGGCAAGCAGAGGATCGACCAGCAGTTTCTGCACGCCGTCGCCATCTGCAAATCGGGCAAGCTCGGCAAGCTCGTGAAGGCAACTTGCGTCATCGGCGGAGCCCCGTCCAGCGGCGAAATCCCGAAGGCTCCCGTCCCCACCGGCTTCAACTGGGATATGTGGTTGGGGCAGGCCCCGATGGTCGACTTTGTGATGGGCAAAAAGGGGGAAGGGAACAACAGGCAATATCCCGAAAGCCGCACGCATTATGAGTTCCGCTGGTGGTACGAATACTCCGGTGGCAAGATGACCGACTGGGGAGCCCACCACATCGACATCGCCGCCTGGTGCCTCGGCGTCGATACCAGCGGCCCCAGCCACATCGAAGGGACCGCCGACCACCCCGTACCCTTCAAGGACGGCTGGCCGACCGTGAGCAACAAGTACAACGCGGCGACCAAGTTCCACGTCACCGCGGGCTTTCCCGGCGAAATGGAAATGCACATCCTTTCCGATGGCGAAAATGGCATCACCATCGAAGGGACCGAGGGGACCATCTTCGTCAGCCGTGGCGACCTGCGCGACGAGAAGGGGACTGCCGTCGCCGACTACATGAAGACCAAGCCCTCGGAAAATCCCGCCATCGCAACCCTCTACAAGGGAAAAAGGCCCGGCAACCACATGGGGAATTTCTTCGAATGCCGCCAGGACCGGACCCAGCCCATCAGCGACGTCTACACCCACCACCGTGCCATGACCACCGCCCACCTCGCCAACATCTGCATCCGCCTCGGCAAAAAGCTGCAGTGGGACTCGCAGGCCGAACAAATCCTCGGTGACGACGAGGCCAACAAGTGGCTGAAGCGCGAACAGCGGAAGGGGTATGAGATTGAGGTGTAAAGGATGAAGACCTTTTTAAGCGTCTATCTCATCAGTACCGGCGTTCTGATGATCCTGATGTCTCCCGGGTGGGCCATCATTGGTCATGCCGCGGCGAATCCTGGAAATTCCATGCCGCTGAATTCCAATGAATTCGGCGGCATTTCATTGCTGATTTCCGGCATTGGTTTGGTGGCAGTTCTTGCCGGGGCACTTCTCGCCTATTTGGCAGCCAAGGAGTCGCAAAAGCCGCGTGGCGGCGTTCCCACTGATTGCAACGCTACGAACTGGTTTGCCTTTGTGAATGACCAGATCGAAGGGCCGTTTACCTTTTCCAGCCTGATCGAGCAGTTCAAGGAACGGCGACTGAAAGGTGATACGCGAGTTCGGGCCGAAGGCAAAGAAG
Organism: Planctomycetaceae bacterium; assembly: GCA_005778405.1. Lineage (GTDB taxonomy): Bacteria > Planctomycetota > Planctomycetia > Pirellulales > Pirellulaceae > SXOA01. Next base: position 51,694 of record SXOA01000198.1, read on the forward strand.
CCTGGTGCGACCTGGCCGATTTGCCGGGTGTAAACGCAGGCGAGAAAACAAGTTTGGCTCCCAGCGAGCGAGACAACCTTCTCGCCATAGCGGAGGCGCAGCGCTCCCTGATGTCGGGTTACTTAGGTGGTGCCGTCATACAACTTTTTGCGTTTTTGCCGGCACTGTTGCCAGGAAATGCCTTTACCGGACCCGCTTCCCTGATGATTAGTCAAATTGGCCTGGTGTGGTTGGCACTGCATGTCCAACAGTTGGCCATTGCACTCAAGAAACCATCGTTGATTTGGCTTGTCATCACCTTTGTTCCATGCGCAGGTCTGATTGCTGTCTTGATATTGTCGAGCACGGCCTCAAGCGAATTGGCCAAGCATGGAATTCGCGTTGGCCTGATGGGCGCAACTCCACAGGATGTCATCAACGCTACTACGGCTTCTCAGGCTTCTGAATGAGACCGAGGGCCACGCGAAGGGGTCGGGAGTCTTTCGCGTCATACGTTTTCCATATGGAGAGTCGCCGACGCGAAAGACTCCCGACCCCGATGCGCCGCGCCAGTGTTCGTGTGGATTCCCGAGAATCCGGCCCCAAAGCTTGCGCTGTGGGCTGGAATCATGTCGCCGCTGCCCCGGCTACAATTGGCGCAAGAGAGCGCCGCTTGGGCCACCTAGAATTTCCCGAATTCTTGCCGCCGCTTGTTGACTGTGCCAACCTGGATGAGTAGCATTTTGTACACACACACGAGACCCCGCTGCGCGCGCGATAATCGGCGGAGCGGGGACGATCTTTGACATCCTGGTTGTTGCGAAAATGCTGGTCGCTGGCGCGATTCACGGCTGGCGACGAAGCGGTGGCAGAAAGGCGTGCGCAGAGCTTTGATGCGTAGCGCAAGTCTTCTGTAGATAACTACTTAAAGCGACAACATGAATCAAGAAGAGGCTTGATTCAGAGACTTGCGGCAAATGGACTGTTCGTAAGTCATTGCCAAATAGGATGTTGCGAGCTTGATTCACGACGCAAGACTTGCAGATCGTCGTGCCGAAGGCGTGAATCAAGTCGGCCTGATTTCATTCACGTACGAGCGATAAACCGTTGTCCCGCCTTGAGTTGCAGCTATCAGAATTGCCTCACCGCCCGTGGTGTCCGACGCTCGCGCTTCAGGCTGGTGTCAACGCAGCTTGCTGTGCGGCGAGATTTGCCGGTACGGGATTGAGGCCGTCGTGGATAAAAATGCTGTTGCCGGTTGCTTCCTGGGCGGCTTCCAAGGCCAACTGGGCGCGGTAAAAGAGGCGACTGGAATCGTTTCCTTCAATGACTTGGGCCACGCCCACGCTGACCGTGAATTGCGGCAGAGAGCCGGTCGAACCATGCAGCCGTTCGACCGCTTTGCGAACGCGATCGCCGACCTGGGCGGCATCGTGGATTTGAGCCGTGGGGAGGGAGATGGCAAAACTCCCTGCACCGAAGATCGAAAACTGGTCCATGTCCCGCAGGCAACTGCTGACCACCCCCGCGGTCACATTGACGACTCGCCGTAGCAACTCATCGCCGTGCGTCTTCGCCAGTTGGTCAATTCCATCAATCGCACAAATGGCCATGGAAAAGGCGTGTCCCGTCCGTTTCCATTCGGACACGCGGCGGTCGAGGTTGGGCGAGAAGCTGGCATCGGAAAAGCGTGTGCAAGACAACTCAAAGCGCCGCGGTTTGGCGTGGCTAGCTGGTGATTTGATTGGTGAGAGACCTGGCACCGGCCCCTCCGCGTTCAGGACGGCGAGGAGTGCGGGAGAAATGGGCAGGTTCCTTTGTCCGTCATTCCAGTGAGTGCAATTGCGGCCGGCTTTCTTGGCGGCATACAAGGCTGCGTCCGCCCGGCGGACCAGCCCCTTCTCGTCTTCGCCGATGCCAATTTCGGCCAGGCCCGCACTGGCCGTCACGCGGAGCTGCTTGCCCTCAAAGGTAATCGACATCTCGTTAATGGAGGCTCGCAGCTTGTCCGCCCTTTCGCGGCAGGTGGTCACGCTGTCTCCACGGAAAACCACGACGAATTCTTCTCCGCCATAACGGGCTACGAGTTCGGACGCGCGAGCCGAAGACTTGATGTTCTGGGCTACATACTTCAGAACTGCGTCACCGGCCAGATGCCCATGCGTATCGTTGAACTTCTTGAAGTGGTCGACATCCAGCATCATGATGCAGAACGGCAGGGCGGATCGCTGGAATTCCTGCACACACTTCTTAAGCTCTTCGTCGAGCGCCCGGCGGTTGGTGATTTTCGTCAGTTGATCGGTACGGGCGGCTTCGGTCTGCGTGACCAACTCTTTCTGCTGCTCCTGCAAGCGGCTCTCGGCGACGGCCAGCTCCTGCTGCATCTTCTCGTTGGTCTTCAGAATCCTTTGCACGGCGGCCACCACTGCAATGGCGTCCCCTTCCTGGACTGATGCCAACTCGGCGTTGATCGCCTCGATGTTGCCGGTATGCCGGCCAACTTCTGACGCCACGCCGCTGGTCAATTCGGCCAGCCTGGCAAACAATTCCGACATCCGGCCGCTCTCCGCTTCCTGACTGCTGGACGTGTCATGGCCATTCTGGCTCTTGAGCGCCGTCAGTTCCATCTCCAAATGTGCGCCGCAAAACAGCCAGCCGATTCCGGCACCCAAAAGGCCGGTAACAACTGCGGCGACGATTCCAATGATCAGAACAGTCATGAATCATCCAAATGATCAATAGCTTCGGAACCACCGTCGACTGCTGGGCGGTTCATTTCGGCCGGCACTGCCCAGCGCGCACAATAAGCCCCCTCGCTAGAGACTAGGTTGCCGAGGACGAAGTTCAAGGAAAAGCCGAAAAGCCGCCGGAACGGGGGGCGCTCCCACCTTGGACTGCATGGTCCACGGGGTATCCGGCGGTCCTATTTTCCCGGCATCTGCTGATCCGCAAAATCCAAAAAGACCTTCCAATCGTCACGCGTCATCTGATGCTTCCCCGGCCGGATGAAATAGCCCAGCCGGCTCTTGACCAGTTGGTTGAGCTCGGGGCGGGACTTGGCGGAGAGCCCTGGCACTCCCAGGAACTCGTAGACCGGCGAAGCGGCCTGGAGCACGTCGAATTGGCCATCGGGATTCGCCCACAGATCTTCCTCGGCATTGGTGAACAACACCGGCCGCGGGGCGCACAAGGCGACCAGGCAATTCTGGTCAAAAGGGAGCAGCTCCGTGTGGTCCCCAAATTTCTTGAATTCGCTGCAGAACCAATGGGGAAACGCCGCATTGATCCGCTTTACCGATTCCGCCCGTGTGTCGCTGGTTCTGCTGGGGCCCGTTCCGCCGCAGCCAGCCTGGTGCGGAATGGCCAGGGCAATCCGCTCGTCCATCGCCGCGGCCAGCAGCGTCGTTTTGCCGTTGCGGGAATGGCCGACGGCAGCGATGCGGTTCTTATCGATGGACTTGCTTCGTTCCGCGATCAGAAAATCGACGACGCGGTGATATCCCCAGGCCCACGCGGCAATCGCGGCGGTGTCATCGGGTCCGGGCTCGGCGGTCTTTGACTTCCAGTACGCTGGCTCAATGCCGTCCGTGAATTCCTTGGTGTCCGGGTCGATGTCGCCACTGTAAAAGCTGGCCAGCGCGTAGCCTCGATCCACGATCAAGTCCACATTCCAGACGTCTTTCTGCCCGCCACGACCTTTCTCCGTTGCCTGGTCGTTTTCCACGCCGGCGCAAGATTTGTAAATCCAACTCTCCGGGATATGGACCTGAGGATGATCAACGAGGGCGTGATTGCCGCAGAAGTTCATGCCGATGAAGACCGGCGCGGGCGTCTTTGATTTTGGTTCGACCAAGAGCACATGCAGCTTGTGCTTGAGGGTTGGCTTGAGGAAGGAAATGGTCGCTTCGGATAGCGTGGCCTTACCGTCCAGAAACTTCTCATCGAGTAGCCGCACCTCGTACTTCACCTCCTCCGGCTTGGGCGGCAAATATCCGTACATGTAGTGCTGGAAGAGCTGCTTCAGCTCGGGTCGGCGTTTGTTTTCCCATTGCTCCTTGCTCTGCACCTTCTGGCCCGAGAGCATCACCAGCGGATCCGGCAGTCCCGCTTGCGGCTTGAGCTCGCTGACGGGCGGAAAGTCGGCCGCGGCGGCGATGCCCCAGAATGTGGCAACCACGAAGCAGGAGCCGATGACGCAGCGACGCAAGGGATGGGAGTGTGACATGGCGAGAAAGGCGCGAGTGGATAAGTGTAAAGTGCCGCACCCATTCTACACTCTTCACTTTGCACTCTACACTCCGCCTATTGTTTCTTCCCCAGTTCCCAAACCTTAATCGTCCGGTCATACCCGGCAGTTGCTAACAGCCGATCATCCGCGGTGAAAGCCAGGCCATAGACGGTGTTCTTGTGCCCTTCGAGGGTCAGCAAGTGAGTGCCGATGCGGGCATCGTAGAGCCGCACCGAGCCGTCAACACTGCCGGAGGCGAGGTATTTGCCGCGGGGAGAGTACAACACGCACTTGACGAGTTGCGAATGTCCGTCGAGCGTGGTTTGCAGGTCGCCGGCTGGGAGGTTCCAGATTTTGACCTTAGCGTCGCTGCCGCCGGAGGCGAGGAGCTTGCCATCGGGGTGAAAACTGACGCATTGGGGCGGGCCGGAATGCCCTTTGAGCTCCGCGATTTTCTTAGCGGCCGCGAAGTCCCAGAGCAGAAGCTGATTGTCGTTGCCGGCGGAGGCGACGTACTTGCCTTCTGCTGAAATCGCCACGCCGTAAATTGCTTCGGTATGTCCCTTCAGCACTCCCGCCGGACTGCCGTTGTCGCTCCAGAGGCGAACCTCATTATCGTGCCCGCCGGTCGCCAGCCATTTGCCGTCGGCGGAGATCGCGAAGGACTCGATGTACTGCTGATGGCCCCCCAGCGTGGCCTCGGCGCTCCCGCTGTTCACATTCCAGATCTTCACGGTCTTGTCGAGGCTCGCCGAAAACAGCCGCTTGCCGTCGCTGGAAAACGCCACGCCGCACACGCCGTCTCCATGCCCCTTCAGCCGAGCCTTCTCTTCGCCGGTCGCGGCATTCCAAAGTTTGACCGTGTTATCCATGCTGACGGTGGCCAGCAGTGCTCCATCCGGAGAGAACGCTGCCCCGTAGGCGGAGTTGGGGTGGGTCAGGGTGTGGAGAAGCTTGGCGGTGAGCATGAGAGCGAGCCGACAGGCGGGCCGCCTGTGGCTACGTCAATTCCTTCAGCGGCTGATACCGGGTGTGGTCCACCAGATACCGTGGGCGGCCGCTCCAGTCGTTGAGTGTGGCCCGGTTGATGTCGATCCCCAGGTTGTGATAGAGCGTGGCGAAGATTTCCTGGAAGTGAACTGGCCGCTCGGTAGCGTGTTCTCCCAAGCGGTTGGTCGCCCCGATGACCTGGCCCGCCCGGATGCCGCCGCCGGCGAGCAGAGCACAGGCGACATTTGGCCAATGGTCCCGTCCGCCGTTCTTGTTGATCCGCGGGGTGCGGCCGAATTCCCCCCACACCAGGACCGACGTGTCTTTCAACATGCCGCGGCTTTCGAGGTCTTCAATGAGCGTGCAGACCCCTTGGTCGAGCGCCGGCAGATGGTCGCGGGCGTTGTCGAAATTGGTGCCGTGCGGCCGGCCGTGCCAATCCCAGCGGCCATAGGCGAGGCTGACGACGCGCACGCCCGATTCGACGAGGCGGCGAGCGGCGAGAAGATAATCGTTGAGCAGCGGACCGGCATCGCCATAACCGGCCGGCTCCGCGGAGCCCCGGCCGTATCGGTCGCGCAGTTTCGGATCTTCCTTGGTGAGGTCGAGGGCGTCCGCCAGTTTGCTGGATGTGAGAATGCCAAACGCTTGCCGTTGCCAGGAGTCGAGTCCCTGAATTGCGCCGGTGGCGTCCGCCTCGCGCTTGAGTTTGTCAAGCTGCCCCATCAGCGCCTGCCGGTCGGAGAGTTTTTCCAGACTGATGCCGTTGAGGACGAGGTTTCCCGGCCCGTCGGCGTTGGGTGTGAACGGAGCGTACGCCGCGCCCGCGTAGCCCGCTTGTCCCGGATCGGCCCAGAACGAGCCCTTCATCTTGGGGCTGAGATTCACGTACGGTGGCGTTCCCCCATCGGTCGTGCCTTGCAGCTTGGCGACCGAAGAGCCAAAACTCGGCCAGCCACCCACCGGCTGCTGCTGGATCGGCCAGCCGGTCATGCACTGGAACGCGGCGTGTCTCCCTTCCGAACCAACCAGCGAGCGGATGATCGCCAGCTTGTCCATCATCGCGGCCATCCGCGGCAGATGCTCACAAATCTGAATGCCGGGAACCTTGGTGGAGATCGGCTGGAACTCGCCGCGGATTTCCACGGGAGCATCCATCTTCAGGTCGAACATGTCCTGGTGCGGCGGCCCGCCGGACAGAAAAATCATGATGACCGACTTGTGCCGCTTCGTCCCCGCTGCCGCTTCCGCTTGCAAAAGTTGCGACAGCGAAATCCCCCCCATCGCCAGTCCGCCAATGGTCAAGAACTGGCGACGGCTGACACCGTCACACATCCGCTGGCCCGGCCCAAGCATCGTAAGCATCGCGTCTCTCCCTGGTTCAACTTCGACAGGAAGGCTGGGGAATCAACACTCGTTTATATCATCCGCTCCAGAGAAATGCCAGCGCGGTCTAATCCGTGCAGCCCGCATTGGGACACTCCGCGACGAATCGCATGCACCCCCGACGGATCGGTTCTGATTCATGATTCAAGCACGCTATGTTTCCTGAAACCACTTTCATAAACTGTTGTATACAATTGACTTGCGACATTCCACGGTGTGAATCGGACCCATTCTTGATTCAAGCACCGACGGCCTTTCTCGGATCGTTTTTCCGCCAGACTTCCGGCGGCAATACCCAGGATTGGAACCGCGGAGGTACACGATGGTCCCCTGTTGCGATCTGGATTTAGAACGATGCGTGTCTTGTGCGAGCGGCACCTCGACACCGCGCATCGTTGTCATTTGCTGTCGGTCGCTGATGCGGCAGCCGAAGGATACTTGGCCCGCTCGACTTGCCACTTCTTCACCTCGTCCAGCTTGTTCGTCGCCGTGTACAGCTCGAGCAGCCGGTCGAGGGCTTCAGGGACGCGGATGGCTCCTTGCGGCGGGATCAACTTTTCGCGGGCCTTCAGCCCCTCGTAGCCCTTGACCAGCAGCGGTTCGGCCTCGGCGTACTTCTTTTGGCCGAGCAGCGCCCCGCCGAGGAGTGACTGCGTGTTGAATGTGGTCCAAACATCCGGCTGGGCTTTCTCGCGGATGGCCATGCACTCGAGGAGCAGCGGTTCGGCCTCGGTCCATCGCTTCTGCTCCAGCAAACTCTGACCGACTTGAGCGAGGACGCCGGCGAGTTGGTGGCTTTCCTTGGGCAGCGTTTTCCAGGCGTCGTTCAATAGCTCCTTGAGCAACTCGGTGTATCTGGCCGTCTCGCCCGCCTTGGCGTAGGCGTCGAGCAACGGCGCGCCAACCCAGCGGAGACTCGAGTGCCTCTTCGATGCGCGGTACACCTCCTCCAGCAGTGGCAGGGCGTCCTTGAGTCGTCCGGCGTCCTTGTAGTTTACCCCCAGGTTGGCGACCGTGTTCTGCGTGTTCGGGTCGTCGCGGCCGAGTTTCTTCTCTTGGAGCAGCAGCACCTCCTCGAAGAGAGAGACGGATTTGTCCAGCCGCTTCAGCGACCAGTAGCTGGCCGCCACGCCCGTCATGCTGTTGAGCGTGTCGGAGTGGTCGGGACCGAGTTTGGCTTTCATCAGTTCAACCGTCTCCTCCAAAAGCGGCAGGGCCAGGTCGATCTTCCCAACATCCCGGTAGCTGGCCGCCAAGCCGTCCATGCATTGGAGGGTGTGCGGGGTGTCGGAGCCGAACTTGGCTTTCATGAGTTTGAGCGTTTCCTCGAACATCGGCACCGCGAGGTCGAGCTTCCCGGCGGCCCGATAACCCGACGCGAGGCCGTGCATGCTTTGGAGGGTATGGGGATGGTCGGGGCCGTGTTTGGTCTTCATCAGCTTGAGCGTCTCCTCGAAGAGCGGCACCGCGAGGTCGTGCTGCTCGGCGTCCCGATAGCCCCACGCGAGGTTACTCATGCTCACCAGTGTGTCGGCGTGCTCCGGCCCCAGGATGACTTTCCGGAGCTTGAGCGTTTCCTCGAAGAGCGGCAGGGCGTCGGCCAACCGCCCGGCGGTGTAGTAGCCACTGGCGAGGTTGTTCATGCACGACAGCGTATCGGGGTGGTCCGGCCCGTGGAGGGCTTTCATCTGCTTGAGCGCCTCATCCCAGAGCGGCAAGGCTTCTGCAAGCCGCCTGGCCGCGTGGTAACCGCTGCCAAGATTGTTCATGGTCGACAGCGTGTTGGGGTGGTTCGGCCCCAACTTGCTTTTCTGGAGCTTGAGCGTCTCTTCATAGAGCGGCAATGCTTCGGTCAGTCGCCCGCCGAACTGGTAGCTATGGGCGAGGTTCGCCATGCTCATCAGCGTCGCTTGGTGGTCTGGCCCCAGCTTGACTTTCTGGAGCTTGAGCGTTTCTTCGTGCAATGGGATCGCTTGCGCCGGTCGGCCCGCGAGGTGATACGCCACGGCCAGGCTGTTCTGGGCTTCGAGTGTTTCCGCATCATCCGCGCCGAGCCGTTTCTGGCGGGACTTCACCGTCATCGCAAGGAAAGAGATAGCGCGGTTATGCTCTCCCAAATTGCGGTACGACACGCCGATGATCCAGGCCAGGTCGCCCACCGTGCGTTCCGCGAGGTCTGTGCGTTTGAGCAGTTTCTCGGCCGCCCGATCGAGCAACTCCTTCAACGTCGCATTCCGGGTGAGTCCCGCACCGTCAAAGCGGCCTTGACCTTCGACACTCGTCAGCGCCAGGAAATCCGCCCGGACGAAATCGGCGACCGCCTCGGCGTAGCGGCGTTCCTCGGCTTCCTTGGCCCTCGCCCGCTCCTTCTCCGTGGTCGCGGCGACAGCGGCGACTTTGGCCTGTCGCTCCGCGACGGCGGCTTCCTCGGCGAGGCCACGCTGCCGATCTTTCTCGGCGGCCTCGTCACGGGCCAAACCTTCTTGCCGCTTCGCCTCAGCTTCCTGTTTGCGTGCCTCGACGAGACCCCAGGTGGTGCCCGCGATCCCGGCGAGCAGCGCAAGCAGTACCAAACTCGCCGCGATCACCTGCGGACGATTCCGCCGAACGAACTTCTTGAGCCGGTAGCCGGCGCTCGGCGGGTGCGCTTGCACCGGCTCGCCCGCCAGATACCGTTGCACGTCCGCCGCGAAGCCGTTGGCGGTTTCATACCGCCGGGTGCGGTCCTTTTCGAGAGCCTTCATCACGATCCAGTCCAGTTCGTTCCGCAGCAGGCCCGTCAGTTTCTTCGGCTCCGTGCCGCGATTGGCACTGAGCGAAGGCAGGGCGTCGGCGGTGGAGAGCTTGGCACTCGGTCGCGGCGGCTCTTCCTCACGCACCACGCGGAGGATTTCGAGGAACCCCTTCTTCTTCAGCTCAGCGCCCGAGAACGGCGGGCTGCCGGTCAGCAGTTCATACAGCAACACGCCGAGAGCGTAAACATCGCTACGGGTGTCGATGTCGAGGTTGTTGAACGTCGCTTGCTCCGGAGACATGTACTGCGGCGTACCGACCACGCCGGCAATACCCGTGTCGATCGTTGCCTCGGTGAGCGTGCCCCCCGTCGCCTTGGCCACGCCGAAGTCGATCACCTTGACCATCGGCTTGTCGTCGTACAGCGCCACCAGCACGTTCGACGGCTTGATGTCTCGGTGGATGATCCCCTTCTGATGCGCGTGCTGGATCGCCTGACACGCCTGCACGAACAGTTCCAGACGCTGCTGCGGCGTCAGTTTACCGGCGTCGCAGAACTCAGTGATAGGCGTCCCCTTGACCAGTTCCATGACGAAGAAGGGGCGCTGGTCATGCAACCCGCCGTCGAGCACCTTGGCGATGTTCGGATGGTCCATCAGCGCCAGGGCCTGTCGCTCCGCGTCGAATCGGGCCAGCACCTGCCTCGAATCCATCCCGGCTTTGATGAGCTTGACGGCGACCTTCCGCTTGACCGGCTCGGACTGCTTGGCCACCCCGACATCGCCCATCCCCCCTTCGCCGATTTTCTCTTGCAGCGTG
>SXOA01000199.1 GCA_005778405.1 Planctomycetaceae bacterium
TGACGAAATAGGGCCGGCCGCTGTCGGTCGTGCCCGCTTCGAACACCTTGGCGATGTTCTGGTGGTCCATCATCGCCAGGGCCTGCCGCTCGGCCTCAAAGCGGGCAATCACCTGCCGCGTGTCCATCCCCGGCTTGATGATCTTGAGCGCCACCCGCCGCTTGACCGGCTCAGTTTGTTCGGCCATGTAAACGACCCCCATCCCCCCTTCGCCAATCTGTTGCAGGAGCTTGTAGGGGCCAATCTGCGTGCCGGGCCTTTCAGAAGGTGGTTGGTCGATGGTGGCGCAGTTCTGCGGAGCCGAGATCCCCACATCAATTCGTGGACTATCAAGCAGGCTGTCGGGTTCGTCGTGGACCTTCAGTAGCGCCTCAACTTGTCGGCGCAGAGCGGCTTCCCCGCCACACTCGACGTCCAGCAAAGCGGTGCGACCTGACGGCGCAACATCTAGCGCCATGAGGAAAATGTCTTTGGCGGACTTCGATGACTGAGACATGATTCGGGTCCTTCTGCGTTCTCAACCCCCAGTGCGACAAAAACGTCTGGAGGGTCTCACGCTCGTCGGAAAAAAATGCAGCTTGCAGATCAGGGACTGTCGCCGTCCAACGCAATTCGCAGCACGGCTCGCGCATAAGACCATTGGCGGTAGACAGTTGCGCGCGAGATTCCGAGAGCCTCGGCGGTTTCGTCGAGAGTGAATCCGGCAAAGAAATGCAGCTTGACGATGTCGGCAGCACTCGGATCATCTTCCCCCAGACGGGTCACGGCCTCGTCGACCGCCAGAACGGTCTCTGGGCTTGGGCCGGACGAAGAAGGTACGTCAGGCAACTCGATCCGTTGCTGTTCGTGGCCGTGGCGAACCCTGCCTTTGCGCCGAGCATTCTCGACGAGAATCCGCCGCATGGCCTCCGCCGCCGCTCCGAAAAAGTGCCCACGGCTGTTCCAGTGTTGGGCCTTTTCGACATCCACGAGCCGTAGATAGGCATCATGCACCAGGACCGTCGCATGCGGCGTCTGCCCCGGCTTCTCCTGGGCCAACTTCGCTGCCGCCAGTTTTCGCAGCTCCTCATACACTAGCGGCAATAACTGCTCCGCCGCCGACGGATCGCCGGATTCGATTTGCGACAGGATGCGGGTGACGTCGGACATGATCCAGGCTCACGAACTCGGATTCCAAACAAACTGATTATAAATGCGACCTCGACCGATCGCACCGGGGCTGCAGTTATAGCCGCGAGGACTTCGCGTACTCGCACCCACGGCAATCGTTTTGCGATCCGCTGTTAGCCACGCGATCCGCTCATTTTGAGGACGACATCTCAGTTTTTCGACATCGCGTCTCGCGCGCGGCATACATAACCTGAGGGGCGGTGCATTTCGCGTTGCCCAGACTGACCTTCTCAGGGGTGACATAATGCCCGCAGCTGCGCCCGATCCATCGTCGGAATTGACTCCCCAGCAGCGCCGGGAACGGGTCGTGGCTATTCTCGCTTGCGCCGCCCTTCGCCGCGTTCGCCTTCTGCGACGGTCGGAGGCGTCATCGAATCGTGACTCCTCGTGTGGGCCAATCCCGCCCGACGCCATCATCATTGCCAGACCCGAAATCTTGGCCTGACCTACTTGAGGTTTCGACAAAAACGAGGCTCAGTGTGTCTCGGGGTGCGTTGGGTTAACGCGCCAGAGAACCACGGGAGAATCCTATGCAAACTGAAATCGAACGAGAAGTCGCCGCCATGCGGCGCATGACCACGGGCCAACTCCGCAAGCAGTATGCCCAGGTGTTTGGCGAAGAATCGCGGTCGTCCCACAAGACGTACCTGATTCGCAAGATCGCCTGGCGGCTGCAAGCCAAGGCCGAAGGAGACCTCAGTCTTCGGGCACGTCGCCGAGCGGAGCAACTGGCCGACGATGCGGAAGTCCGCGTGACGCCCCCCAAGCACATGCCGCTGCCCATTCTCACGGGAGCGAGCATGGCGCTGGAAGTGGCAGCCTCCCATGATTCGCGGCTCCCAACTCCAGGGACGGCGATAGTCCGCAAATATAAGGGGCGAACCATCGAGGTCGTCGTGCTAAATGACGGCTTTGAATTCGACGGAGAACGCTACAAATCGCTGTCGGCAGTGGCCAAGGCGATCACGGGGTCACACTGCAACGGGTTTCGCTTCTTTCAATTGGGAGAGGATGAATGAGCCGTAACATCGCCAAACAACCCGAAACTCCCATAGTTCGCTGTGCCATTTATACCCGCAAGTCTACGGAGGAAGGCCTCGATCAGGACTTCAACACGCTCGACGCCCAGCGCGAAGCGGCGGAAGCGTTCATCAAGAGCCAGAAGAACGAAGGCTGGGAATGCCTGCCGGAAACCTATGACGACGGAGGTTTCTCCCGCGTTCAAACGGCTGCTGGCCGATATTGAGGCGTGAAAGATCAACTGCGTGATCGTCTATAAGGTCGATCGGCTGAGCCGGTCGCTGCTGGACTTCGCCCGGATCATGGAGATCTTCGACCGGCACCAGGTGGCCGTTGTTTCCGTGACGCAGCAATTCAACACCTCCACGCCGATGGGCCGGTTGGTGCTGAATGTGCTGCTTTCCTTCGCCCAATTCGAACGTGAAATCATCGGCGAGCGGATTCGTGATAAGATTGCCGCCCAACGTCGCAAGGGGAAATGGGCGGGGGGAACTCCGGTCCTCGGCTACGATGTGGACCGCACCAACCGGAGTCCTCGACTCGTGGTCAATGCGGCGGAAGCTCAGCAAGTCGCGGCCATCTTTGAGCTCTACCTGGAACTTGGTTCGCTGCTGCCGGTGGTCGAGGACCTGGAAAGCCGTGGCTGGGAAAACAAGTCTTGGGTCACGAAGAAGGGGATCGCCCGCGGCGGCCAAGCGTTCGATAAAGGGAGTCTCTACGCGATGCTTACTAACCCGCTGTACGCCGGGCGAATCAGGCACAAGACGGCCCTCTACCAAGGGGAGCATCCGCCCCTTGTGAAACTGGACCTGTTTGAACGGGTGCAAGCCCTGCTCCAACGCAACGGTCGGGCGGGTACCGCCGCGATTCGCAACAGCCACAGCACGCTGCTCAAGGGGCTCCTGCACTGCCAAGCCTGTGATCGGGCAATGGTCCACACATTTACGAGTCGCGGGGTGAAGCGGTATCGCTACTACACCTGCACGCACGCCATTCGAAGCGGACGGGGAAAGTGCCCCTCGGGTTCGCTGCCAGCCAGCGAGATTGAGCAGTTGGTTGTTCGCCAGGTGCGACAAATCGCTGCCGATGCTGGGCTGCGTGCCGAGGTGCTGCGGCAAGCCAGGTCGCATCTCAATGATGCATTGAAGTCACTGGGCCAAGAGCAGAAGGCCCTGCAGCGTGAACTCAAAGAACACCATGCCGCCATGAACCGATTGTCTGGGGCGAGTACCAAGACCGAGTCGTCTCGCCCGCCTGGTATCGGGCCAACCACCGGACGCCGTGGGTGGCGCTGAGAACGCAACCAACTGGGAGGTGGAAATTACCATAGTTTCTATTGGTTTCGGCGTATCAGTAGCAGTCTGTTTGGCCTCATTGGGGCGATTTCATTCGTCGCTGTTTTCGATAAGCCATCGGTGTGACGCCGACTTCGCATCGGAATGCGTCATATAAACGCATGCGGCTGCCGAAGCCAGCCACTCGAGCAATCTCGGCAACGCTTCGTTTCGATTGCGTGAGTTCGCGTTTGGCACGTTCAATTCGCACGCGGCGGATCTCGTCGGAGATCGGCCACTTGAAAACAGTACTGAAGCGTCGTTGTAAGGTGCGAGGATGCATCTCAAGTGCTCTCGCAACGTCCTCCACGTTGATATCGCGGTGGCTGTTCGCGGCGATGAACTGCAACGCCCGAGACACCAACTCGTCCTCCACCGCATAGAAGTCGGTGGACTCTCGGACGACTACTCCCTGCGGCGGCAAGAGGATGTGTTGAGGCTTCCGGTCGGCCCCCTTTGGCCTACGTGCCGTTTCCCGTTCATGCATCAATTGATCCAGCAACCGGGCCGCCTCGTAGCCGACGCGCTCATAGCCCATCTCCACGCTGCTGAGTGATGGTCGAGGATGAACGCAGAGTGTTTCTTCGTTTGTGCCAGCCAGAATCGCCACGTCACCCGGTACTCGCCAGCCACGGCGACGGCATAACTGGACCACCAGCCGTCCCGCCTCCTCCGTGCAAATCGCCGCGCCAATCGGCAGCTGCCAATGCTCCATCCAGGACTCAATCCGCTGCTCGGTTTTGCTCCACGCGGAAAAACTTCGGCTCGGGTCGAGTGGAACCTCTTCCACGATGCACTCGCAGCCGTCCTGGGCGACCGTCGCGCGAAATGTCGCCGCCTCCATCTTTTGCCATCGATCTTCGCAGGTCAGCACGGCAAATCGCCGCAAGCCCCGCCCCAGCAGATGCTCGGCCTGCAATCTTCCGGCGGCGGCCATGTCGGGAAATACGCCCGGCAACTGGTCACAGGCAGGTGAGTTGAACCAAACGTTGACCAGCGGAATTCTCAGTCGCCTGGCACATTCCTCGAGCTTAGAGTTCACTCGGCCGATCAGGCCGTCGTATGGCGGCGATGTCCTCTTCATCGTCCTCCCCGCAAGGTTCTCGGCGGCATATTCGTCGATGATCGACTCCCAGCCATGCTCATCGGCGTACCGCTGGGTTCCGGCGAAGATGAGAGCGTGCCGCTTCAGAGGCCATTTCAAATCCAACTTCAGTGCGACTCGGCGAGATCGGGGCACAGGAAAGCCTGTCGTAAATACGAACAATATTGTCGCGAAACCGATTTTTTTCACCAGTATAATCATTAATTGTCCCGTGAACAATAGAAGTAAGACAGTCGAAGCTCTAGATGGAGTTTCGGCCCGTCTTAGCCGCAATCAACCTCCAGAAAGCACGAATTTATGACCAAACTTCCAATCCAAGTCGCATCGATGTTGGCATTCCTGGTGCTAGTTCCTCTCACCACTATGGCCTTACGCGCCGCCGAGATTCCCGAGCACGATGGCAAACCGGCCGATATGACTAAGCCGGTTCAAGTGTTTATCTTGCTGGGCCAATCCAACATGGTTGGAGCAGGCAAAGTAAAAGGGGGTGATGGCTCACTGGAATTTGCCGTGAAGGAAAAGAAAAAGTATCCGTATCTGGTGAACGATGCTGGAGCCTGGACAGTGCGGCAGGATGTCCGCTTTGTGCGATACATGTCCGGCAAGGGGCCGCTGAATAACGAGTGGATGACGGTCAGTGGCAAAACGCTCGGCCCGGAATTCGGGCTCGGCCATCCGCTAGGAAATGCAATCGATGCGCCGGTGATGATCCTCAAGTGCTGCATTGGCAATCGCGCTCTGGGCTGGGATCTGCTTCCGCCGGGGAGTGACAGTTTTGAGTACACCACGAAGGATAAATCGGGCAAGGAAACGACGCATGTCTATGCTGGCTACAAGGGATCGCCGGATCGCTGGGAGAAGGGAACCGAGCCCAAGCCGATCGCTTGGTATGCCGGCAAACAGTATGACGATGACACGAACGATGCGAAAAAGGCGTTGGCCGATCTCGGCAAACACTATCCCGACGCGAAAGAGTATGAAGTCGCCGGCTTCTTCTTCTGGCAAGGCGAACGCGATGCAGGGAGCGAGGCACTTTCCAGCCGCTACGAGCAAAACCTGGTTCATTTCATCAAGCAATTGCGCAAGGACTTCGATGCTCCCAACGCGAAGTTCGTTTTGGGAACGCTAGGGGAAGCGACCAAGGGGAGCGTCGGCAACGGCGGCAAAGTTCTCGAAGCTCATCTCGCGGTCGACGGGACCACGAGCAAATACCCCGAGTTCAAAGGGAACGTTGCCACCATTTACACCCATCCGATGGCGCAGGGTGGCAGCGGCAATGGACACTACGGTGGCAAGGCCGAGGTGTATATGGATGTCGGCGAAGCGATGGGGCACGCGATGATTGAACTGCTGAAGAAATAAACAGACACGGAACCAACATGAAACAACTGATTATTTCAATCGTGATAGTTGTCGTCATCTTCGCCCATGCCCTGGGCGAAGAAGTCAAAATAGCTACCGCGCCAGCAACACCGTTTCGGGTTAGTGAGCCGGTTTTGCCGTTGCTGCAAAAATATTGTGTCTCTTGCCACAATGCCGACGAGCAAAGCGGCGATGTTCGGCTCGACAATTTGGAGAGCCTGAAGCTCGATGTGCGGCTCGATTTACTGAATCGCGCGCATGAGCAGATTTTCATCGGTGAGATGCCGCCGAAGAATGAGAAACAGCCCACGGAAGCGGAACGCGACCTGCTAGCCGACTGGATCGCGAAAGAATTAAGGACTCACAACGCATCGAAGCTCGAAGACAAGCTGCGCAAGCCGGAATACGGCAACTTGGTGGACCACGAGAAATTGTTCTCCGGCCAATACAAGGCTCTGCCCGGCTTCACGCCCGACCGCCGCTGGCTGATCAGCGAATTTATTTTCGACGCGAAGTTCAACCGTTTGCAGGGAGTCACTAAGCAAAA
>SXOA01000200.1 GCA_005778405.1 Planctomycetaceae bacterium
CAAGCAGAGCCACAAGACTTACGGCGGGCCTCCTTACGGCCCGGCCCACGACCGCCCGTTCCCGGTCGGCCAGGTCACCGATTCCTTCTGGGAAACCCAGCAGACCAACGCCGAAGCCGCGGACTTCATCTTCTATGACCACGAGTTCAAGAAGATGACGACCAAGCCTCATGTCGAGACGGCCCAGCTCAGCCCGCTGGCAAAGAAGAAGCTGGAACAGGTGGCCCTGCGGCTGGAGCATGTGCCGTTCCCAGTAATCATCGAGCAGTTCCCGCGTGACCATGACGCGGCCAAGAATCACCAGAAAGGTCTCGTTGAGGAAGCCCGTCGCAAAACGGTGGTGGAGCAACTCAATCGCCTCGGCATCACCAATGCCGACGAGCGAGTGGTCATCTCGAACGCATTCCCTGAAGGCATAACCGGCATCGAGGCGGAGCAGTCTTACTTCAACGTCATCGGCGGCGGCTTTGGCGGCGGTGCCGGCCGGCGATTTGGCGGAACGGGCGGAGCTTACCGATAGTAGTCCGTCAATGTAGTCCGCTCACTCCGTGAGCGGACTGGACTGCACACGGACAGTGCGGATGACTTTCTTGAGCCCTGAAGGACACCATGCGAATCAGCCTCTTTGCCGCGTCCCTTCTTGCCCTCGTACTCCTGCAAACCGGTTGCTCGCAATTGCCGCAACGGCCGAGCTGGGCACGTTGGAGCTCGAAGACTCCTGCCACGGGTCTTCCTTCGCCGGACTCCACAATTGCCGCCTCCGAAAGGGGAACTGGGGCAAAACCCACAACAGCCGAGGCTTCCCAGAGCGAATCCATCCGCGCCGAGCTTTCCCGCGGCAAGGCACTGGAGGCATCGGGAAAGGCCGATAAGGCCCGCAAAGTCTATGAGGACGCGCTCCGCAAGAATCCCCAAGAACCTCAGCTCGCTTATGCCTTGGGGGTGCTGCTCGACAAGCAGGGAAAGCACACGGAAGCGGAGCAGTGCTTCCTAGTGGCTTTGCAACGGCAGCCGCGCAATCCCGAGCTGCTGAGCGCTTTGGGCTATTGTTATTTGCTGGAAGGGCGACTCGACAGCGCGGAGGCGGCCCTGGTCAAGGCAACCACACTAGACCCGAAGAACTCTCGCTATCGCAACAACCTCGGCCTGGTCCTGGGGCATCAGAAGCGCTACGACGACGCTTTTGAGCAGTTCTCCAAAACGGGGAGCAAGGCCGATGCCTTTTACAATATGGCCTTCGTGTTCGCGGCTCAGGACATGTCCGAGGAGGCCAAGGGCTGTTTCCAGGAAGCGCTGGCCGTCGATCCCAACTATTTGCCGGCCCGCGAAGCGCTTACGTCATTCGAGGACTTTGATCGCCTGACGCCAGAACAGCAAAAGGAATTGCCGACCTTGGCGACAGGCGGCGCGCGTTATGTCCCCTACATCGAAGGGGCCGCTCCTGGCGGCAACCAGGCCGGTACAAGCGAAGTGAAACAGGCTTCAGCCACGGCTCCCGTCAATGCCATTCCCGCCAACCGGCATGCCGGTCGGGCGACCCGCAGTCTGCAAACCCAGTCGCGCGGCCTGCTCGGCGGACACATGCAAAGCGAGCGCAACGCCCAAAGCGCCGCCAACGCGGCGTCGTTGACGGGGGCAAGGTAAGTAGCCTGCAAACTCCGTGTGCAGACAATATTCGCTCACGGAGTGAGTGGACTACTTTTTCCGTGGCTCTGCTGATAGATCGCCGCGAGCAGTGCCTCCACGTCGCTGAATTTCTTCTTCGTCTTGAGCACATCGTCGAGCAGACGGCGAGCATCGGGAGACGAGTGCCCTAGCGTGAGGAGGGCGGAGTAGGTTTCTTCGACCACGTCCCGCTTGACTTCGGCGGAATACTCCTGCTTCGCCGCCACTAGCAGGGCAAACTTGCTCATCTTCCGCCGCAATTTGGCGATGATCCGCTCGGCAATGGCCGCGCCGATGCCGGGAAGCGACGAGAGCCCCTTGGCGTCCTGCTCTTCGATCATCACGGCGATGTCTTGCACCGGGCGGCCCATCGCGCGAAGCGCTTTCTTCGGCCCGACTCCATCGACTGAACAGAACATTTCAAAGAATTGCCGCTCCACCTCGGAGATAAAGCCCACGAGCTTTGGCGTCACGCGCCCGCGGGAAGGGTCACCTTCCAAGTAGTGAATCGTGTGCAGGCTCACCACGTCTCCCAGTTGGGACTGAAGCTGGCGGCGCGTGTATTCTGGGATCGAAACATCATATTCAAACGGCTCGATGGCGAGCGTGGCGGAGTCATCCGCCAAGCTCAGCAATTTGCCGGTGATTTTGGTGATCATGAGTAAAGTGTCGCGAGCGTAGCCCACTAACCCGCAGCGGCAGCGAGGGTGACTTTCCCTCGCTGCCGCTGCGGGTTAGTGGTTGAGGCTGGCCTGCGAAGTTTGGTTACTTAAATAATGATGACACAGCGCTATCGCCATCGCGTCCGCCACGTCCGGCGGCTCCGGCGGGGCGGCGAGGCCGAATTCGTGGCAGATGGCCCGCTGCATCTGGCTCTTGGGAGCCCGGCCATTGCCGGTTAGTAGAAGCTTGATTTGAGTCGAGGCGTAGCTGCGGATGGAGAGCCCCGCCTGCTCCGCCGCCAGGCAGATGACGCCACGGGCGTGCCCCATCAGAATGGCCGTCTTGGGTCGCTCGTAGTGCGAGTACAGCTCTTCGATGGCGAGGTCCGTCGGCTTGAGAGTGGCAATCACGTCGCTGACACCGTCAAACACTTCCTTCAGCCGGGCCGACAAATTCCCGCGAGATTTGCCCCGGACGACCCCTGCCTCCACAAGCTTCAGTTTGCCGCCGGCCCGGTCGATTACCGCATAGCCGGTGATATTGAGGCCGGGATCGATTCCCAGCACGCGCTGGCCGGGCCCGCTCATGACGAGCCTCCGGCCCGCCACTCAGTGACTCCCTTTTTGTCTTCCAAAGTCACGCCGATTTCCGTCAGGCCGCTGCGAATGCGGTCGCCGGTGGCAAAATCCTTCTTCGCCCGGGCTTCGGCTCGCAAAGCGACGAAGAGGTCCATCAGCTTGGGACTCAGGCTGTCACCGCCGCTGCGCTTAGCGGGAGTGGAGCGAAACAGGCCGAGCATCAGAGTGAGTTCGCGGAGGACCGTCGTCGCCTTCACCAGGGTCTTCACCTGCGGATCGGCGAAGACCTGTTTGAACTCGTCCGGTTTGACCTCGGCAAAACGGTCGAGATTGTTTTCATTGGCGAACTTGTTCAGCTCGCGGATGAAGTCGAACAATTCGGCAATCGCTCCGCCCGTGTTAAAGTCGTCGTCCATTTTCTCGAGGAAGTTGGCCCGGAGCTGTTGCACGCCCTTCAGCAACGGCTCATCGCCCTTCACCGAATCGCCTTCTTTCCGCGTCTGCGGCGCGGCCAGATTGAAGTACCGCTGCTTGCTGATTTTGTGAAACCGCTCGAAGTAGCCGTAGAACGATTCCAGGGACTTGGCCGCTTCTTCCAGGCCGTCGTCCCCGAAAATGACCGTGCTGCGGTAATGCGTCCGGAGCAGGAAGAAACGAATCCGCTCGCCGGTCAGCCGGGCGATTTCATCCGCCAGACCTCCCGCGCCGCCGCTGCGGCTGAGCTTGCCGCCGGCATCAGCCGGTAGTGGGTCGCGGTCGCTGCGGCCGCCGATTTTTCCGGCGGATTCTCCCTTGCGGAGCAGCCCGTTGTGCAACCAGTACTTCACCATCGGCTTGTCGTGGCAGCACTGGCTCTGGGCCAGCTCGTTTTCATGATGCGGGACCATCAGATCCAGGCCGCCGCCGTGGATGTCAAACGTCTCACCGAGCAGTGCCTTGCTCATTGCCGAGCACTCGATGTGCCACCCCGGCCGTCCCCTTCCCCAAGGACTGTCCCAGGCCGGCTCACCGGGCTTCGCGCTCTTCCAAAGGGCGAAGTCGCCACTGTTTCTTTTCTTCGAAGCCGCTCCGCCCCCTTCCCCCTGCTGATCCTCGGCGTTGCGGTTGCTCAGCTTGCCGTAACTGGGATCCTTGGTGACGTCGAAGAACACATCCCCGCCACTGGCGTAAGCGAAGCCTTTGGCAATCAGCGATTGCGTGAACTCGATGATGCCTGGCATGTGTTCGGTCGCCTTAGGCATGTGATCAATCTGGTCGACGCCGAGGGCCCGCAGGTTATTGAGGTAGTCGATCGTCATTTCCTCGGCGATCTCGCTCATCGGGATACCCCGCTCGTGCTGCTGGCCGATGAGCTTGTCGTCCACGTCGGTGATGTTCACTACCCAGGTCACCTGGTAGCCGCTGTAGATGAGGAACCGCTTGATGGTGTCGAAAATGACCGGACCGACCATGTGGCCGATGTGGCTTTCCTTGTAGACCGTCGGCCCGCAGAGATAGATGCCAACTTTGCCAGGCACCACCGTTTCGAAGGGTTCTTTGTTGCGGGTCAGGGTGTTGTAGAGGCGGATCATGGGAAGCAAAACTCGAAATTCGAATGTCGAAATACGCAACGAAGGCAGGTCATGCCGATGGACGGGCGGTCTCTTCCAGCAGGCACACGCACTCGGCGACGATGGCTTCTTCGCGGCCGACGATGCCTACTTGCTCGCCCGTTTTGGCTTTGAGGCCGACGCGGCCGGGAGGAAGTTTCAGGATTTCGGCGATGCGGTCGCGAATCACCAATTTGTGCGGGGCAATCTTGGGGCGTTCGGTAAAGATAATGCAGTCAATATTCACCAGCCGAAAGCCGGCTTGAATTACCCTTTCGTGAGCTGCGTGCAGCATCTGTGCGGAGCTGCGCCCCCTGTTGGCCGCGTCGGTATCGGGAAAGAACTCGCCAATGTCCCCTAGCGACGCAGCCCCCAGAAGAGCGTCCGTAATGGCATGCAGCAAGACGTCGGCATCGGAATGGCCGAGCAAGTGGTGGTCATGCGGGATATCAATCCCCCCCAGCCGCAGCGGCCCCCCCGAGGTGAGGCGATGCGTATCGTGCCCAATTCCAACGCGCATAAGATAGGAAATCCTTCTCCGAGCTGCCCAAGGGGATCGGGAGTCTTTGGTGACAGTAATCCTGCAATTGCAGAGTTGATAGACGCCTGAGACTCCCGACCCCTATTCGTGGCCAAACCAGTGAACGCGATTATACCGGCAGCATGGAACGCCAACAATGCGAACCAACCGACGATTTTACAGTCTCACTGCGTTCTCCGCGTCACTGCGTGTTGCTTCCGTTTTGAAGAGGGCCTCACGCAAAGGGGCAGAGACCGCAGCGGGAGGAATGGGCTGTCATTTGCCACTCAGCGATTGATCCGACACTTCGGCAGCGCCTTTTGAATCTCGTCGACGCCATCTGAAGGGATGCGGGTGGAGTAAAGATAGAGGAATTGGAGTTTTGTCAGGCTGGAAAGCTGTCCGAGGCCGGGGCCAGTGACTTGGGTGTGGGTAAGAGAGAGCTCCTCGAGGTTGGTCAGGCCAGAAAGATGGACCAGGCCGGCATCCGTGATCGGAGTGTCGTTGAGGTAGAGATATTGCAGACTGGTCAGCCCTGAAAGTTCCCCCAGCGCGGCATCGGTGATTTGCCGGCAGTTTTTGAGGACCAGGTGATTGAGGCGCGGAAACGCCTGCAAGTGCCGCAGGTCCGCATCTGTGATTTGACGGTTTTCCGTTTTCAACGGATTGAAGTCCACGCCGTTCACATTGCCAAAGGAGTTATCTCCCAGAATCAGCCGTGCCAGCCCCGAGCGGGCCGGGGCTTTTTCGTCATAGAAGACGTAGCCGCCGAGTTGCTCAATTGCCGCTACCGCACTCTGCTGTTGCCGCACCTTCCTCTGATGATAGGCGACATAGCTTCCAGGCCCCACGCAAAGGACCGTCATCGCCATGAGTAGCGTGCGGAGGCTGAACTGATACCAGCGGGGTTTGAGAGAGTCGGTCATGGCAACACAAGTGTCGCCAGCCAAGCCGCATGTTTTCAGACCGCCGGGCGTTTTATCCGGTGTCGCAACTGGCCAGCGCTAGCGTGTGGGAGCCCACTTGGGCTTCGCCGGCTTCTCACCCGTCTGCCGTTCACTGAGACCCGCGGGGGGGACGAGCGGAGCTGGTTTGTCCTCGGTCTCCATTTCAGCCGGCGATTCGATGGCGGCCGGACGTGGTGGAACGGCAGCGACATTGGACTCGCTCGCTCCGGCGGCAATCGTCTCGCTGCGAGGCTTTCGCTGGCGGTCGGCAGGGCGGGGGGTCCAGCGCTGCGAGAACTGGCCGGCGAGCGCAATGAAGATTTCCTTTTCCGCTTGCAGTTTTTTGCCTTCGGGCGTTTCGTAGCGTACAAACACTTCCAGCTTGGCGCTTTCCGGCGGTTTGCCCGGCCAAGGAAGTTTCAGTTGAATGCCCATGATTGCTCCCTGGGCGAACTTTTCCGCCGTCAGGGCGCTACTAAAGTCCCAGCGGGCGACACGGGCATCGTCTCCATTCTTGCTGGGGTCCAACACCACGACCGATACCGGTCCCGCCAGCGGCACATACTGATTCGCCTCGTTTCGCGGTTCGAGGAGAATCGAAAGCCCGTCGTCTCCCGGCGCTTGATCGAAGCCCAGACCGCAGGTGTGCAGTGGATTGAGATGCAAGTGCGTCACCACCTTGTCGGTCACTTCCGGCTCAGGTTTTTTCAGCGAAGAGGCTCTAACTGTTCGCGGTTCCCCATCACTCTGCTCGTGCCGCATGGGCTTGACGCTGCCAGCCGGTTCGTTGGTCGGCTTCTTAACGGGTGGCTCCAAGAGCGGGCCGAGGTCCGGATCAGCAGGCAGCTCGGGCTTATTGAGTGGCCGGGGAGCGGCCGGACGTGGCTGCGGTAATGTCGGCTCGGGCATTGGCACCTCCGGCAGACCTTCCACCACTGGTGGAGTCAATTCAGGGTTTTCCTCGCGTCGCGGCAAAGTACCTCCCCGTCGCGTCCCCGACGACCCAGCTCCGCTGGCTCCGCGCTCAATCTGCCGCCGCAGTTTGTGATTTTCTTGCTCCAAGACCTGAATATCCTGTTCCAGCAAATAGACAAAGTCTTCAAGCTGGCGATTTTCGGCCTGGACCGAATCCACCACCCGGCGAACCTGCGGGTTTCCCTGGCAGCCGGCAGCGGCCAGTGAGAGCAGCAGTATTGGGACGATGGGGAAATTCTTCATGGAGATCTGCCGCTTACGCAGGCGCGCAAGAGTACCGGTAAGACTAGTTGCGGGAGTCTCTTACCAATTCCGATGAATCTGGGGAAGAGCAAGCCACGGCTACTCAGAAATTGAAGCTGCGATGAGCTAGCGTCGGCGCAAGTCGTTTCATTGAAGGAAATGCGAAACACCGCAATTTGCCGAGTTTCGACTTCTGAGTAACCCTGTTACTCCGTGAGCGTGGCATGCTGCACACGGAAGATGCAGGCTACTATTTGCTGCCTGCTTGTGTCAGCGCAAGCTGCAAGCTCCGCACATATTCTCCAACCTCCTTCACCACGTCCGCCCGCGGCCTCGTTGCCGCCTGGGCCACCCGACGGACGATAGCAGAGCCGGCGATCAGGCCGTCGGCGACGGGAGCGAGCAGTTGCACATGCTCGGGCTGGCTGATACCGAAGCCGATGCAGATGGGGAGCTTGGTTTGAGTCCGCAGCCAGGCGACGTTGTCGAGAAGTTCCGGCGGCAACTGGGTCCGCTCGCCGGTGATGCCGGTAACCGAAACGTAATACAAGAAGCCACTGGAAGAGTTGGCGATCCGCACCGCCCGCTCTCGCGGCGTGGTCGGCGTCACAAGCTGAATCAGGCTGAAGTCCGCTTTGCGGCAAAGGGCTGAAAGCGATTCCGCTTCTTCCACCAAGAGGTCCGGCACAATCGCGCCAGATACGCCCGCCGCCTGAGCCTGAGCGACGTATTTTTCCACTCCAATGCGGTGAATGATGGCGTAGCTCACCATCGTCACCCGCGGCATCTTCACTTCGTCATTCAGCCCGCGGAGCAGCTGCAGGATCTGCTGGACCTTGATCTTATTTTCGAGTGCCCGCGTATACGACGCCTGAATCACCGGCCCGTCGGCGATTGGGTCGCTGTAGGGAATCCCCACTTCGCACATCGACGAACCGACCCGGTCCAGCTCCCGGATGATCTGGCCGGTAAATTCCAAATCGGGATCTCCAGCCGTAACGAACGGCATCAGGGCCTTGCGGCCTTGGGAGCGGAGAGTCGTGAAGAGGTTGTCGATGGAGGACATGGGGAGGAAGTTTTCAGTTTTCAGTGTTTCTCTCGCAGCCGCGCAATCTCCGCCGCATCTTTGTCTCCCCGCCCCGAAAGGCAGATCACAAGCACTTGGTCTGGCTTCATTCCGCAGGCGATTTCCATTGCTTTGAAGACGGCATGAGAGCTTTCCAGGGCGGGCAGAATTCCTTCGCACTGGGCGAGGGCGTCGAAGCCGCGGAGGGCGTCGCCGTCTTCGCAGTAGGTGTATTCTGCCCGGCCGGTGTCTTTCCAATAACTGTGCTCCGGCCCGACGCCGGGATAATCAAGGCCGGCGGAAATGGAGTGGACGTCACAGGTCTGCCCGTCCTCGTCCTGCATCACATAGCTGTAACTGCCGTGCAGAACACCGGGCGAACCGTGGCTGAGGGGAGCAGCGTGCTGGCCGGGCTGGGGGCTGCGGCCGCCGGCTTCGACGCCGATGAGGCGGACGGCGCGGTCCTCGATGAAAGGGAAGAACATGCCTGCCGCATTGCTG
>SXOA01000201.1 GCA_005778405.1 Planctomycetaceae bacterium
ATGCCGGCAATCGCCGTCGAGCGGATGATGCCGTTGCCATGCCAGAAATGTTGGCGGTACATGGCCTGCCAGACATGCTCGGGGCGCGTTGGGTCTTCACCGACCACGAGTTGTGCCAGATCCTGAATTGCGCCCACCACGCCGCGAGTATGCCACTCCAGCGTCGCCTCCCCCCAGCCGTGCAATCCCGGCTGGTCGGTGAGGACTTTCACGAAGACCCAGTTCCGCATCCGGGCATGGCAGACCAGCGTTTCGATGGCGGTGATTTTCATTCAGGGGAGAGTGAGTGGTGAGTAGTGAGTAGTGAGTAGTGAGTAGTGAGTGGTAGTTAGTTCTTGTCCTGCTCCAGCAACTCCTCAATACGGCGGGCAAGTTCGTCGGTGATTCTCTCCAAAGACCCAGGCGCGAGCACGGCGATGGATTCCTGATAGAGCCCTTTGCCATACGTTTCCCTGGTTGGGACATAGCTGGGACCCCAGCCGCCGGCGAGGGTGATGATGACGAGGATGCGGCCGGGGAAGCGGGTGCGGAGATGGGTTTGCAGATAGCTGTAATGCTCACCAGGCACGGCGACGAAAACCGCGTCCCCCATCCGCCAGACTTGCAAGTCAAAAGGGTAAGCAGGCCCTGTCGGAAGCTGCGCCAGCCGGTGCAGCAGGCGCGTCTGCCGTTCGACCATCGCGTGGGCATCGCGCGCGGCAGCGGAATCGCTGGACTTATGGGCCAGCTCTTCGTCGGCGGTGTGTCTGGCGAGAAGTTCCTCGGTTCCTTCGCGGGTGGGAAGATCGGGGCGATAGGGAACGGCGAGGATTTCGCATTTCCGCCGCCACTTCTGAATTTCGGCCTCGCGCTCGGCATGGACCGGCGTGTGCCGCCAGTCGCCGAGAGTCGCGCCGGAGATAACTGGGCCCTGATACTCAAACCGCGTCAACGGCGGGGGAAGACTCACGAGCGTGCTGAGACTGGCGTGGCCGAGTTGACGTCCGTTACGATCCGCGACCGCGACATCGCCGACATAGCCTTCTTTGGGGCCGAGTTCGCCGGATGCCCCTTGCAGGAAGATGCAGGGAGCGCCGCCGGTACCCCTCTCGATAATCTCCCGCATCGCGCCGATATAGTCCGGGCTGATGAGGCGATTTTCCCAGGCGAGAGTCGTGGGATGGCAGGCATAGTTGACGAGCGTACCACACACCTTGCCGGCCTCGTTGGTGATGCGGGCGACGAGTACCGAGTCGTCCGCGCGTCCCTCGGGGTTGTAGCCGCAAACGAAGAGCTGGTTGTCCTCATCCCAGAAGTCCCGGTGCTGAGCCAAATCGCACTTGCCGGTGCCGTAGCTGATGACGGCCGGCGCGACATTGGCCTTGGCTTGGGCGACCAGTTCCGCGCAGGTATCCGCAACCTTCCGCAGATAAGGAGGAATCAGTTCGCCCCCCGGCAGGCCGACGCGGTCGAGGCTCATCAAGCCGGCGGAATGTGTGTGGGTGAAGGTCAGCAGCACCTGCGAGGGGAATAGGGAGCAGCGTTTGCAGATTGCGGAAATGACCAGCTCCGCTTCATCCTTTCCCAGCAGGCAGTGGTCCAGGCTGACCAGGGCCACGCAGTCCCCCTTGTCACCGAGTGCGGCGGCCAGCGGCTCAAAGACGGCTGCGGTGGCGGTGAGGGGGCGGTGGATGCCGGTGGCATGGTCGTGCGTGGCGGCTCCCCACATGCGCCAGTAAATGCCTAGTGGCGGAGTGATGTCGGCGCGGGCGGCGGCGAAGCGAACGTGGCTTTGCGGAGTATCGACGTGGGTCATGAAGGGCTCCGCTGGTCAATTTCACAGGTCGATATCGGGGGGCTTGTCCGCGGGTTTGGGAACTTTGATGGTCTTGCCGCCGGGCAACTCGATTTCGATATCGCCGGTAATTTGCCAGGCCCCTTTCTCTTTAGCAGCCGCGGCGGTCACGCGACCTTTCCCTTTGCTGCCGGACACATCGAAGTGCAGCACAGTGCCGGTTCCGTCCAGTTCGCCGCTGCCATCGCGCCCGAGACCTCCGGCGTCCTTGATTTCCTCCCCCAGAGCCTCTTGCGCACCGCCGTCCGCGGTGATGGCATCCAGGACAATCTTCTGCGGCTGTTTGAGCTCCTGAAGAACGGTCTCCTCAAGATTCCGCCGTTTGTCCGCCTGAATTTTTGCGCGAATTACGATGGCCGCGATGGCAATGATGACGACCAAGCCCAGAAATGAATAACCGAACAGCCGGGGCAGACTCCGCTTCTTCTTCGGCGGCGAAGGGGTGCTGGCTTTCGCGGGCGCTTCCATGAGCTTGTTCCTTCCTGGCGATGGGACCTTTCAGGCGAGCTATTTCGTATCAACCTTGCGGCAATAAGCCACAATTTCGGCCACGGTCTTAAAGGCGTCCTTCTTGGACGAGACCTCACCGGCTGGTGCGTCCGCGGGTGCCGCAGCTTCTGCGATCGGTTCCGGGGCGACTTCGGCGACGGGTTTCTCGACTGGCGGGGGAACGGGCGCGGCCTTGGCCGCGGCGCCTCCTTTACCGCGGGCAGCCGCCAGGATATCGGCGACGCTCATCTTCGATGGGTCGACCTTCGCGGCTGGGGCAGTTGGCTTGGCGGCAGGCTTTTCGGCAGCCGGTTTGATGCGAGCCGCCTCAAGTAATTCGGCGGTGCTTTTCTTCTCGGCTGACTTGGCAGTGGCCGCATCGGCAGAAGCTTCCGCTTTGGGAGCGCCTTTGCCACGGGCGGCGGCCAGGATGTCCGCCATGCTCATCTTCTTGGGATCGACAGGAGCTTTTGCCGCTGCCGGCGCTTTCGTGGCGGGAACGCCTTCCGCTTTCGCCGCCGGCTTCGCTCCGCCACGGGCCGCGGCCAGAATATCGGCCACCGACTGCGCTCCCCCGGCTGCCGGCGCGGCCGCCGGTTTGGCCGCCGCTTTTTCCGGGGCAGCTTTGGCGGGCGCGGCTTTCTCGGCTTTCGCCGCTGGCTTGGCTTCCTTCTTCGGCTTCTCTTCCGGCTTGGGAAGGGGCTGGTCGACGACCTTTAGAAACACCGGGTCGATGTCGAACCAGCCGATGTTGTTGTAGCCGTCGAACTGCACGAGGGCCCGTCCGCTCATGTTGACGGTTTTGACGGTCCCAATGAGGCCGTGAAACCGCTTCAGCTCCGGCCGGTCCGCGGCCACAACGACGTACTTGTCCGTGTACTCTGTCTTGAGCCTATCAATGTTTTCAAAGACCGCCATCGAGCTTGCCTGCCATCGAAAAGGGCGAGTGGGTGAAGGTTTAGATTCTCCCCGGCAAGGCGGGACGAATCAAGGGCGGGAACTCGGCTTCTCGCACGCAAGCGCCATCGCCGTCACGGCCCACGAGGTCGCGGCCGACGAAATGAACTGGTCCCCCTTGTGCGGAAACCCGGTCTCAAAATACTTCTGGAACGGCTTGCTCCGGGATTTGACATGCCAGGAACCGTCCTGCACCTGCGACTTGAGCAGATTAGCCAGCCCCCGCTGATAGATCGGATCAGACGGCTTCATTTCGCCCGCCAGATGAAGCACGACGAGTGCCGAGCCGGTGGCGTAGGCATCGGAGTTTGGCTCAAAGGTCACAACTTTGTCCCCTTCTCTCTTGACCTCGAAATGCGCGTCAATCTGGCTCCAGCCGCCGTCGTCCCGCTGCTTGGAAACGAGCTCCTTGGCCGCGGCAGCAAGCTCCTCTGGCTTCGCTCCGGCCGCATGCAACCCCCACAGCCGAAAGACGCGGTCTTCGTGGTCCTTGGTCGTTGCCTTGAGCAGCCACTCGCGGACCTGGACCTTCCGTTTCTCCGCCCGCTCCTTCTGCGCTTCGGTCTGGAACGCCGCCAGTCCGCGAAGCGAGACGAAAGTCGATGTGAACGGGCTCCCTTCGGACGGCGGTCGGCTAGAAGCGCCCGACCAATGGTCGCTGTCTGCCTGATAGAGCAGCAGATATTCCGCGACGGCATTCGTGGCTTCGTCCGGCTGCCACTTCCCGAGCTCCAGCGCCATCAGTGCGCTGCCGGCCGTGTCGGCCTGCCCGCCTTGTCCCTTGCCCTGCAAGTACTCCGTCTTGTTGCGGCCCAAAAACTCCTGGATGAATTTGTACTGCTTGGTCAGCTCGTCTTCATCCACGGTAAAGCCGTGCGTGCGAGCGGTGACGAGAGCGAGAATCGGCGTTCCTTGATTGTGGCAGGCAAAGCAGGTCCGCTGCTCGCGATGGCCGACCGCCCCTTTGGTAATCAGGGGAATCGCCTTTTGCACCGCGGCTCGCAGGTCGGCCTGGGCAACGACGGCGGCCGGTTCGTCGGCGCGAGCCAGGCGAGCTGAAATGATGACAACAACGGCGGCAAGACAATGGACGAGACGCATGGGCTAATTCTAACGTTGGTGATTGTTCAAGCTTAGCCCCCGCGTCCACGCGGCGTTTCCCCGCGTGGACGCGGGGGCTAAGCAATCGCCTCCGCCAGTTTGGCCAGCAGCCGGTCTACTTCGAGCCGCGTTTCTTCGTCCATGGTCCAGCTATTGGGCTCGCGGCGGCAGTCGGTGGTGAAGAGCCCCTTTTTGTGCAGGATGTACTTTTCCACGGCCAGGAACCCGTCGAGTCCAGCTTGGAGTTGCAGGGCGACGAGGGCGCAGATGGGAAAGTAGAGCCGGTAGATGGCCGCTTCGTCCTTCCTTTCCAGTGCCTTCCAGAGAGCAACAATTCCTTCCAAAAACTCCATCCCCGGCATCGTCCCGACAATCCCCCGACGGTAGCTATCCACCAGCAGAATACCGCCGGAGCCTTCGAGCACTCTTGCCTTGCCGCTGCTGGCGTCCCGCAGTGCCGACAGGTTCGGACCAATCGGAGCCGCCTCCGGCTTGAAGAGGATTTTTTCGGGGCCGTACTGGTTGAGTAGCTGGACATAAACGTCGAGGGATATCGCCTTACCGACGTACGAAGAAGCGTCCTGCACAACGACTGGAATGGAGATTGAGTCGGCAATTGCCCGGTAATACGACAAAACCTGCTCGCTGGGGAGCGCGGTCGAAATCGGCACGATGGCCATCACCCCGTCGCAGCCGGCCGCTTCCGCTCGCCGGGCATAGACAATTGCCTGAGCCTTGCTCTCCGCCCCCACGCTCATAATCACCGCCCCACGGCCGCCGCTGATCTGAACCAGCTTTTCGGTTAACTCCAGCCGCTCATCCGCAGTGAGCCGCAGAATCTCGCTGACCATCCCGGTCGCAAAGCCGCTGGCCCCCACGGAGTAGGCCCAGTCAATCTGCCCTTGGAGACTGGGATAATCAACGGCATCGTCCGCAGTAAACGGAGTATGGGCGATCGGCAAAATGCCCTGGATGGCTTTGGGTTTCGTCACGTGGCAATCCTCCGGAGTGATTCGTGCAATGTACTCACTCTCCGCCGGTTCCTCCATTGGCAGGCCCTAAGGGTATTTCAAAAACGCACTCGCTGTAAACGTT
Source organism: Planctomycetaceae bacterium (assembly GCA_005778405.1). Lineage (GTDB taxonomy): Bacteria > Planctomycetota > Planctomycetia > Pirellulales > Pirellulaceae > SXOA01. The sequence goes on from SXOA01000201.1 coordinate 5,477, forward strand.
TCTTCACAATCCACTTGTGGCAAATGGCCAGCCAGAGCCCAGGAGGGCCACATTCAAGATTTGGTTGGCACGGGCGTTCGCAGCTGTGTTTTAGCGGATCGATCGAAGTGAATCCGGCCAAATCCGCCCCTTCCAGGAATTCGCTGCTCCGCATAGCTTAGGGTGTGTCACGCCTTCCCAGCTGGAGAACTTCCCATGGCCGCAGGCCACGTTGATATTACCGCGCTGCAATCCGCGATCGGCGATTTTTCCGATCCGGAGACCGGCCGCAGCGCGTTGTCGCTGTCGCAAATTCGCGATCTCAAGGTCGAAGGAGACCAGGCCTCGTTGACGCTGGCCCTTACTACCCACTCCGCGCCGATTTGGAACGAGACTCGGGACAATCTCGCCGAGCGCATCAAGGACCGGCTGCCGCAGGTGAGCGGGGTGCAGGTCAACCTGGCGGTGCACGAGCGGCCGGCGCTGAAAATCGGCAACATCGGGCTCACCGCAAAGAGCGTGATTGCGGTCGGCTCGGGCAAGGGAGGCGTGGGAAAGAGCACCATCGCCACGGTGCTGGCCCTTGGCCTGAAGCGAGCGGGTTGCAAGGTCGGCCTGATGGACGCCGACGTCTACGGTCCCAGCGTGCCGCACTTGCTCGGCCTGGGGGACGCTCCCCGGCCCGAAGTCATGGAAGGGAAGATTCGCCCCATCTATTCCGGCGACATGCCGGTGATGTCGATGGGTTTTCTCGTCCCTCCCGGCGAAGCCGTCGTCTGGCGTGGTCCGATGCTGCACGGGGCCATCACGCAGTTTCTGCGCGACACCGCCTGGGGCGACCTCGACTACCTCATTATCGACATGCCCCCCGGCACCGGCGACATCGCCCTCACGCTCTCGCAAATGCTGCCGCTGACGGGAGCCGTCGTGGTCTGCACACCGCAGGAAGTGGCCCTGCTGGACGCGGTCAAAGCCATCGCCATGTTCCGCAAGGTCAACATTCCGATCCTGGGGATGGTCGAGAACATGAGCGGATTCATTTGCCCGGACTGCGGCAAAAAGTACGACATCTTCGGCAGTGGCGGTGCGCGGAAGAAGGCGGAGGAGCTGCGCGTGCCGTTCCTGGGCGAAGTGCCGCTGAACATGCAGATTCGCGAGAAAGGGGACGACGGCTCGACCTTTGGCAATCTTGCCGACCCCATTGTCGGCCCCTACCTGGAAAGAATTGTCACCACGCTGGTCCGCAACCGATCCGCTGCCGCCGCCTCCAGTCCGCCAGTCATGCAACTGCCGACGCTGTAAAGTAGGACGCAAAGTCGGCCGCCACTCCGTGGCGAGCCATCAGTGCGGATGCGGGAGCGGCAGAAGAGGTTTTTGCCAGTTCCAACTCTAAACAGTTGGCTCGCGAGAGGACTCGCGGCCTGCTACAATGCCGCTCTCCTGCCCGGATGTTTCTGCTCCAACCCGCAACTGCCGGCGGTGGGCAGGAGTTTTTTGGGACTGAGATTGCCGAGCGGATTGAACGCGGCGCGGAGGTTTCCCATCGCGGCCAAATCGCTGCCCGTGAACATCTTGTGCATGAAGTGGATTTTCTCCACGCCAATGCCGTGCTCCCCAGTGACGGAGCCGCCGCAATTCAAACACTCATTCAAAATTTCGTTGCTGGCCACCAGCACCCGCTGAACCTGCGCCGCGTCGCGCTCATCAAACAACAGGATTGGATGGATGTTTCCGTCGCCGGCATGAAAGACATTGACCACTCTTAGCTCGTAGCGGGCCGCGATTTCGGTGATCTTGCGAAGAATGTGCGGAATCTGCGTGCGGGGGACGACGCCGTCCTGGGTGCAGTAACTGGGGCTGAGCCGGCCGATCGCCCCGAACGCCTGTTTGCGGGCCTTCCAGAGCTTCTGCCGCTCCTTGTCGCCGACCGCCTGGCGGACTTCCCGGGCATTGCACTTTTTGCAGAGGGCGATGATCTTGTCCCGCTGCTCGTCGAGCCCCGCTTCCAGGCCATCGACCTCGATCAGCAGGATCGCCTGAGCATCGAGCGGAAAGCCGAAGTGGAACGCTGCTTCCACGGCAACGAGAATTCCCTGGTCCATCATCTCCAGCGCGGCGGGAACAATGCCGGCAGCGATGATTTCGCTGATGGCATTCGTGGCGTCGTCGCACGATTCGAACACACCGAGCATCGTGCGGTAACCCTGCGGGTTCCGCGTCAGCCGGACCCAGACTTTGGTGACGATCGCGAGCGTCCCTTCGCTGCCGACAATGGCCCCGGCCAAGTCCAGACCCAGCGGGTCTTCCGCCGGCCCGCCGATGCGGACAATGCGGCCATCCGCCAGGACGGCTTCCACTCCCAGCACGTGATTCACCGTCACGCCATACTTGAGCGTATGCGGCCCGCCGCTATTGGTCGCCACGTTGCCGCCAATCGTGCAGGCCCCCTGGCTCGAGGGATCAGGTGCATAGTGATAGCCGGTCCCCTTGAGGGCATTCGTCAGCCAGACATTCACCACCCCCGGCTGCACAATGGCATAGCGGTCGCGGAGATTGATTTCCACAATCTCCTTCATCCGCGTCAGCACGATCATCACGCCGCCCCCCACCGGCAAACAGCCCCCCGCCAGGCTCGTCCCCGCCCCGCGCGGCAAAAACGGCACACCCGCGGCGCTGCAAATTTTCACGATGCGGGAGACGTCCTCCGTGTTCCGCGGAAACACTACGATGTCAGGACTGTTTTTCTCAATCGTGAACCCGTCGCATTCATAAACCAGCATTTCGCTCTGGGCCGAGAGCACATTCTCCGCTTCCAGAGCCTGGCGAAGCTGAGTCACAATAGAAGCAAGCGATGGCATGGCACAATTATAGGTCCGGCCTCCTCCGCTGACTAAGGGGTTGATCGACGGCCGCACTTACTCGTTCTCAAGCAGAGCCTGGGAAACTGGAGTTTTACTCCTCAATCCTATAAACGGCCTCCTTTGTCCGCACGATCAGGCTCTTCCCTGCCACGGCGGGGCTGGCCATGATTTCGCCGGCGAGGGTGTTGGTGGCGAGGAGTTTGAACTCGCGGCCGGGGGCGAGGACATGGCATTTGCCGTCTTCGGCGAAGAAGTAGAGCTTGCCGTCGGCGTAGATGGGGGAGGACATGAATAGGCCGCCGAGCTTTTTTTCGTCCCAGAGAAGGTCCCCTGTTTCGGGGTCGAGACAGAAGGCAACCCCCTTTTCGTTGCCGGTGTAGAGCAGGCCATCGACGAACAGGGGGGACGAATAGCGTGGGGCTCCCTTGGTCTGCTTCCACATCACATTCGAGGCGGTGACATCGCCGCTGCCGCCGAGCTTGACGGCAAAGAAGCCCATCCCGCTGTCCGCGGTGCCGACGAAAGCCATGCCGTTGCCGATGGCGGGGCGGCAGGAGGAGTTCATCCCCATGCTCTTCACCCGCCACAGCTCCTTGCCGGAGCGGGGGTCGTAGGCGGCTGTCGCTCCGGCGCTGGGGCTGATCAACTCCAGGCGTTTGCCCGTATCGGCGATGGTCGGCGTTGAATAAGCCTTCATCGCGTCGCCATTGTCGGTGCCGTAGTCGAACTTGCGGTCGGTTCGCCAGACAGTCTCGCCCGTCTCTTTGTTTAAAGCTGTCAGATATTGAAAGTCAAACCCGTCGAACGTCAGGATGAGAAGGTCTTGCCAGAGAATGGGTGACGACGCCGCTCCGCGGAAATGGTCGCATTTCAAATCCTGCCGCGACCAAAGCGTTTTGCCGGTGGCCGTATCCAGGCAAGCGGTGCCGTGGGCCCCGAAATGGATGTAGACTCGCCCCTCTTCGATGCAGGGGGTGGAGGAGGCGTAGCTGTTCCGGTCGATGCAGTACTGGGGCCGCTGAATGTCAAACAACTTGATGTTGTGGACGATCTTGCCACTTTCCAAATCCAGGCAGACCGCATAGAGCTGCGTCGGTTCGTCGGCGGTGGCCGGCTCGCCGCTGGACGACTTGGGAGCAGCGCCGGCTTTGAAGGGTGGGGCGTTGGTGAACCAGATCTGGTCCTTCCAGACGACGGGGGAAGACCAGGCCTTCCACTCTTTCGAGGAGAACGGCGTCTTCCACTTGATGTGCTCGGTTTCGCTCCAAGTCGTCGGCAGCCCCTTGGCACTGCTGGTACCATCCCCGCGCGGGCCACGGTATTGGTTCCAGTATTCCTCGGCTTGTGCGACGGGAGCGACGAGCACTAGAGCGACAAAAAACAACCAGGTATATCGGCAAAACATCATGGACCCAATTCCTTGTCAAACAACAGTTCAAACCAAAACGGACCAGCGAATTATAAGCTCTTTCGCCCCCACTTTCATCCGTGGCTTCCTCCTACTTCAGCCCCGCCAGCAGCAGCGGATCGACATAGCACCCTTCGCGTATCCGCCGGGCCTCCAGGTGGCAGGCTCGCATGCGGCTGTCGAGCTCGGCGAGGAGGGCTTCATCGGAAAGCCCCTCGATTTCGTCCGCCGTAATCGGACGGCCGATGACCACCGCCAGTTTCCCCGGCAGCGGCAGTGGGGAGGTGCGAGGCCACGCCTGGTACGCTCCGTCCATTCCGACCGGAATCAGCGGAACGCGGCTGCGGCGGGCGACGGCGCAGAAGCCCGGTTTGAGCGGCCCCAATTCACCGTCGTACGTGCGGGTTCCCTCGGGAAAGATCAGCACCAGCTCGCCGTCCCGCAGGCGATTTAGGGTTTCTCGGAGCCCCGAAAGGCCGCTCCCCTCGCGGTCGATGGGATAGGCATCGAGAAAGGTCATCACTTGCCTCAGGATGGGCACCTTGAAAAGTGTCTCCCGCGTCAGGTAGCTCATCTGCCGCGGGCAAGTCATGCCCACGAGCGGCGGATCGAAGAAGCTCTGATGATTTGAACAGACCAGCCCGCCGCCGGTGGCGGGCCAGTGCTCCCGCCCTTCGCACCGCAGACGATAAAACGTCACCGCAATCAGCCGGGAGAACGTCCGGAGCAGCGAGTAGATGTAAGGCTGGGCGGTAGAGCGGTGCATGGGTTAGGCTTTGCGCGACTCCCGCACGATTTCCTCCAGCCGGTCGATCACTTGCTCCGTGGTCAGACCGTCGGTGTAAACTTCCACGGCCTCCTCCGCCTTGACGAGGCGGCCGACCGAGCGGGTGCTGTCGCGGAGGTCGCGGGCGGCGTTTTGAGCCAGCACTTCGGCGAGACTGATCTCTTCCCCGCGCGACTTCAGCTCGGCATGGCGGCGGCGGGCTCGTTCTTCCGGCGTGGCCGTGAGGAAGATTTTGCACTCGGCATGCGGAAAGGCGACCGTCCCCTGGTCGCGCCCTTCCGTGACGGTGTCCCGTGTTCCGGCGATTTGCCGCTGCATTTTCACCATCCTTTCTCGCACCGCCGGATTGTCGGCTGCCAGATAGACGGCGGCGGAGACGCGGCTGGTGCGGATGTCGCCCGTGACGTCGCGGCCATCGAGCAAGACCCGGTTGCCGGAGAAATCGAGCGTCAGTGTATTCGTCATGCTCGCAATTCTGCCCTCGTCCCCGTCACCCAGTCCACGCTCCAGCGCCGCCAGCGCCACCGCGCGGTACATTGCCCCCGTATCCAGAAACTGGAATCCTAGCCGATCGGCAAGCTGGCGTGAGACGCTGCTTTTGCCGGCACCGGCGGGTCCATCGATGGCGACGATCATGGCCACCGCCCCACGACTTCCGCAAACTCATGGGCCGCCAGGTCGAGTTTGACCTTGCCGTCATCGATCTTGCACTCCTCCAGCCGCTGGCCGAGAAAATCGACTCGTTCGGCAGCACCAACCGGCTTGAAGGCACTAAGCGTAAGGGCTGCGGGGCGACCGGCTGTCTCGAGGAGTCGCACGCGAAAGCCGGTGACCTTCTGGTCCTCTACCAGCGGCTCCCAGTGCGTGGCCACGACGTTGCGGGAATCCAGGTGAAAGAGCCAACTGGAAGCGGATGCGAGGGCAGGGCTGGGAACGACGATGGGAGACGTATGCAGGCTGATGGCGTCGAGCATTGGGTGCGTCAGATCGATGCCGATGCCGACGCGGAATTTCCGCCCAGTCTCGCCGCGCGTAATCAGCAGCGAATCGAGCATCCGGTGTTCGTGCCGCCGATGAAACGGCAAACCTCCGGTGAGGATGGTCGTGCTGTTCTTGGGGTTGACCATCTCGATGTAGTGCGGGGCTTCAAACCGCTGGCCGCTGGCGGGCTGCCGAGTTTCGTTGACCGTGCGGAAAAGGTCGCTCGTCTCGTCTCCCCAAGCAAACCGGCAGCAATAATAGGAATTCCACGGATCGGCCTTCGGCTCCTCGACGGGATCCAGCTCGATATCAACGATCAGCACCCGGCTGCCGCGCCAGACGCGATATTTTTGCACAAAGCCCGCCAGCTTTTGCCCCTCCTGGTCGAGCAGCCGGCCGCGCGTGGTAATCTCGCCGAGCGCAGTCGTGGCCGTGGTGACTTCGACGCTGTCCGCCGCCATCACGCTGTAGCGGGCCGTTTCGTCGGGATCTCGGTAGGTATCCCCCGGCTTCTGCTTGGGCCCTGGCATGCGGAGCGCAAGCTGCTGGCTCATCCGGTTGCCGCGGGCCTTGTATTCGTGCAGCGCGGCGAGCGTTCCCGTGGTGGGATTGATGACCGCTTCGAAGAACTCGTTGCGGAGCGTATTGTCCTCCGCCAGCAGTAGCGGCTTGGAGTCCCGCTTGCCGCGGCCTTCGCTGGGAATGAAGACATAGCCCATAGGGGGGACATCGGCGACAACTTGCGTGGAGCCATTGGAAGAGTCCGCGGCGTAGATAGGCTTGTCGATCGCTGGCGGCGCGGCGAGTTTGGTCGTCTCCATCCCCATTCGGCGAATAAAGCTGTGCGGGTTGAGCACCAGCAGCCCGGCGTTGCTTCCCTTTCCCACCACAACAGAGCGAGCCCAATTAGCGGCTGCCACTTCCAGACGCGATTGCCACGCTTCGTCGGTAGGGTCTTCTTCTTGGGAGGGGACTCCTTCGGGAACTTTACCGCTCACCAGAGCCGCAAGCGTCTCCATCGCTTGCACCGCTCGCAAAGCCACTTGCTGCCGCCAATAGCGGACGGAAGTGGAAATCGGGTCGTCGTTTTTGCGAATGACTGCCTGCTTGAGATACGGCGATTTGTAGCGGTCGGCTTCGTAACGGTCGAGGTGGCCAGGCAAGTCGGTCTGGGCGAAGTATTCATCGACCGTCACGAACTTTCCCATCGCCTTGCAGTAGCCGGCGATCCGCCGCAAATCTCCGAGCCACTCACACTCCATCCCCGGCCAGTGCGCCAGGCAGAGCGTGGCCACATGGTCGCCGTCCATCGACTCTCCCATCTTGGACGCGTACGCCAGAAACGTCTGCGCCTTGGAAGCATCGAGCGGAGTGCGCGTAATGGAATCGAGCGCCGCGCCGTCGAGCCCTTCCCAGCGGACTTTGAATTGCGTGCCGGCGGGAATGGTTCCTTCCTCAAAAGAAGCGTGCAGGGCCCCGCGAAAACCGGTCTTTTTTAGAATGCCCGGCAGCACAGGAGTGAGGCCGAACCGCCAGCGGCCGAAAACTTCAGGACGCTTGCCGAGCAGCTCTTCATATATGGCGAGGCCGCGCCGCAAGTTCGCCACGATGGAATTTTGCGACAAGAGCGGCAGTCGCTCTTCGCTCGCTTCGCCGCCGATGATGCCCGCCTTGCCGGCCGAGATGGCTTGTTTCAGAGCTTCCAGCGTCAGCGGCTCTTTGGTTTGCATTTCGCTGAGCAGCGCGGCAGACAGGAGCAGGTTTGTGACGCTGCCCTTGCTGAGCTCATTGCGTAGCGCCGCACCCAGCGTGGTTGCCGCGGTCAGGTTCAAATCCAGAATGAACGCATCGACCGGATAGTAATGGTCCCGCTCTTCGGCCAACACATTGAAACAGGCCGAAAGCTTCTCTTTCGCCAGTGCCAGGTTTCCTTCCACGGCCGCCACCGCCGCGCCGACGGCTTGCCCTTTGAAATAGACCTCGTCCAAATTGCTGCTATACCGCATCTGCCGCGTTAACAGTTGAATTTGCAGGTATGCGTATCCCAGAGCCAGAAAATCCGCCGCCAGTTCGGTATCGACCTTCGGCCCGCCGATGGGCTCTAGAGCCGCTGCTACGACTTCCGCCCGGCTCAAAGTTTTCTTGATAAGGCAGCCCCCTTCATCCTTCACGCGCTGGGCAAAACCCGTCGGCAAGCGGCTGGCGCACATGCTCGGCACCACAATCAGCCGGTCCTTAACTTCGGTGGGGACATCTTCAATTCGTTTCCAGGTGGGAGCCTGGCCGGAATTGGCGAGCAGTTCCGGCTGCCACATCGCGGACCAGGCAGAGAGCAGTCCCTGGGCATCTTCCCCCTCGTGGTAGGTCGGAAAATCCTCCAGGCTATGGCACGGCAGCAGGATGAGCAGCTCTTGATAGGTCATAAGCACCAAAATAGCCGCCAAAAGGTGAGCCGTCGACCGCTGGACCTGGGCTCACGCCCGCGCAGAGCCGAGGGCATGGCACCCAGCGCCTCGGCAATTACAATCGGCCCTATGAGCCGAGCCTCCATCCTAGCCGCCATCCGCAGCCAGACCGCTCCCCCAGCAGAGTTGCCATTGCTAGACGGAGACTGGATTACGTATCCGGATCAAATGGCGCAGTTTGCAGCGGTGATTCAAGCGGTTGGCGGCACATGCGTCACCGTCGCGGACCTCAGCGAGCTAAACACGAGATTGGCGGAAATCCCCGCGTGGCAGGCGGCAGAAAAAAGAGTGTCGCTGGTTCCTGGAATTGGGGCTTCCAACATCGATCTGTCGGCAGTGGAAGACCCACACGAGTTGGAGAGTGTGGACTTCGCCATTTTGCCCGGCCATTTTGGCGTGGCGGAGAACGGGGCCATCTGGGTCACCGATCACGGCCTTCGCCATCGGGTCATTTATTTCATCACCCAGCATCTGGCTCTGGTCATCATGGCGGATCAGATTGTCCACAACATGCACCAGGCCTACGAAAAATTAGCGGCGAGCGACGGCCCGAACTTTGGCGGCCCCGTCGGACAGAAGGCCTTTGGAACCTTCATTGCCGGCCCTTCCAAAACAGCCGACATCGAACAGTCTCTGGTTATCGGAGCTCACGGACCGCGGTCACTGAGCGTTTTTTGCCTGAAAACAGGACTCTAAACTGCCCCTGCCAGTCCACAACACGGCTGCGTAGAATGGAGCGGTCAGATTTTTCCGAGATTTGTCTCAGCCGTTCACCCTTCCGGGAGTTTTGGCGGTGTCCACTTCTTCATCCCTGTTTGTCTTGGTCGACGACAAACACGTTCCCCTGTACCGCATCCTGTGGGTGGCGGATACGCCTCATTTTTGCGGCAACGAGGATTGCAATTGCGAGGGAGACTATGAAGTTCGTCTTGAGCAGGACGAATCGGTTTGGGCGTCGCGGCCGGAGCGGGACAATGTGCTGACGGCCATTGAATCCTGGTACAACGGCCAGACGCCGGAAGGTGGCGGGCTGGAAGAACCGTGGGAACCCGAGTAGAAAATCCGAATCGATCAGGCGAGTTTCTTGTTTTTCGGAATTCGGAATTCGTGCTTCGGAATTATCAATTAGTCCATTGACCTCTTTTTCCTACCCACCATGTCCCTCTTCGCCGACAGCCGGTATCAGTGGCGCGAGACCTACTTCGTGCTCTTTGACCGGCAGCACCGGCCAGCAGTGGCTGCGGTGCAAAAGAGCCTGAGCGAGCTGGGAAAGCTTGAGATTCAGGAATTGCAGGGGGATGAGGGGGAACTGCTGGAATCGGTGACGGTCCTTTCTCATGCCGACGCCGCGGGAATGGACATCACCTTTGTCTCCGGCGACGAGGTGAAAGAACAAATCGCGGAATTGAAAAAGGAATGGAAGGGGCAAAAGTTTCCGCCCGACGAATTGGCGAAGGTGCAGCGGGCGCTGGCGGCCAATGCCCGCTTCGACATTTATCACTTCGAGGAGATAGGGGACAGCTTTTTGGATAACGAGGAAGGTGAAATCCTCGACCCGGCAACGCTGCTCCTGGTCCTCGCCCGCCTGGCCCGGCTCTGCCACGGCGTGGGCATTGATCCGCAGGCGGGGGCAGTTTTGTAGGTGGCACATTTCAGGCCCTCACTCCACCAGCAGCCATTCGATCGTTTTCTCCAGGTCTTGGCGGGCTTTGTTTTCCCGCTCCAGCATTTTGGTGTGCTCGATTCTCTTGGCTTCTAGCTTGGTCTCTACCTCGGAGAGTTTCTTAAGGTAGCGCTGCAAAAGGTCACTGGCCGACTTCTTGCCTTCCTCGGTGGCGATGTCGCTTCCTTTGAGCGAGGGAATCGATTGCAGGTTGCAGCCTCCATGGAGAGCGGATTTGACCGGCCAGAGATGTGGCTTCGGTTGGACGTGTCGGAGAATCGCCACGCAACCCCCAGGTCCGGGCCGAAATTGCTTTCAGAGAAGCGGCATTGCCGCGAACGCTTTCCTCGCCTTGCCCACGGGTATTGTGGTTGCCAGGCGGACGGCCTGCCAGCTAGGATGAAAGGACAGGGGTTGGCTTCTCAGGAATTATCGCCATGCTGGCATTCCCCCCTGCGCTCCGCTCCTTGGCCCCCTTGGCAATTCTCCTGGGGCTGACTTCGTTCGCCCAGGCCCAAGTATCCGTCTCCATCACGGACGAAAACGCCACCATCACGGAAGGCCGGATCGAAGCCGCCCTGCAACAGCAGGTCTCCTTTGATTTCCCCGAAGAGCCGCTCAAGGAGGTCATCGAGACGATCAAACTCAGAACTGGCCTGCCGATGATCATCGCCACCAAGAAGCTGGAGGAAGCCGCGATCAACCTGGAAACCCCCGTCACCGTTTCACTCCACAACCTGACGCTGGAGTCCTTCCTCCGCAATACCTTGGGTGAACTGGGGCTCACCTTCCTTGTCAAGGACGAAGTCATTCACATCACGACGCCAGAGGACGCCGGCTCGCAGCTCATCACGCGGCTCTATCCCGTGCTGGACCTCGTTTCGCGGCGGACACCTGTCTACGAAGCCAATGCCGTGGTGACCTCTCGAACTGCCGGCGGGAAAATGGGGGTGGCGGATTATGAGTCGCTGATCGATTGCATAACGACCACTATTGATCCCGACTGCTGGGACGACGTTGGCGGGCCGGGCTCGATTTCCCAGTTCGACAATGCCGGCGTCCTCATTATTTCCCAAACCTGGGAAGTCCATCAAAAGATCGGCCCGCTCCTCAACTCCCTGCGGCGCGTGAAGGGGCTGCAAGGGCTTCCCACCATTGCCCCGCCAGCCACTGTCAGCACGCCGCTGAAAACTGTGGACAGCCGGCAGAGTAAGCAGAAGTTGGCGGTTTCCACCAGGACTGCTCCTGTCGCGCGCCGCCGAATCGTCACGCCGCCGCGCTCCTGGCAAGTGCCGCAGGTGTATGAGGAGTGAAACTCAGATCAAGGCTTTGGTGCCGCCGGCTCAAGTGGCGGTAGCGGTTCGTCCAGCATGATGGGAGCGGGCTTGGGAATTTCGTCCGGATCCAGCGCAAAGAACGACTCGAGCATTTCCTCGTCGTTCTCGCCTTCCTCTTCCAGTCCGCGCTTCTTGTCGCCGGTGGAGGAGACATGCTCCACCATCACTTTCCCGTACAGCACCACTCCCTTCATCCCGACGCCGAGTTCGTCCCCTTCGTCGAGTGTGTCCGCGACGGTTTTCTGTGCCGCGACCCAAGCGACTTCCGCCCAGTCTTTTTGGTGAACCAGTTGCGGCCGGATGTCAACACAGAAACGACCCAGTACACTCTCTGAGGTATGACAACAATCTTGAATTGGCGAGTCAGCAGTTCCGCGAGCGCCTTGCACGCGGCAGCGGCGATGGCGCGCGGTGAGGCTTTGGCGGACGCGGAATTAGCGAGCACAATCGTGGAATCCGCGGTCCTGTTACAGGGAGAAATTCAGCTTGCCAATCTCCCGGTTGATCAATACTGGCGAAATCTACTGGGGGTTTCAGCCAGCACCGAAAACAATCGCGAACTGGCCAGACTCGCGCTCGTGAAGACTATTGGGCGGGCCGCGGCAACGGAGGCGCTCGTGCAGCGCATGGCCGCGGCCATCTCCGCAATCGAGGCGGCATTCGCGAGGTACTTGCCAAAGCTGGCCGAGGAACTCCCGCTGCGAATTGGGCCGCTGCGGGAACAGTGGGAAGCCCGCGGTCCGGGATTCCTGTGGCAGATTGGCTTGCTTACCGAGGATGCCCTGCTGGTGGAACAGGCAGAAGTCGTCGTCATGCATCCGGCGCTTGGCGGCGGCGGCGAAGCGTGGCCGCCGGGCAATCAGGCACGGATCGAAGGAGTGCTCGCCAATCCTTATCCGCACTTGCCGGAAGCGGTGCGATTGGGCTGGCTCATCGCGCAGCTCAATTTGGACTTGCCGGCTCTTAGCGAAACTGTCCATCCCGATCGGCTGCCGCGCGTGGCGCAAGTGGCGATGTTGCCCGCCGCGCTCGCCGCGGGTAAGGAAGTCGAGCTGTGCCAGGATTCGCCGGACCTGTTGGCCGAGGCGCTCAGATTCTGGCGATTGGCGGCGGATGCAACCGTCGTCACCCAGTGGTGGGAAACCTACCGCGAAAGTCGCCCGCCGTTTGCCGTGGGGCTGGCGGCACTCGATAAGATGCTGAATTGACATGCCTGGTCGCGCGTTTGTCTGGCGTCGGGCTATCCCACCGCTGCCAGCACTTCGGTGCGGGCTTCCTGGCGGCGGAGGGCCAGGAGCCGCTTGCGGACTTTCTTATCGAGGAACTTGGGGGTCGGTTTGTCGGCACTGGGCATGAAGACGGGCGGAGTTGCCGGAATGAAGCGGTCTTTGATCGTCTGGGCCATGTCGGATGCGACGGTGGTCTGTAGCAGCCCATAAGAGTTTTTTAGGGGGGCGAAGGGGAGCGACTGTGCTTGAGGTGGCGCGGCCCTTTCTTCGCAAACCGTCGCCGGGACGGGAGTTGCGGCAGTATGCTCTGTCTCCGGCTCAACTGCTTCGGCGGATTTTCGCTCCTCTTCCCATAAGGCTTTTTCCGCTAACCCAGCGCGCCGCAGCTCGTACTCATCCCTGGCTTGCTGTTCGGCCAGGAGCCGCGCGGTTTTGCCGCTCACATCGACCCCTGCGAGCCGGGCCAGGTTCGCCGACAGCCGGGCTGCCGCGTTTAGGTACGTGACGCGGCCGATTCCTTCGCGGCAGGACTTGAACCACTCCTGCATCGCCATCCGCATCCAGCCGTCAAGCTGCACCCGCAGCGTCTCCTCCGCCAGCCGCAGCCGTTGCACCTCGTTGTATTCCCCCAGTTCCCCACCAGCCACCTGCATGCTCCATTCCCGCACCTGCCGCACAATCTGCGTCACCCGCGGCTGGGTGAGCCCAAACTGGTCGGCCGCCTCCGCATGCGACTTCCCCATCGCCACCGCAGCAAACACCTCCCGGTTCCGCTGGCTGGGAATCTGGCGGCGAACAGCATCTTCTTGGTCCGGGAGACCGGGGGAAACGGCAACATCGGCAAGTGGCATGGCGGCGGACATGGGATTTCTCCTGGAAAAAGAGGGATTGCGAACGAAACATGTGTATAGTATACAGAAAGCCATTTCACGTCAAGCTACCGGAAGCATTTTGTCGATTCGCGCTACCACAACGTGAAAATGCAGAAGACGCTATTTGCTAGGTCTCAAGGACCGTCGATAATGAGTCGGACGGAAATTCTCCGCGAGCTTGGTCGAGGGAGTCATGGCTACTGAGATAACGCTTTGTCCCTACTGCAAGGCTTCCCTAGTGTCCGACCTGGCAAAGCAGTGCTTCCACTGCGGCATGGATTGGCACGATCCAACGACCGTAGTGCGACGGGGAAGCCCCAATTGGAATAGATTTGGCCTGAATGCCGACGCAATGTATGTCGTTGAGTTGTGCCAGCAGCCCACGGGAGGGAGGTATACGAAATATCGAGAGATTTCGCACGGAGAGCACGACCCCCATTGCGTACTCGAAACTGAAGCCGCAACGGGCGCGCAATTCATCAATTGGGGCTTCTATGAATATGCGAAACACCTCAAGCTAAGCGATGGAAGTAATTTCGGCTTTGAGGCACACGGTATCTGGATGACAGAGGCCGAGATGAAATGCATTCTTGGCAGACGGCGCGAAGAGACTCCGCCTCCCTGGGTTAACGGCATTCCTCCAATGCTCCCTCCTAAATGATAGTCCAGTGCCAAGGCTGTCGTTCTCCCGCTGATCCGAGATGAGACGGTCTACTTGATCCGGCAGTGGTCCAGCATTTCCGCCGGGCTCATGATGTAGCTAGTGTAGAAGGGGCCGAATTCGGCGTAGCGGGCGCTGGCTTCATCGAACCGCATCCGGTAGACGATGTCCTTGAGGAATTCCGGGTTCCGGGCCCAGAGGGTGACGCCCCATTCCCAGTCCTCGTAGCCCAGGCCGACGGTGATGAGCTGGCTCACCTTGCCGGCGAAGGTCATGCCGCTCTTGGCGTGCTCGGCCATCATCTTGTTCCGCTCGGCATAGGGGAGCAGGAACCAGTTTTCCCCCACCTTCCGCTTCTTGTTCATGGGATAGAAGCACATTGCCGGCCAGGCGGGAAAATCGGGCGTCAGCCGCTGGCGGTTCATGATCGGGAGGCGATCGGAATAGGCCTTCAGCTTGGCGGCAAACGCGGGGCTGCCAGCGACTTCCCCTTCCTCGATGAGCCGCTGGGTGTATTGCTCGATGGTCGGGACGTATTCGGAAATTTCCGTGACGGAGATAAAGGAGTACGTCGGAATCAGCGCCGGGCCGAGCGTGCTGGCCAGAAGCTGCTGGTTGATTCCTTCGATCTTGAGTGGATTCGCGTCCATCACCATCAGGCCGAAATCCGCCTTGTTGCCGCTGACCACGCTGGTCTGCAACCGGGCCGTCGCCCCCGGCCCTTCGGGATTGAGGATGGAGATGATTTCTTCGCGACCAGCTTTCACCTTGTCCGGAGAGAGAGCGGCCATCACGCCCCGATCAAAGCGGTAATACAGATGACTGCAATGCCAGCCTTGCAGCAGTTCCAGACTGGGAGGGGCAGGTGGTCCGGCATCGGGGCGGGGGTGGGACATCGTGATTCCTCGGTCGGCGAGTGACGTTTTCGATGAATTCAAGACTACCCGATTCCTCCGCTTTCTCCCAGGTGACGCCGATTCTGCCGACAATGCCGACTGCGTATTCTGTCGGCTGGCACGATACTCTCTCCATCTCGCCTGAAATTTGACCGACCCCTCAGCAGGCTGTAGGATTGCCAGAAGCTCCTGATTACTGCCGACTGCCTTCTGCCTACTTCCACCCACTCCCCATGGGCATCACTTACTTCAAACGTCTGCGGATGGAATACGACCTGTCCGGCCAGCTCTTTGCAGAGCCGCTGCTGGCGGAAGGGTACGAGTTGTTGCCGTGGAGCGAAGACCTGCTCAAAGACCACGCGGAGGTGAAGTACAAAAGCTTTCGCTTCGAGATGGACGCCAACGTCTTTCCCAACCTGGGAGCTCGCGACGGTTGCCGGCGGCTGATGGCCGACATTGTGCATCGCGGGCGGTTCGTGCCGCAGGCGACCTGGCTGGTGCAGTACTGGCCGCAGCTCGCCCGCCGCCCGGAAATTTGCGGCACCATTCAGGGGATGGTGGAAGAAACCGGCGACGGCCAGCGCTTGGGTGCCGTGCAAAACGTCGGCGTCACCGACAGCCATCGTGGCCGCGGCCTGGGACGCGCCCTGCTCCACCGCTCGCTGCTCGGCTTTCGCGAAGCCGGCTACACTCGCGTCTTTTTGGAAGTCACCGCCCAGAACAGCGGCGCGGTTCGCCTTTATCAGCGTCTCGGCTTCCGGCAAACGAAAGTCGTCTTCAAAGCGGCGGAAGTTCTGGACGAAGAGTTGGCGTACGCCTGATTCTCCCTCTCCCC
>SXOA01000004.1 GCA_005778405.1 Planctomycetaceae bacterium
GAGGATCGGGAACTTGGGCCAAATAGGCCAGCAAGTTCCCTGCGGGAACCGCTGTCACAGCAATACCTCCTTGAGAAAAAGACTCCTCAAACCATCCCTACACTACGCACCCCAAGCAATTTGGATCGGGGCGAAGCCCTGCTGGCGACAGTAGGGGAACTCCGCAAGGGAAGTTCCGAGGCACGGGAGACTGAACCGATTCAGCCGGTGGACGATTCCACGGTCCAAGCACCTCACCATGCACGCGTCAACGGTGTCACTCCCGGCGTGCATTTCGGGAAACTCATGTACCCTGCTTACGTCGCCCCTTGCTCCTCGACCGGCTCGGCGTAGGATAGAGATTGAAGAAGGACTAATGGCTTCACATCTAAACTCCATCTAACTCAACCCATTTTCCAAGGGACTCCACATGAGCAAGCAGCGCATCGTCATGGCCATCAGCATCGCGGCGCTGGTGGTCGCACTAGCCGGCCAGGCGGAAGCCGGCTGGGGACGCTACCGCGTGACCACTTATTACGGAACGCCGAGCGTCCCTGTGGTGCGAGAAACCGTCGTGGTCAGAGGAGCATATCGCCCAGTGGTTGTCGCGCCCGCTCCGGTTTTGGTCTCCCCCGCGCCGGTCACCGCGTACTACAGCGAACCCGTCACCACGTATTACAGCGCGCCGGCCGTTTACGTAGGGCCGCGCGGTGTCGTCCGCGCTGCCTACTATGCACCAGCTCCGCGAACCTATTTCTATGCCCCCGCGCCGGCGACCTATTACTATCAGGGTTACGCTCCGGGAACGGTCATTCTGCCCTAGTGATTCTTGTCTGGCGCAGAGCGAGCAAATCGATCCTTAGATGCGTGAGGCGACGATGAACCGACTCGGGGCGGCAATGCTCGGCGTGATGCTAATGGGTGTCGGGCTTTTTTTCCGTTTCAACGCAGACAATATGGCAAGTTCAAAAGGCTCTTCGGCCGCAATTGCGGACATCGCCAACATTTTTATGCTAGTCGGTTTAGCCGCAACTGTCGCCGGAATGATATTCGACGACTGGGCTGCCCGTAACGACCTCAAGTCGTGAAACCCTGACGAACGACTCAATTGCTGGCGATGCTCATCGCCGGCTTGGCAGGCAGAATGGCGAGGGAATGTCCCTGCCTGGCGGAGCGAAAGTACTGGTAATTATTGCCGTAGGGTTGCTCTTCCGGAGAGTGCACGAACCGGTCTGCCAATCCCCACTTGCTTTCGATCACTGGCTCGCCCCATAGCGGCGCGGCTTTGACCAGGCCCACGTGCGAAATAATCCGATCGGAATTCCGATAGATAATGATGTCCCCAGCTTGCGGCGACTGGCAAAGGTTGTATCCATTGTCTTCCAGGATTCGTTCGACGCCATCGCTCGTCAGCAAATGCTCCCCGCCGGCGAAAACCCAACCGTAACAATTGGCTCGGCCGTTTTCGGAGTTCGGCCCGGCCGAGGCGAATGGATCCGCGGCATTAACCGATTCATTGGTCCAGTGATAGAGCTCCACTTCACGTCCGCGATCCGTAACCCCCGCCAGCCTGCGAGTCATTACCAGTTCACCGGCGAAACAGGCCAGCGTGTCGATTTCCATTCTGAGCTTGCCGGAGTTGTAGCGCTGCGACGACCAACTCGTGGCGGCGAGGGTCAGTGCGACCGCCACCCAGGCCAGCGGCTGGAGCGCAAGTGGACGCCGAAATGAATGCAGGCGGATGACGCTTAGATGGACAGCGACAAGGGTTAAGCCAAGTCCAACAACAAGGAGAGGGAAAAGAGCAGGAGGAATCGCGACGAGGACTCCACCATTTCCCAGCGCGTCGGCACCTAGAATGAATGCCACCACAGAGGCGGCGAGTCCCGCGGTCAAATCGACCCACCGGGGAGTGCGGAAGCGAGGGAATGCCATTTGCGCCAGGCACTTCGCGGAAAGCATCGCGCCAAGTGCAAAGCAAAGTAGCAAGTATGCCTGAAAAGTGACCGCAGGTTGAAACGCCAACGACATGCTCGCGCCTTTCATCAACCGGTCGCGCCCCCTCATTCGCGACGACCAATGGATACTTCTCTGTTTCCGCCCGATTCTCAGGCTCGCGGAAATCTAACCAAGGTGAGTCGCCAGAGTTTCGAATTTTGTCGGTGGGTGCCGAAAAAACTTGGCGGTAATATTTCGTTTTTTTCTGACATACCGCTTGTTGGGGATGAGTTGCCGTGGATTGCCGCCAGGTAGTTGATACTTGACGCTCTCTGGCTCGCGCGGCACGATGGCCAGAGCGGACTTTTCCGGCTTGGGGGACGAAACGGGATTGGACTTGTTTATGGCCGATGCGGCAAAGGTGTTTCTCGCGGCCGACCTCGGGGCCTCCAGCGGCCGCGTGGTGGCTGGCCTCTTCGACGGCGCTAAGCTGGCGCTAGAAGAGGTCTATCGTTTTGACAACGGCGGGGTGCCGCTAGCAGGGCGGATGCAGTGGGATCTGCTCAGCCAGTGGAGCCACATCCAGCGCGGCCTGCGGGCGGGGGGCAAAATGTATGGCGGCAAGGTGGCCAGCATTGGCGTCGATACCTGGGGCGTAGACTTCGGGCTGCTCGGCCGGGGGGATGAACTGCTCGGCAATCCCTATCACTACCGGGACTCCCGCACCGCCGGCATTCTTGACAAAGCATTCGCCATCGTGCCGCGAGAAGAAGTCTTTGCCCAGACCGGCCTGCAGTTCATGGAGTTCAATACGCTCTATCAACTGTTGGCGATGAAGCTGGCCAACTCGCCGCTGCTGGAAGTGGCTCAGTCCTTTCTGATGATGCCAGACCTCTTCCACTGGCTTCTCACTGGTGAGAAAGGGAACGAGTACACAGATTCATCCACGACACAGTTCTATAATCCCCAGACAAAAACCTGGGCGAATGACCTGCTCGGCAAGTTCGGCATTCCCACGCACATCTTTGGACCGCTGCTCCAGCCGGGAACGAAGCTCGGCCCACTACGCAAGGAGATTGCGGAAGACTCCGGCCTGGCCGGCGTACAGGTCGTGCTTCCTGGCACCCATGACACGGCCAGCGCCGTGATGGCCGTTCCTGCCGCCAGCAAGCCAGGAGAACGGCCGACCTGGTGCTACATTTCCAGTGGCACCTGGTCGCTTATGGGAGTCGAAACACCTGAGCCAATCATCAACGACCGCTGCTACCAACTCAACTTCACGAATGAAGGAGGGGTGGGGGGAACGACGCGGGTGCTCAAAAACATTGCCGGCCTCTGGCTCGTGCAGGAGTGCCGACGCATCTGGCGACAGGACGGCCATGAATATGGCTGGGAGGAGTTGACGAGGCGAGCCGGCGAAGCGATGCCGCTGGCTTCCCTCATCAATCCGGACGACGCGAGCTTCACCGCCCCCAAGGACATGCCAAAGGCGATCCGCGACTTTTGTTCCCGCACCGGTCAGCCGGTACCGGAAACCGAAGGGGCCGTCATCCGCTGCGCATTGGAGAGCTTGGCTCTGCGGTATCGGATGGTGCTGGGCTATCTGGAGGAACTCGTCGGCGGGCAGCTCGATACGATTCATATCGTGGGCGGCGGCACGCAGAACCGGCTGCTGAACCAGATGGCCGCCGACGCCTGCAACCGCCGCGTCGTCGCCGGCCCGGTCGAAGCCACCGCCATCGGCAACGTGATGATGCAAGCAGTCGCCTCCGGAGCGGTCGGGTCCATCGCCCAGGCGCGGGAAGTGATCAAGACGAGCTTTCCAGTACAGGAATACATGCCCAAGCACTCGGCCTATTGGAATGATGCTTATGAGCGGTTTAAGAAGCTGCTGGGGACGTGAGTGGTGAGTCGTGAGTGGTGGGGCCGCAGAGGAGACAGTACACTGCTTGCTTACGACCACTCACGACTCACCACTTACTCCCTCTCCCCATGAACATCGGTCTTGTCGGCGTCGGCTTTATGGGCTGGATTCATTACCTGGCCTACAAGAATGTCAAAGGGGTCAAGCTGGCCGCGCTGTGCACGCGCGATCCCAAAAGGTTGTCCGGGGACTGGCGGGGAATTCAGGGAAATTTTGGTCCGCCAGGGGAGCAAGTGGATTTGACTGGTGTCGCGAAGTATTCGGACCTCGCGGGATTGCTGAGCGACCCCAAGGTGGACGTCGTTGACATCTGCCTGCCGCCGCATCTGCACGCCAGTGCCTCCATCGCCGCCTTGCAGGCGGGAAAACACGTCTTCGTCGAAAAGCCGATGGGACTGACCGCGGCCGAATGCGACAAGATGGTCAGCGCGGCAAAGAAGGCTGGCAAGCAAATCCTGGTTGGCCATGTGCTGCCGTTTCTGCCGGAGTACGCCCACGCCCGCAAGCTCATTGCCAGTGGCAAATATGGCAAGCTCCTGGGGGGGCATTTCAAACGGGTCATCTCCGATCCGCTCTGGCTGAAGGATTTCTATGACCCGCGAAAAGTCGGCGGCCCGCTCGTGGACCTGCATGTACACGACGCCCACTTCATCAGGCTCCTCTTTGGCATGCCGACGGCCGTCAGCAGCCAGGGGCGGATGCGCGGCGAAGTCGTGGAATACTGCAACACGCAATTCCAATTTGCGGACCGCTCCCTGGCCGTCAGTGCTTCCAGCGGCGTCATCAACCAGCAAGGCCGCCCCTTCACGCACGGCTTTGAGATTCATCTCGAAAAGGGGACCATGTTCTTTGACTTCGCAGTCCTCGCCGGGGGCAAGATGCTCTCCACGCCCCTGACCGTGCTCGACGGCAAAGGGAACGCCGACGAGCCACCAATGCCCGTGGGAGACCCGATGCTCAACGCCTTCGCCGGGGAAATCAAGGAAGTGGCCCAGTGCCTCAAGAGCGGCAACCCGTCGACGCTGCTCTCCGGTGGCCTGGCCCGCGATGCCATCGTCCTCTGCCACAAACAGCAGGCAGCGGTGAAGACCGGAAAGACAGTAAAGGTCTAGGGTTAGATTCGGCCCGGGTGTTTCGTCAGCTCCAGGGCGTCGTTGATCGGGCCGAGATAGAGCACCATGAACAGCCGAAAGATCACGAAGATCATGATCAGGCCGATGAACATCCAGATTCCAATCCCGGTCAGCCAGGTGAGCCAGCGCAGGGCGGAGCGAGCCCGTTCCTCATATTCTTTGCATAGCGCCTGCAATGCATCGCTAGTGGTGCCGGAGATCTCGGCCGTTTCCACCATCTGCAGAAACTCCGCCGGAAAGCAGCCCGCCTCCTGGAAAGCTTCATGAAATTGCCGATTGAGGGAAATGGCATCTAGCATCACCGGCTCGCGAGACATGAACAATGGATTCTGCGTGGCCCGCACCGCCAACTCCACGCTGCGACGAGCATCGATTCCGGCATCGAGCGCCATGGCCAGCGACCACGTCAGTCGGGCCAAAGCCAGATTGGCAAGCGCCGTTCCCAGCATCGGAATCCGCATGGCCAGCGCCATGGGAGCTGGCCCCAGCCACCCTCGCACGACCGCCAGAATGCCGATCACCACTCCCCCAATCAGCACTCCGCAAATCAGCCAGAATGCGATAGCACCGGAGAATCCCACGAGGCCGATGCCGAGAACATCAATCGGCTCGCCTGTGCTGATGCTTACAGCTCCGGGGATTGCCCCGAGAATGAGGATCAAGAAGCCGACGATGAAGATTCCCATCGCCAGTTGCAACGCCGGCCAGGCGATTCCAAACAGAAATCCGCGAGTCAACTGAGACTGATGCTCGTAATGGTCGGCAAGCCGAAAAAAGACGGCATCCACATGCCCCGTCTTTTCCCCCACATCCACCATCTCCGTCACCAGCGGCGGAAAGTACCCATCGCAGGCCCGCATGGAGTCGGCCACGGTTTCGCCCCTCAGCACACCCTCCTTCACGCGCTCGACAGGCCGCTTGAGGCCCCCCATCGCGTGCCGCGCCTCGGTCTCCCACAGTCGCCGCGGCTCGACACCGGCCCGCATGCTCGTGCCGACGCGGCGGCAGAATTGAATCAGAGACTTAGTAGAGATGCGGGCCATGGCGGCAGAGGTCAGAGGAGACGGGAGGAACCTATCTTTTAGAATACCTCAGTTGAAATTGGTTCACCACGTCTAGCAGCGGCGGATCGAGGAGAGCGAGCGCGGGTTGCGAGATCTCTGGGGGGACACCGCCGTAGAATGCTTCGGCAATCCCGCCAGCGATGCAGGCCATGGTATCGGCGTCTCCGCCGAGTGAGATTGCCTTACGAATGGCATCTTCGTAGCTGCTGGATTCGAGAAAGGCGATGATCGACTGCGGCACCGAACCCTGGCAAGAGACGTCGAAAGTGTATTCATGCCAGATCTCCGCTAGCGGCGTGGAAAGGTCGTAGGCGAACATACTTTCCAGTTGGCGCTTGATTTCCGGTTTGGCCGTCCCGGTGCGAGCCAGAAACACCGCGGCAGCAGTTGCCTGAGCGCCCCGAATTCCCTCCGGGTGATTGTGCGTCACTTCCGCACTGCGGCCCGCCTCCGCGATGACCTCTTCCAACGAGTCCAGCGCATAGGCAACCGGGCTAACCCGCATCGCCGAGCCGTTTCCCCAACTGCCGTACGGCTCTTGTTTGCGATAACCGGCCCAGAGGATAAAGGACTGGCCATAACCCGCCTGCGGATAGGCGTGAAAGTAGTCGTGGTATCGATCCACATAATTGCCGCCGTTGAGGAGCTTATCCGCAACGGCGACCGTCATTACGGTGTCGTCCGTAAACCGGCAAAACGGATCGAAGAGCACGAAATCCGGTGACTTGGTTCCGATCCCTTCGTGAACGGAACCAATGATATCGCCGACAATTGAGCCAATCATGGAAGCCTGCCTCTTTCCGCGACACAGTCTCATGACGCGCGGACGCTTCCATTCTACTCATCCACAACCACCGGCGGCGGAGTCAAGCCAGCCGGGAGCAAGCGCGGCTGGCTGGGCTTCGCGGACTGAAGCCGTCCGGAAGGGCGCTGCGGCAGCAGGGCCGGATCGACATCGAGGGGTTGGAGGTTCATTCGCGAGGGCAATCGCTCCAAACTAGCGGGTTTCTCCGCGGCTCGCGGCAGCGCCTTGGGCGGAATGGCTTCCACGGCAGGCTTCGGCAGCTTCTCCTCGATGTCTTGACCGCCAGGTGCCGCCGGCCTCATCTCTTTGCGGCCAGGCGGAGGCGGTGGAAGGTCTTCGGCACCCGGTGGGATTCCCTCCCCTTCCCCAAAGGCGAGAAACCCTTCTTTCCGTAGCCAGGGGTCAGTCTTGCCGTAGTCCGGACCGATTTCGCCGGGGTCGCACCAGATTCCCTCGTTGTCCAGCACCATCATCCCCAGGTCAAAGTCCAGCGTTCGCCGCTGGGCTTCGTAGTTCACCCAGATGTTCATAAAGTTGTTTTGCGCGGTGAGCAAGTCGGAGAGGGCCGAAACCGCATCGCGAGCCGCCGTGGCCCCGGTAGCCTGGTTCCCCAGTTCCTGCTGGATGCGAATGTCTTCGTTGCGGTCAATCTGTCGGGCCGCTTCCAGCACGGCGAGCCGTTGCAATTCAAAGTTGACCTGCTGGTTGGCGATGGCCCGCAGTTCCCCGCGGAGCGTGCGAGCAACGCTATCTTCGAAGGCATAGTAATTTCGCCGGGCCTGCTGGTATTCGATCAATGCCTGGCGATAGACGTTGCGTTCGGACAAGCGAGTGATGGGAGCATCAAATTGCACCCCGACTCGCAAGCGGCCGGTGTCGCTGTTGAGATTGAACGGGTTCTGTCCGGTGTTCGCGACATCGCCACTGAAGAAGACGTTCAGCGAGCTTTGCAACTGGTCGGCATTGAACTGAATGAGCCGCCAGGAGTCGACCAAGGATGCCCGGGCGTTCATCCAGTCGCGGCGATAGCGGCGGGCGATCTCCAGGGCCTCCTCAGCCCGCATATCGACGGGATTGAGGTCGACACTCTCCGTGCGGGCCCGGGCCTGCACCAATTGCAAAGACAGGATATCGGCCGGCAACACTACGAAGATGTCGGGAACGGCGGCGGAGGCCTTATCAGCTCCCCGCTTGGGATAAAGAACGCCTTCGTAAAGTGCCGTGAAGAGGTTCTCCGGCGTCATGGTCTTGCCGTCCTTGAGCAGTTCGTCAATCTTCTCTTCGCGGCGTTTCAAATGGATGTCGTAGTCCTTCTCTACCTTGTCTGCGAACACCCCCAATTGCTTGTGCAAATCAGCCGCTTCGAGATCCAGGCGATCCACTTTGAAGACTTCTTGATTGACATCGGGAGCGGGTAGCAGGGGACAAGGTTCCTGCCGGAAGCCTTCGATCTTCGCTTGCAGGCGACCGACCCAGGCCTTCCGCTGGTCAATGACCGCATCGAAGGCGTCGATGTCGGCTTTGACGCGGGGGAGATAGGTGGAAAGCAGGCGGTCGCGAATGTCGCGGGCCGGTTTGAGGGCCGCTTTCAGGTCCGCCAGATCCTTTTCCAGTTCGGGATACCACTCGAGAACGCGGACCACACGAGTGTTCGCGGGATTCGCGGGGTCGGGTTCAGACTTGGTGGTGATGTGGCGGGTGATGCGGAGGCGGATTTCGCCGAAGGCGGCATTGATTCCATCGAGCAGTCGCTGCTCGTTGACCGTGTCGCGATCGATGAGCTGAAATGGAGTCAGCAGGTTGTCCTGCACATCCATGCACAGAGTCGGCGGCAATCCCAGCCGCATCTTGAAGGAATCCAGGCTGTCCTGGAAACTGGCCCGCGAGTTGAGCAGGGTGCTTTCCGAATTGAAGAGAGCCTGGCGGGCCTGAGCCACTTGCAGGTCCTGGCGGAGGATATTGTCCACCAATGTCGGGTCGCCGGCTCGGGTTCGTAGCTCGATAAGGACCTGCTCCAGACGGAACAGATTGCTGCGGAGACGCTCGACGTTTTCTTCCTGATTACGGATGTTTTGCTGGGTCTGCAAGAGCGACAAGAAAGAGAGGCTGAGCTGCTGCGCGCCGGCACCGCCGCCGCCGGACCCGCCACCTCCGGTCGTGGTGATCGTGGAAACATTGCCGAAGCCGCTGCCGCCGATCCCTTGAAAGCCTTCCAAGCCAGCGCCCGACACACCACCGCGGCGACTGGGGCCGCTGCCGGCATTGGCCCCCACCATGACTTGCAGGTAGAAGCCTTGGCGGTATTGCTCCATCGAGCGGACGTTGTACAGCAGGTTCCGTTCCGAAATGGTCAGCCGTTCCAGGATGCGATCTCGCCCGGCACCCCGCAGCAACGGCTGAACAAGGGCGAAATCGATGAGCGTGCTGCCGCGATAATCATCCGGCCCGCTGAATTGCCAGACCAGAGAGTTGGCAAAACCCACGACGAGCGTGCTGCCCGTGGTGTAGGCCTTTTGCACGGACCAGCCGCGCGGGCCGTTGGAAAAGGTCCCGGTTTGCAAGAGGCTGCTCGACTGTCCGCTGCCGGAACGCAAAGGGCCGTCGGCGTTCTGAAAGAGCTGCCAGCCGGCAAAGCCCTGGCTATCGAAGCGGAACCGCTCGAAGCTGACGTCCAGCGCGGAGAGGTACATCTGCTCGAGCTCGGCCTGATATTCGCGGGAGTTGATCAGCCCCAGGCGAACGGCATCGTCGCCACTGATCACGACCTTTCCGTTTTCATCGAAGTCCAGATACTCCATCCAGGATGGATTCTCGACTTCCAACCTCTGGCCGTTGTCTTCCCAGAAGGGCCACCCCTTTTTCCCGTCAACGCTGTGCATGAAGCGATGGGCTTCTGGATCGTCTTCGGGAATCGGGGGGCGATCAGGGTTATGCGGGTCGAACATGCGCGAGCGCGGATCGACGGCAATCGAATAGCGTCCGCCGAGATCGGAATGCGGGCTGACGATTTTTTCGCTGGTAAGCGCAAAGGCTTCCGCGTCCGCCTGGCGTCGGTAATGGGCCCGCGAACAGCCGGTTGCCGCTAGGGCAGCGAGCAACAGGCTGAGCCAAAGGACTCCCCTCACTCGGTGAGCGGACTTTTCGGTACACGGAGTGTGCGGGCTACTGATTGCTGGCGGACGATTCTCAAGGGTACTCACTGGCCCCCTCCTTGCTCCGGATCGTAGGTGCGAAGCGCCGGCGCACTGGCGGCGGCTGGCTCGGATAAGCGAGCGAAGACTTGCTGGGTGGCTTGCTGCTCTTCCAAGGGAATCAAGTCATCAATCTGCTGGGCGATGCCGCCGAGGCTGCTGCGAATCTGGTGGAGCAGGTCTTCACCTTGGGACAGCAGGTGCCAGACCTGGCGACGGCGGTCGACGGGGGAGCGTTTCATTTCCATCAGCCCTCGCTTACGGAGTCCCTCCACCAGGCTGCTCATCAGGGCCGGCGAGACCCCCACGGCAGTTGCCAGGTCTTGCTGCGCCCAGCCGGCGTGATGTGCGCGGGCATTGCAAAGCCAGAGGACCAGGCACTCGGCCCCCACCAACCCCAAGGGCTGGACCTGCTCGTCGAGCAGGCTGCGGAGGCGGCGAAAAGCACCTCCCGCCGCGTGAATGAATTCCAGCAGGCGATCCGCATCCGCCTCGCCGCAGGCGGACGAAGGAGCGAGCCTGGTTGTTGCCAATGGCATGCGAAATAGCCCCCCATCCCTGAATACGAGCAATACCTGCCGCTACAATCGGCAAAGTCAGCGCATCGCTTCGTTACAGAAAGATTCGGGAATAAACCGTTCAGACTTGAACGAATGTGAGGAGGCTGCGGGGGATACGTTCGTTTTCGCCCCAAATCCTGCCAGAATGCAGGTTTGCGCTGGGAGAAGGTTATTTTAGAAAACTTGACACTCTAAATACCCCAGTTTATCATCGAATTCATGGCCTTTTCCGCCGCCGCATTTTGGCGGGGCATGCGGGCCGCATCCCAAGAGCCATTCTCTTTCGCCACGGCGGTTCGTGATGAGCGATTACGCAATCATCTTTCAAATCCTGGGCGTACTGCTCGCGCTGTTTTTCATCTTCCTGACGGTGATGAATTTCAAGACGTGGCGCTGGTTGCATGCGCTTTCCACCTTTGCCGTGTTCTGCGCCGTGGCGACGTTCATGGTCTATGCCGCCCTAGTCATGAAGACCCGCCTGGCCTGGGAAGAGTCCTACACGAAATTTGACGAGGCCTTCCAAAAACAATCCAAAAACGTGGCGCGAGTCGTTCACGGCGATTCGGCTGAGCCGTCCACCCTGGAGACCTCGCTGTCCTATTATCGCAACGAACTGGCGCGAGCTCTGGTCGATCGCGGCCGCGTATGGCGCGGCTGCACTCCCGCCGGCAATGCGGATGGCACGCTGACGCTGACGATGAATTTGGGGGCGGCACCCGTCGCGCCGCCTGATCCGGCTGCACCCGCGCCGGCGGTGCCCGCCGCGCCAGTTGCGGTGAAGAAGCATGAGCTCAAGGCCCAGGACGTGGTCTTTGGGTTCAAGGAACTCGTCTCGCCGGAAGGTCTTTCCATTCCCGCCTATTACGTGGGGGAATTCCAGGTCACAGCCGTCACGGAGACCACGGTTACATTGCGGATGACCGCCACGTTTATTCGCGGAGCGGTACAGGCAAACGAAATCGACACGCCTTGGATGTTGTACGAAGTTCTTCCGCCGGACGGCCACGAGCCCTTTTCCGACGCTTCCCAAAAGGCTTTGCCGCTCGATGTCTTTAACAAAATGGGGTTCACGCAACCCGTGGCGCAGAGCTATGCCCGCGATAACGGCCCGGGCGACGTCAACGACCCCAAGGACAATACCTGGGTCAAGGTGAAGTTCCTCCGGTCGCATGAGATCATCGTCGATGCTTCGACAATGGTCTCCCCCGTGGAGGATGTCCCCTTCAATGGCCAGGGGCAATCGCAGTTTCCCCGCTTGCTCCGCACCAAAATCATCGACCCCATGAAGTTCACCCCCGACCCGGTGAAATTTGTTAAGGACGATACCGCCATCTTTGACAGTAAGACCGCGGACGACCTGGCGAATGCCAATCCGGCGATCGTCGAAAAGCAAGGCTTGGTCTATCGCCGCAAGCTCAACGACTATGAAAAGGCCTTTCAAGTCATCAGCCGCAAGTTGTACGTGATTGCCGGCAAGACCGCGGTGGTCGTGCGCGACACCGCCACGGTGATAGCCGCCCGCGACAAGGCCAACGAGCAGATCAAATTGCAGGAGGCCGAGAAGCTGCTGCTGGAGGCCGATCTTGCCAAGGTGGTTTACGAGCGGGACGAAATGACGAAGTATGCCGATGCCGTGGCGGCTCGCATCAAGGAAAAGCGGGGCGAGATGAGCCGGCTGTATCTGAGCAACAAGGCCCTGCACGAGCAGATTCTGAAGCAGAACTCTTTGCTGACCGAAGAAGTGGAGCGCCGGCAGCGCGAAGCCACGCAGGCCGCTTTGGCGGACGAAAAGAAATAGCCTGCCTGTCCTCTGGTTGAATTCGCTGGCATGACAAGCGAGATTAAGGGACTTGCCTCTTCGTCCCTTCCACCGAGGTTTCGTCCATGAGCTCCGCGCACCCCTTCTCGCGCCGTGATGTAGTCAAGACAGGGCTGGCCGCCGGTGCCTTGGCCGCGATTCCTGTACTGCCCATAGCCGCTGCTCAGAAGGAGCCTGCCGTGGACCTGAAGAAACACCCTTACATCGACGCCCATTCCCACATCTGGTCTCCGGATACGAAGAAGTGGCCGCTCGCCAACGGCAAGACGGCGAAGGATCTCGATCCTCCCAGCTTCACCCCCGCGGAACTCCTCAAGCTGGCGAATTCCGTTGGCGTGGGCCGGGTGGTGCTCATCCAGCACACGCTCTATCACGGCTATGACAATACTTACCTGCTCGATGCCGCCAAAGCTCACCCCGGTGTCTTCGCGGTGACGGGAATGGTGAACGACACCAAGCCCGAGCCCGGCCAGGCGATGCTCGATTTGTTCAAACGGGGTGTGAAGGCCTTCCGCATCACCTCGCGCCCCGGCATTGGCGCCAGTGGCGGTGAGAAGTGGCTCAGCGGCCCCGGCATGGCCGAGATGTGGAAAACCGCCGCCACCACGGGCCAGGTGATGGCTTGCTTGATTGACGCCAAGGACTTGCCCGGAGTGGACGCGATGTGCGGCAAAAACCCGGATACCACCGTCGTCATCGACCACTTCGCTCGCATCGGCGTCGACGGCACCGTCCCCGAAGCCGACCTCAAGCAGCTCTGCGCGCTCGCCAAACACAAGAACACCTACGTCAAGCTCTCTGCCTATTACGCCCTCGGCAATAAGAAGCCCCCCTACCTGGACCTCGCCCCGATGATCCGCCGGCTGCTGGATGCCTTCACCCCCGACCGCTGCATGTGGGCCAGCGATGCCCCCTATCAGACTCAAGGCGACAACACCTACCAGGCCTCGATCGAGCTCATCCGGGGCAAGCTCGATTTCCTCTCCGCGGGGGACAAGGAGAAACTGCTGACGAAAACGGCGGAGAGGGTGTACTTCACGGAGTGAGACACCAACCCGATGCGCCAGCGAGGGAAAGGCGGATTTGCTCCGAGCCCCCACCGATTCGCATCACCCCCCGGACGAGGCAGGATTATTCATGATTCGAGGTGACCTCGCGAGTGGGTTTTTGGGGGAATTGAATCAACGCAAGTCATTGTACACATGTACCTTGCAGCGATCCGTTTGATTCATCCGTTGATCCAAAACCCGTTTTCTTGATTCATGACCGTTGGAGTCCCGCATTCAGGCGGCCCCCCACGTCTCAAATCTCAAATCGCCGATTCCTTCCATCCGCGCGCACCCTCACCCAGATCTCCCTCCACGACTGCTACCAACTTGTCAAAGAACTCACCGGTTTCCATCCGGCCCGTATTGGTTCTATTGTACACTACAGAGAGCGGAAAGCCAAGGGGTCGCCAGAACTTTTTGGTGTTCCGCCCCGCTCCCCCTTGAATACCCCAACTCCTCGCCCCCCTCTCCCCGCCGCGGGGAGAGGGGAGACAGAGAATTCAGACGAAATCAGGCACGATGATGAGCCAAGAGCCAAGGGCTCGCCAGAACCTTTTTGGTGTTTCGAGTGGGGATGCTCGGGGTACAATGCCCGCATGAAGTACAGTCTGCGGAGCCTGATGATTGTGGTTACGCTCTTTTGCGTTCTGCTGGGTGGCAGAATCGAATACCTGCGGCGAATGGCGGCGTTTCACGATCGGGAAGCTGAGCGATACTCACCTAGCCCCGGAAAAACTGGGACGATATAGGGCCGATGCCAGACTGGCACAGTCACAAGCTCATTGCTCGCGAATATCGTAGGGCCATTTTTCGCCCGTGGAGACTCACTGACGAGTCAGAATTTCACCGTGATAAGGTTGGCCTTCCGCCGCCAGACGACGACCCCAATTCCCCACTACAGCCCTAATAGGCACCATGAAATTCTCCATCCGCGACCTGCTGCTGGTGACGGTGATTGTGGCCTTGGCTGTGGGGTGGGGGTTGGATCATCTGGCCACGAGAAGCGAGTGCCAGCGGCTGGAACGGGAAATCGCCAGTAGCCAGGACCGCGAGCGACTGGCAGTTTTACACGAAGAAGTGCGAAGCCGTTCCCTGGATGGAGCCATCCCCGATTGGCGACGAAGGGTGGCGGAATTCAATCAGGTTCACCGCGATCGCTGATTGCCTCGCCCAAGCCTGCCCGATAGTTAGGCTTGCTGGCAGCACCAACCGTTTACGGCCATTGTTGGAGAGTGCGACTCTGAACCCCTTCGGGGTACAGGTTGACTGCGCTGGCTAGAGAATCGCTGCTGCGCCTTGTATGATGGCGGGCAAACCCGCGGGCTACTAAGAATCCGCGGCACTCTGCCCCCGTTACACCCAGGTCATACCATGCTTCCCCTCTCTCGCCGCTCGTTCCTCTCCACTTCCACCGCCTTCACAGCCGGTGCCGCGCTCGTCGGCAGTCCCGCGGTTCGGGCCATTGAGCCCATTGCTCGCAATGGGCAGGCGAAATTCAAGTTCAGCCTGGCGGCTTACAGTTACCGGGATTTGCTCAGTGGCATGGCGCCCAAGCTGACGATGAACGACTTTGTCGCCGACTGCGCCAAGTTTGGCCTGGAAGGGACGGAGTTGACCAGCTATTACTTTCCCAAGAGCGTCACGCACGACTATCTCAGCCTGCTGGCGGCCCAGTGTTTTCGCCTCGGCCTCGACGTCAGCGGCACCGCCATCGGCAACGACTTCGGCCACCCGCCGGGAGAAAAGAGGTTGAAGGAAATTGCCTCAACCAAACAGTGGATCGATTTCGCGGCGGTGCTCGGTGCGCCGGTCATCCGCATCTTCGCCGGGCACGAGCAGCCGGGCTCCACGCCGGCCCAGGCCCATTCGCTGATGGTCTCCGCCATTGAGGAGTGCTGCGAATACGCCGGCAAGCACGGCATCTATCTGGCCCTGGAAAATCACGGCGGACCGACCGCGACCGCGGAAGGGCTGCTCTCCTTCGTGCGGGACGTCAACAGCCCCTGGTTCGGCGTGAACCTCGACAGCGGCAACTTCGCCAGTGCTGACGTGTACGGCGACCTGGCCAAGATCGCTCCCTATGCCGTCAACGCGCAGGTGAAGGTCGTCGTCACCAACGACAAGAAGGAAAAGTCCCCCATGGACTTCAAAAAGCTCGCCGCGCTCCTCCGCGAAGCCCACTATCGCGGCTACATCGTCTTGGAGTTTGAAGAGAAGGGGAACCCGCGGGAAGAGTGTCCGAAATATCTCAGCCAGATTCGGGAAGCGTTCGCGTAGGGGACTCGCTATTCCCGCTTAGTTCCAGCAGCCTTTTCTTGGAGAGCCATCATGTCCAGATCCTTTATCCTCTCTGTCGTTGCCATTGCAGCGCTGATTTCTTGCCGCAGCGTGCTTGCGCAGCGTGTGCCGCCGGCTTTGGCGGACAAGATTGCTGTCGAAACGGACGTTGAATATGGCAAAGCGGGGGAGCGGAGCCTGAAGCTCGACGTGATTCGCCCCAAGCAGGAGAGTCCAGAGCCGCGTCCCTGCATCGTCTGGATTCACGGCGGCGGCTGGCAGAATGGAAACAAGAGCAGCGGCACGCAGCGGCTCGGTGCGCTGGTGTCGAGCGGCGACTATGTCGGTGTTTCGGTCGGCTATCGGCTGACGGATGTGGCGAGCTGGCCGGCGCAGATTCATGATTGCAAAGCGGCCATCCGCTGGGTGCGGGCGAACGCCAAAAAGTACAACATCAACCCCGACAAGATGGGCGTCTGGGGTTCGTCCGCCGGCGGGCACCTCGTCAGCCTGCTCGGAACGAGCGGCGACGTGGCGGAACTCGAGGGTGAAAACGGCACGCCGGGCGTCTCCAGCCGTGTGACCTGCGTGGTCGATTTCTGCGGGCCGAGCGATTTTCTCGCGTTCGGCAAAAGCAACCCGCGCCTGAATGACCCCGGCTCACCCGTCTTCAAGTTGCTCGGCGGTCCGCTGGCGGACAAGCAAGACGCGGCCAGTCGAGCATCACCGGTCACTTACGTCACCAAGGACGACCCGCCTTTCCTCATCATGCACGGCACCCAGGACAACACCGTTCACATCAGCCAGGCGGAACGGCTCACCGCGAAAACCAAGGAAGCCGGGGTCAACGTGACTTTTGTCAAGATTGATGGTGGTGGTCACGGCTTTGGTGGGGAAGAAGTGAATGCACGAGTGAAGGCATTTCTTGAGAAACACTTGCTCGGGAAAGACGTGACGGTTTCGGGCGAGTCGATCAAGGCACCGCCGATGGCTGAAAAGAAGTAACGCAAGAGTCCAAAGACACGAAGGCGCAAAGAAGAAAGGCCAAGGGGATTCTATGAAGCGACTACTGAGTGCGTTCCTAGTTGGTTTGCTGGTCGTGATGCTGGGGCAGGAAGGTACGGCGATTGCTGCGGATGACTTTGCTCGTCAGACCGACGTTATCTATGGCCGCAAGCATGGCGTGGCGCTGACGATGGACGTGTTTACGCCGAAAGACGCCAATGGGGCTGCTGTGATTTGGGTAGTGAGCGGAGGGTGGTTTTCGTCGCATGACTCGATCAATCCGGGGTATCCGGCGGAGCTGCTGAAGCGGGGCTACACCGTTTTCGCCGTCGTGCACGGGAGCCAGCCGAAGTTCACGATTCCGGAAATCCTACAGGACATGCACCGCAGCATTCGCTTCATCCGGGCTCACGCCGTGGATTACAAGATCGATCCCAATCGCATCGGTATCACGGGAGCTTCCGCGGGTGGACATCTATCACTGATGCAAGGCGTGGCCGGCGATGCGGGGGATCCGAAGGCTAAGGACCCCATCGATCAGGTCTCCAGCCGGGTGCAGGCGGTGGCCTGTTTCTTTCCGCCGACCGACTTCCTCAATTACGGCAAGCCGGGGGAGAACGCCATCGGCCGCTGCGTGCTCAAGGATTTTCCCGCCCCGTTCGCCTTCGCGGACCTGGAAAAAAGGGGATACGCGGGTCTCTTTGTTCCCGTGACGGACGAAGCCAAAATTGTGGAAATCGGCAAGCAAATCTCCCCCATCACGCACGCCACCGCGGACGATCCCCCGTCCCTGATCATCCACGGGGACAAGGACTTGCTCGTCCCGATCCAGCAGGCCGAAATCCTCATCGACAAACTCAAAGCCGCCAAAGTCCCCGCCGAACTCGTCGTCAAAGAGGGCGCCGCCCACGGCTGGCCAGATTTGGGAAAAGACATGACGAAGATCGCAGACTGGTTTGATAAGCATTTGGCGAAGCCGTAGCCACAGGCGGCACGCCTGTGGCTACCCCGGCCCCACCAGCCCTAGCACCCAGCACACATACGCCACCGGGGCGGCAAAGAGAACGCTGTCGATGACGTCGAGCACTCCGCCCAGTCCGGGAAGCTGGTTGCCCGCGTCTTTGCTCCCCATGTCTCGCTTGAGCAGCGATTCGGCCAGATCGCCAAACATTCCGGCCACGGCAACCAGCAGTGCGTAGGCCAGCCAGCGCTCCGGCGGCGGCATTTGAAAACTGGTGCCCACCAAAGTCGGACCCGCGAAGTAGAAGAATATGCCGCAGGAAAGGCAAGCCACCACCAGACCGCCGATCGCCCCTTCCACGGTCTTTTTCGGACTAAGAATCGGGCTCATTTTACTTCGACCCAGCGAGCGCCCCGTGAAATAGGCCCCGGTATCACTGGCCTTCACAATCAGTATCGCGCTGATCAGCGCCATCATCCCCCAGCCGTTGTCGTGGAAGCGGCGGAGCAGGGGGATGAATCCCCACAGCACGCCGATGTAAACGAATGGGAAGAGCGACAGGGCCACATTCACCGTTGCCGTTCCCGGCTGGCGATAGCGTCGCATCTCGGTCAGAAAAACGAGAATCGCCCCGATGGCAAGTCCCACTAAGGACAAGGCAAATTGCGGCACGGACTCTCCCCAGCCGGTGATATCGACGAGCAGTCCCTTGCGCTGGAGCAGATTCGAGAGGATGGGGATGCAAGGTGCGAGGGAAACCGCGAACGTTCCCAAATAGACCGGCCAGCCGACCGGGCGGAATTCCCGCAGCGAAACCAGGTGCAGAATCTCACGGGTCGCCAGCACACTGACCAGCAGATACACCGGTATCAACCAGGTTCCCGCCACGCCCAGCAGCGTGCGCTGGAAATCCAGATACGCTAGCGACAGCAAGACCGCAAGGACGATTCCGGAGCTTAATAGTCGCCAGCGAAGCAAGGGTGTCTCCTGCCAAAGGCCCTATCAGAACATGCCGCTGGCCGGGCGGACAGTCCCAGGGAATCGGCCACGGATGAAACACGGAATTTCACGGATAATACCAAAGCAAAGGGCGAGATCGAAGAGAGACTCGTCCGTGTTTCATCCGTGTTCCATCCGTGGCTAAACTAGATGCATGCGCATTATCCAGATTACCGATTGCCATCTGCTTGCCGACCCCGCGGCGGAACTCAAGGGCATTTGCACGCGCGAGCGGCTGGTGCGGGTGCTTGATGCGTTGCGGGAGGAGTTGCCGCAGGCGGAACTGCTGATTGTGACGGGTGATTTGACGCATGACGAACGGGCCGAAACATTGCAGGCGCTCCGCGAACTGCTGGCGGACTGGCTGCCGCGGGTGAGAGTGCTGCCGGGAAACCACGATGACCGGGGCTTCATGCGGCAGGTTTTCGGGGACATCATTTTGCCGGCCGGCGAGCGAAACGTCTTTGCCGAGTTTCTGGGGAATTGGCGGCTCATCGGGCTCGACACGCAAGTCCCGGGGGCCGTCGGCGGAGAAGTCGGCCTCGCACAACTCGACTGGCTGGAACGACAACTGGAAGTGTCGCCCCGGCCGACAGCCCTCTTCCTGCACCATCCCCCGGTCTTGGTGGGCAGCCCGTGGCTGGACCGGATCGGCCTGGCCGATGCGCCGGCCCTATGGCAGCTCCTGGTCCGATTCCCGCAAGTCCGCGTCGTTTGCACAGGTCACATTCACCAGGAAATGGCAGTTCACCGCGGCGGAGCGCTGGTCCTTTCCACTCCCTCTACCGCGGTGCAATTCCGGCCTGAGTCCGAGTCGCTGGAAGTGGACGACGTGCCGCCCGGCTATCGCATCCTCGAACTGGAGGACGACGGCAGTGTGCGAACGCGAGTCATGCGAGTCGTAGCCGCGGGCGGCCCGCCTGCCGGCTAGCTCACAGGCGAGGCCGCCTGTGGCTACGGCAGCGGGCAACTTCAAGGTAACATGGCAAGTATGTTCACCGGCCTTGTGGAAGCTCTGGGCATTGTCGACTCCGTCCGATCGGAAGGGCCAGGGGTGAGGCTGCTTGTCCGCGCGGCGGAAGTGGCGGCGGATGCGAAACTGGGAGACAGCATCGCCATTAACGGCTGTTGCCTGACCGTGGTCGAAAGAAATGCCGACTCCCTCGGCTTCGACGCCGGCAGCGAAACCCTCAGCCGCACCAACCTCGGCCAGCTCATCCCCGGCAGCCGAGTGAATCTGGAGCGGTCGCTCCGAATCGGCGACCGTCTGGGTGGGCACTACGTCAGTGGCCACATTGACGCCGTCGGCAATCTTGAACAAGTGAAACTCGAAGGAGCCTGGGCCTTCTTCTGGTTCCGCGTTCCGCCCGAGCTGACGCGGCAGATGGCGAGCAAAGCTTCCATCGCGGTCGACGGCGTCAGCCTCACGCTCGTGGATGTACAGCCCGGCCTGTTCAGCGTCGCCCTCATTCCCCACACGCTGGAGGTCACCACCCTGGGCAAGCTCGTTCCGGGCGACACGGTGAATATCGAAACCGATATCCTGGCGAAGTACGTCGAGCAGCAACTTAGACAAACCACCGCAGCGGGTCCGTCTCCTGTTCGCTCGCCCAATGCGTGAGCGTGGGAAACTCCTTGGCCAAAACGTCCGCCAAACGGACGACTGCGAAACGCTCACTGGCAAAATGCCCCGCCAGCAGCAGGTGAACCCCGTGCGCTTGTGCTTCCAGGCAGGTGTGAAAACTGGCCTCACCCGTGATGAGCAGGTCGACCTCCTGCCGGATCGCGTGCTCCAAGTAACTCCCGCCGCTGCCGCAGGCTATCGCCGCGGTGGAAATGGGGGCGTCATCGGGTCCGACCACATGCAGTCCGCCAATCTCCAGCAAACTTTTCAAATGACTGGCAACCTCAGCAAGGCTGAGCGGCGCGGCAAATCGGCCGTAGCGGCCGGAGCCAAGGTCTACTGCTTCATTGGCCGGCAGTGGTACGAGCGGCCTGATCTCAATCAGCCCCATCCCTTCCGCCAATTGCTGATTGATACCCTCCGCCGCCGAATCGAAAGCCGTGTGCGGACTGTAAACGGCAATCCCGGCGCGTATCAACTCCAAGAGCAGGCGTCCCGGCGTGTTGTCTGTGGTCAAGCGCCGCAGCGGCTTGAAGGGGAGCGGATGGTGCGTGACGATCAGGTCTGCTCGCTTGCTCACCGCTTCCGCGCAGCTTGCCGGCGTGATGGTGAGGCAAGTCATCACCCGCTCCACCGGCTGCCGCGAGTCTCCCACGAGCAGTCCGACGTTGTCCCACTCTTCCGCCAGAATTAGCGGAGCAAAGGAATCCAGGAACTGGCAAATCTCGGCGACGAGGGGCATGAGCCTATCCTAACAAACCGACCAGGCGGCAAGGGAGTTAGGGAGCAGAAGGGCGTTGAATTCACACCCCTCCGTTTCAACACGTACAGCAGTTTTTCCAGCAATTCATCTCATTTGTACTTTTTGAAAGTATTGCTTTCCTGGGTCAGCAGCCGCAGGTACTTCGGGTGCAGGAAGATTTTCTCCCGTCCCACGGTCCGCTCCTCCAGAACGCCGATCTCGGCCAGTTGCTTGAGATAGCGCGACGCCGCCTGCCGAACGGCTCCGAAAACGTTCATTATGAACTGGCGGGATGCGAGATAGGCACGGCCTTTGGCGGCATTGGACTGATGCAGGAGTTGGTCGGCACACTGGTGCTGGCCGTGGCGATCGGCCAGTAACTGCACTTGTTCAAGCTGCATCTCCCCTATCACGAGTCGGACCATGTGCTCGATCTGGCCTACAACGCCTTGTGTACGGGGACATGCCTGGAGGATCTCGATCGACCGCTCCGCCGAAATCCGGCGAGTCTGGGAACGCCGCCAAAGGGAAAAGCAGCAGCGGCCGAAGAGCGAATGGTGAACAGCCGTTTTCAATGTTCAGTGCTGAAAACTGAACACTGAAAACAAGAGGCCAGGTCCATGTTCAGCGGTCGATTACTTGGGCAGATCCACCACCGAGGGGAGCTTCCTGCTACCCGCGGCGGGGTTGACTTCGAGGCGCAGGCCTTCGATGTACTGGCGGAGAAAATGCAAAGCGGCGTCTTCGTCGCTTTCGGTTTGCATCATGGTGACAAGGTGGTCGGAGGCCGCAGCCAGATCGCCGGATTCAAACAGATTGAGCGCTTCTTCATAGCCCCGCATTCGCCCCATCTGCTCGGCCGTGAGGGGGCCGCGGGGGACTTCGTACAGGTCCACCGGTGCGGCTGCTCCGGAAAGCTGCGCCCGCAAGCAGCGGCGGGTGAAGATCGAAGGCGGGAGCAGCCGCCGGGTCTGCTCCGTGATCAGCAGTGGAACGCCGAGCCGCTTGGTCGCCCCTTCCACGCGGCTGGCGAGGTTGACCGTGGCGCCGCGCGGGCCGTATTTGATTCGCCGCTGGGTGCCGGCGTTGCCAACTCGTGCCAGGCCGGTGTTGATGCCGATGCCCAGGGCCAGATCCTGCCCTAGCGACTCCCGCCAGGCAGCGTTGATGGCCGGCAGCTCGGCCAGCATCGCGTGGGCGGCTCGGCAGGCGAGCTCGGCGTGGCTGTATTGATCGGTCGGAGCGTTCCACATCGCCGCCAACCCGTCACCGTAGTAATCGATGATGACGCCGCTGGCCGCCATGATCGCCTCGGTCAGCCGGTTCATCACGTCGCCGAGGAAGCGATAGGTTTCGTGCGGACCCAGCCGCTCGGAGATTTCAAAAAAGCCGCGGAGGTCCGAAAACAGGACGGTGATTTCCCGCTCGTGCCCTTCGAGCAGTTCGGGATGCCGCTGGAGCTGGCTGGCCAACTCGGGAGAGAAGGCTTGCTCCAGCAGAATCCGCGTGCGAGCAGCCTCCGCTTCCCGCCGTTGCCGTTCCAAACCAACGGTCATGGTCTCGGCCAGGAGCTGCACCAGCTGAGCTTCCAAATGCCGCACGCCAATCCGCTGATTTTTGAGCCCTTGCGAGCGGATGCCGTAGACCGTGGCGACCACTTCGTCCCGGTGGTTGAAAATGGGGGAGACAACGACCGCCTCGGTGCTGGCCAGTTCGGCGCCGCTCATGGCCTGCGCGTCGTGAAAGTAGGTGCACTTGCTCTCCAGCACCATGTCCACAATCCGCCGCTGAAAGCTGATGATGCTGTGATCGGCCGAGCCGAGCCGGCTGGCGGCGACGTCCCAGCCGGTGGCGGTGCGAAGCAGGACCAGGCCGCTGTCGAGT
Source organism: Planctomycetaceae bacterium (assembly GCA_005778405.1). GTDB lineage: Bacteria > Planctomycetota > Planctomycetia > Pirellulales > Pirellulaceae > SXOA01. The sequence continues at coordinate 22,955 of SXOA01000004.1, forward strand.
CCGACGGTATCAATGACCGCCTGGGCCGCATCGCTGAAAAATTCCGCCGAGCCGGCCGCGGCGTGCTGAAGTTTGCTGAGAGCCTCGAACCAGCGGACGATGGTTTCCGGCGCGGGCGAGCGGCTGAAGAGATCGAGCGAAAATGGCCGGCTTTCGTCCGTATGCCGCGAGGGAGCGATGGTCTTCAGAAAGGGATCGAGCGGCGCGGACGCGGCCGAATCGTGCAGGGAAATGACGGTGCCCGCGACAAAGAACCTGGCCGGCAGGGAAATGGAAACTTCCTCTCCCTGGCGGACGCGGCTCCCCTCCGCCAAGGTCAGGGAGCGGCCGAGGTTGGTCAGCCGGACGGCTCCATCGGCGCGCACCTCGAGCTGAAGCTGGTCGGCCGGAACGTGAGAGTCCCGAATCACCAGGCGAGAAGTTGCGCCCGCCGCGGCAGCCGCATCCTCGGAGCCAAGCATCCAGACACCAGGCGCGAGCGGAAACTGCTCGTGCTGCCGTTTGTTGTGAAGGGCGATTTCCAGCATGGGATGGCCTGTGCTAGCGGACGCGGTTAGGGCGGTTTTTCCGACGGTGCGGGCGATAGCAGTTGATGTTTGGAGATTCGCCCCAGTAATGTAGCTTATGAAAAGCATGGACTTCCCCCTTTATCTCGGCCTGGCTCTGGCGCTGCTCGTTGCCATGCAACTGGCGTTGGCGATCCTCGGCATGCTCCGCCAGCAGTGGCGGGAAGAGGCCCTGTTCCGGCTTAAGCGGCTGAAGCTGACGGAAGGGGGTCGGGCGTCTTTGGCGTCGAGGACAACTCTTTCTAGGAAGTCTTTGGACGCCAAAGACTCCCGACCCCCTTCCGCGTGGGATGGTTGGAGAACGTTCCGCGTGGCGAAGCTGATTCGCGAGACGGTGGATTCGACGAGCATCTATTTTGAGCCGGAAGATGGCCGGGCGTTGCCGCGATTCTTGCCGGGGCAATACGTGACGCTTTCGCTACGCATGCCAGGGGAAGTGAAGCCGGTCATCCGCTGCTACTCTCTCTCGCACGCGCCGGGAGAAAGTTATTACCGTTGCACGGTGAAGGAAGTTCCGCCGCCCGCCGATCGGCCCGAACTCCCCTTTGGCAAAGCCAGCCGTCTCATCAACCGCCGCCTGGCCGAGGGTGAGCTGATCGATCTCAAAGCCCCGCACGGCAACTTCACTCTGGATTTGAGCCGAGAAACGCCGGTTGTTTTGATCGGAGCCGGCATCGGAGTCACACCCCTGTTTTCCATGCTGCAAACGGTCGCCACCAGCGGAAGCACCCGTCCGATGTTGGCCTTCCTGCAATTCCGCAGCGGCGAGAATCATCCGCTCAATGCTGAGTTGGCGGCGCTGGCCAGACAACACAAAAACATCCAGCTCGTCACGGCCTACTCCGCACCAGCGTCCGGCGATGTGCTGGGACGCGACTACGACTTGCGCGGCCGGTTGTCGCTGGAGGTCATCAAAAAGTCTCTCCGCGGCGTGGACTACGACTACTATCTTTGCGGTCCTGGCCCGTTCATGGAGACGATGGTCGCCGGGCTGGAACCGTGGGGCGTCTCCGCGGACAGAATCCACTTCGAAGCTTTTGGCCCCGCGAGTGTCCGACGTGGTCCGCTCGCTCCGCGAGCGGAAGTCCTTTCAGTGACGGCAGCC
>SXOA01000017.1 GCA_005778405.1 Planctomycetaceae bacterium
CGAACTGAGCGGTCTGGTAGCCTTGTGCCTTGAGAAGCTGGGCAATCGTCACGTCACGAGCTTGCAAGCCTTCCTTCGCGCCGGGCAGACCGACCTTGAGCATGCCGGTGCGGAAGCCGACCTGTCCGGTGATGAAACTCGCCCGCCCGGCGGTGCAACTCTGTTGGCCGTACCAGTCGGTGAACATCGCCCCTCCCTTGGCGATGCGGTCGATGTTGGGTGTCTTGTAACCCATCATCCCTTGGTTGTTCATGCTTACGTTCCAGTAGCCGACGTCGTCTCCCCAGATGATGAGGATGTTCGGTTTCTTGCCGGAAGCGGCGCGAGTCGTCGGCTGGGTACTTCCCTTTTTCGTTTCCGCCTGAACCAGCAAGGACTCCTTGGCGAGTCCTTCGTCGCAACTCGCTGGCGTAGCGGCCGGCTCTTGCGGCGGGGCGGAATCTTCGACGGCCGGTTGTGGAGCCGTCGGTTCGGCTGCGGCCTGGTTCAGCGGTTCAAACTTCGCGGTCGCCGCCAGCAGGCCGAGCGAGATGCCCAGCCCCAGGCAAATGAGGGATTGAAAGGGACGACTTCGTAACATGCGGTTACTCCAGTGAAGGGATTTGAACGATTGATGGACGTGCCCTGCCTGCCGTGACTGAAACGTATGGGCTCGTGGGGACGCGAAGGCGTCGAATTTGCCAATGTATCCGGCAATCTTGGCGAAGTCACCAGTACAAGCATGGTCCGAGCCAGCAGCACTTCTGCCCTTCCGTCTGCAGCCCCCGCTGCACATGGTATGGCCAATTTGCAAGCAACTCCCCAACGGCCGCATAATCGGCAAAATCGCTCTAGTCACTCTGCGGCGTCCGCCGAATGTTAAAGAGGAGATCTCATGCGGCTCAACAATCTCTTTCTTGTCGTTTCTCTGGTGCTGCTACTGGCGCGCGCCGGGGTGGGGCAGGATTTCTGGACCGGGGAGCAGGGGCATGAGCCTGCCACACTCTTGAGCAATATCCCGCTCTCTGAGCCCAGTTACGAAGTCCCGATCGATTATGAGATGGCATTGCAGGAAGAAACTGCGGCTGCGCCGGCGGGAGAAGGCGGGGGGGAGCCGAATAACGGCACCAATCCGGCCCAGAACGTGCGGATGGCCATCGTCAGCAACGAGTATTACCGTCTCGACGGCGGGAACAAGATCAACACCGACTACTTGCGGCTGAAATTCCCGGTCGTGGGAGGCCGCGGGGCACTGTTGGCCGAGATTCCCTTCAATTTCTACAATCTCTCGAACCCCGTCCAGGGGCAGGTCGGTGGCATTGGCGACCTCAAGTTCCAACTGAACTATAACTTATGGCAATCGGAGAGCCGCCAGCTCACCTTTCTGACGATGCTGGAGGCGTATATTCCCAGCGCCGACAACATCCTGTTGACGCAGATCCCAGACGCCAATCAATTCGCGGCGCTCAGCATCGGCAAAGGCAAATTCCAACTCGGTCCGGGGATGGGCTTCGTCTATGCGATTCGGCCGAACTTCATTTTCGCGCCGCTCTATTTCTACGAATTCTCCGTGGCCGGCAACAACAATCGGCCCGATATCAGCCTGGGGAAATGGAGGATCTTCATGATGTACGCCTTTCCCAGCGGTGTTTACGTGCTCCCGGAGTTGCAAATCGTAACCAATTATTTGAGCGGAAATAGCGACATCTATTTTGCACCGGAGCTAGGCATCAGCAACAAGGGGACTACTTTTTATGCCAAGCCGGGCTTTGGATTTTCGCCCAGCCCTGGCGACCGCGAGTGGGGGATCGATTTCGGCGTGCGAGTGGCCTTTTAGCGCGGAACGCTATTCACCACAGCCCTACACTGACGGCGTCCACCCCGAACTGGGCGACTTTGGTTGAGCCTGCACAATCACCACAATCGGAACAACCGGCTATTGGCACTCAATACTCTAGGCATGATCGTTGAGATCGCCGAATCCTATCCGAACGGGCCACCCGAACCAACGAGGAGTATGTAGCTCATTGCAGTCGTTTTAGCCAAAGATGGAGCTTGTTCGATGTTGTGGCGATATCGACTTGCACATTCCGCCGCCCACATCCTGCTGACAGTCGCCACGAGCACGGTCGTCATAACGGCGCTTGCCCAAGAGCCGAACGAATTCGCGATACCACCGACTCAGTCCACGTCCCCGCCCGTAACCGAGGTTCCGGATTTCTACTTGCCGACCGTCGTCCAGTCGATCGAAGAACCGGAGGCCCAGACACCAGCCCAGCCGTCGCCGTTTGGTGGACCGTTGCTCGAGCGGCAGAAGTTGACCGCTGGTTGGTACGGCACTCGGTCCGCGCTCGCGGAACACGGCATCACGATCGATCTTAGCACGACCCAATTTTATCAAGGTGTGACCAGCGGAGGGCTGGAACAGTCGTTTCAGTACGGCGGGCGTAACGACTACATTCTGAACCTGGACGGTGAGAAAGTCGGACTCTGGAAGGGGTCGTTCATCACGCTGCACGGAGAGTCTCGATACGGCGACTCGGCCAACTCATTCACGGGAGCGCTGATGCCGGTAAACCTCATGTTGGCGGTTCCAGAGCCGAATGGATCAGTCAGTGCTTTGTCCGGCGTGAAGTTCACTCAATTCTTGTCCGAGAGCATGTTGGTCTATGCCGGAAAAATCAACACGCTTGACGACTTCAAGCAACCGCTGACGGGAGCCGGTGGTCTGACTGGATTTCAAAACGCCGCGATGATTCTCAATCCCGTCTATGCGCGCACTGTCCCGTACTCGACGTTCGGAGCCGGGTTTGCTTGCCTCCAGAACATGGAGCCGGTGTTCGCGGCGGCGGTGTTCGACACCAACAACACTCCGACCGTGAGCGGGTTCGACACGTTCTTTGATAACGGGGCGACGATCTTCGCACAGGCAAATCTGCAAATCAACTTCTTCGATCGGCCCGGCCATCAGGGCATTTCCGGAACGTACAGCAGCGGAACGTACACGGACATTTCGCCTTCCGCATACCTGGACCCGCTCGCTGGGTTGGTGGTCGTGGGAACTCCGCAGACGGGCTCGTGGTGTGTGGCTTACAACTTCGATCAGGCCGTGTATGTCTCGCCGGACGACCCACAGCGGAAGTGGGGAGTCTTCGGCAATCTCGGCATTGCAGACAACAATCCCAGCCCGATCCGCTGGTTCGCGAGCACCGGAATCAGCGGAGCTAGCCCGATCGCTGGCGGCTGCCGGGACACATTCGGATTCGGCTTTTTTTACTTGGGCGTGAGCACGGAATTGAAAAACCTCGCCCCCGTTCTGTTGCCATTGCAGGACGAGCATGGCGTTGAGCTGTACTACAACATCCAGGCGACGCCGTGGTGCCAGATCACGCCGGACCTGCAGGTGATCTCTCCGTTCCGTGACCGCGTGGACACATCTGTGCTTGTCGGCCTGCGGGCGAGGATCGATTTCTAACGAAAGTCACTTCGCCAAATACTCGGCCAGAAAGTGCTCGATTAAATACATCACACCGGGATTCGCGTCCGTGAACATGTCGTAACCGTGGTAGCCACCCTTGAACGGTGCATAAACAACGGGCACGTTGTTCGCCTCCAGCCTTTTCGCCAGCTTTTCCGCCTGGGTGATGGGAACAATGGTGTCGATGGTGCCATGCAAAAGCAGCGTCGCTGGATCTCCCTTGTCAACATGATTGATTGGCGATGCCTCTTCGTAAAGCTTGGGAGCGTCCGCGTATTTTTTGCCGAGGAAGAGCTCCATGTAATACTGGTAGTTCACTGAGGGGTCCGTGAGGTCGCTCCAGCCGTAGAACGGGATGATGGCCTTCACTTTCGGCCCTACTC
>SXOA01000202.1 GCA_005778405.1 Planctomycetaceae bacterium
GAGGATCGGGAACTTGGGCCAAATAGGCCAGCAAGTTCCCTGCGGGAACCGCTGTCACAGCAATACCTCCTTGAGAAAAAGACTCCTCAAACCATCCCTACACTACGCACCCCAAGCAATTTGGATCGGGGCGAAGCCCTGTGGTCACAATAACGCATCTTCTGAAAGATGGTCTAATTCGGACAACACTCTTCTCGGTGGACCTTCTTAACCGCCCTCATTTCCCAGTAAACTGAATGGTGAACAAATCCGCGTCGCTCATCTCAAAACGCACGCGAATCGTCTTGCCTGCCTGCGATCCGACATTATCACCATTCTTCCATTTCACGGTGCGGGTGATGTGATCACCCCAGATCGGCTCGCAGTCGTCCAACGCGAAGCCAGGAACTGGTTTGCCGTCGGCATCCTGTAACTCGACTCGCAGTTGGCCCGCGGCACTGGTGGCGTAATTGATTTCCAGATGAGTGCCGCTGAAAACCAATGGCTTCGTGAGGAAGTCGCCACCCGAAAGCGGCGCGTTTACTGATACGAAACCGTCGAGTCGAAGCGCATAACGTCGACCACCGGTGAGAAACACCGACATCTCCGTGTCGCTCGTTTGATGAATGCCGATCGCGGCGTAGTTCGCGCGGTCAGCCCAGCCATCCTTGCCGATTCCGGGTCGGATGAAGGACTCGGAAAACTCACGCTCGTAACGATTCCCTCCCCGCGTCGTCATGAACAGGATGTCGGTCGCTGCGCCACGTTTGTCCATGAAACGCGTCGGCATGGCGACGTAAATGTGCGGCGCGCGGAAGTAGGGCTGGGTGCATGAGGTGTAGATATGCTCATTGGGAAGGTTGGCCGTCATTTCGTCAGGCTCGGTCCACTTGAGAAAGTCTTGCGAAGTTGTCCTCGCGATGCCTCGCCAACCTTTGATGAAGCGGCGGAAGTAACAGACATAACATTGCTCGCTCGCGCTCCAGAAAGCATAGTTCTGCGAGTCGAAGTATTTCCCCCACTCTTCCGGCACGACTGGCTCATCGCGCAATCTTTTCCAATGCACGCCATCGGGAGAAACGAATGCTTTCAGACCGCCGGGGCCTCGCTTGGCGCGGGTCGATGTTTGATGAGGCTGGTACGCGATCCCACCAAGCGCCTTGTACTTCTGGTCCGCAGGCACACCGGGCTTCGTGTCGATGAACGGGGTGAAGTTGTGGTTCACCAGAAACTCATCCATCAAGACGATGTTGCCCTCCGGGAATGACGGATGCTCGAACATACCGAGCTTGGGGAGTGTCCAGTGAATCGCATCCTTGCTTTCGGCATACAGCGTCACCTCGCCATCATGGTAAGCCTCGATACCGTGCGTCTTCCAAGTCACTTTCGGATCCTTGTCCCCACGGTAGTAAAACTGGAACTTGTCGTCGGCCTTCAGCACAGTTGCATAATGCCCTTGAGGACGTGCGTCCTTGACCAATGGCTCGGCAAGCTGAGGTTCGTGGAGTTTCAACGTACTGTTCTTGAGTTCGCCGACGAGCAATCGGTCCACAAATAGCTCGCGCCGCGCTCCGACGGCAATCGGATCATCGGCGGCGTGCAAAACGGCGATCGGCAACAATAGCGTGATGGTGAGGGCGAGAATAATAACGTTATTCATCGGAGTGTTCGTTTCCAAAGCTTGCTTTCAGTACATTCAAATGGGTCGGCCAGAATCTGCTGGCCTAGACAGGTGAGAAGCAATGTAATTCTCTCAATGAAGCAGCAGTGCGCCGACTCCGCGGTTCTGAATGGATCGCCGTGCATGGTGTTCGGATCAGGATGGTCAACTTAACCAAAGCGTCCTGGGTTTGCCGAGCCGACGCTCAGAACGCGTTCCGTGCAGAATTCCGTGCAAGCTGCAAAAGCTTCCTCAATTCGACTGACTCGAATACATGGCCGCAAGTCTCTCACAATATGGGGGTTTGTGAAAAGTGAATTCGCCGTTTCTTTTCCCTATTCCGCAACCTATTTTCCAATGCAGAACCGGCTGAAAATGCGGTCCAGGATGTCCTCGGTGTAGACAGCGCCGAGAACATGGCCGAGATCGTCAAGTGCCGCGCGGACTTCGGCGGCGACGAATTCTTCTCCGGTTTGTGCTTCCGTGGCGGTGGTCGCTCGGCGAAGAGCGTTCGCCGCCAGAGTCAGGCTCTCCCGGCAACGGGCCGCGGTGCTCGCCACGGCCTCGCCCGGCTGGGATGCAAGAGCGCCCGCGATGCGGCGGCGAAGTTCGGCGATTCCTTCTCCGGTACGGCTGCTGGTGGGAAGGAAGTTTGCCGCATAGGGGGGGCTCATCAGGTCGCACTTAGTCAGGATGTGCAGCTCGGGAATCAGCGACTCCAAGGGCGTTGGTTCCAGCGCGGCCACGGCCGCTTCCACGCACCACAACAGCAGCTCGCAGTTTTCGATTTGAAATTGGGCCGCATTTTGCGAATGCCTGGCGATTTCATTTGCCCCAACGCCATCGACCCCCGCCGTATCGATCAATTCGAGTTCGACCCCTTCCCAGCAAACCCGCCGCGAGACAAAGTCGCGCGTCGTCCCCGCCACGCTCGAAACAAGAGCCGCTTCTTCGCCGGCAAGTGCGTTCAGCAGGCTGCTTTTGCCGGCGTTGGGAAGGCCGCAGAGCACAACGCGCGGAACTCTGCTTGCGTCGCCGCGAGACCGCATTTGACCGGCGACCCTTTCTACTTGCTGGGAAGCAGTCTGTAGCTGGGCCAAAAGATTCTCGCGGCTGATGAACTCGATATCCTCGTCCACGAAATCCAGCCCCGCTTCCAAGTGCGCCAAAAGGTCCAAGAGGCTGCTGCGCACCGCGAAGAGTGGCGACGCAATTCCGCCCGCCAGTTGTGACAGCGCCACCTGGAGCTGCCGCTCGCTGCCGGCGTCGATTACTCCCAGCACGGCCTCCGCCTGCGTCAAATCCAGCCGCCCTGCCAGGAACGCCCGCAGCGTGAACTCGCCGGGTCGCGCCAGCCGGGCACCCTGGCGGCAAGCCTCAACCAGCACCGCTTCGAGCAGCGGCGGCGAACCCAGCGTATGCAACTCCGCCGTTGGCTGCCGCGTATAGCTGCGACTTCCGGGCCAGAGATAGAGGGTGGCGGGAAGAGAAGATTCGAGTGCGGGGAGCTTGATATGACCAAAAAGAAGAGAAGGTCGGCGAACTTCGACAATCGAAAGTGCCTCTGCCGCGTCCGCCGTAAAGATGCGAGCAACAACCTTTACGCACTGCGGCCCGCTGAGGCGAACGATCCCTTGGAGCGCACCTCCTGCCGCGGAAGCAATCGCAACAATCGTGTCCTCGGTATCGATGACCATAGAACCCAATTCACTGCTGAAGAATCGTTTTCGATAAAGATTCTATTCCATCCAAAGTGACAGCCATCCAAAGGCCAGACCATCTTCCTTTCCTTCACGACGGGCTTGTTTCACTGCTTCCAGCAATTCAGGTTTCTTGGCCCGAGTCAGGAGCGCTTGTAGTTCACCCTGGTCCAGCCAAACTCCATGCTTGTCGCAAACGTCGATGTGGATGCCGAATTCTCTGTGCACAATCATCGCCTGACCGCAGATTGGACACTTTCGTTGGCCGTGAGGAACCAGTTCCTCGTTATTCTGGATGAGCCCCAATGACTGTAACATTCCGTAAACATCATCGTACGGATCTTCACTTTTCTTGTCGGTCACGGCTCCACCTTTCCCGGTTCGCGGCGATTCTTGCCGGTCATGCTGCTCGCGCTGTCGCCAATATCTTCGCGGGCTTGTCGAGCCACGACCGTGAGTCGCTCGACGACGTCGGCATGGTCCGTGGCGACGTTCTTGGTTTCCGCAACATCCGTTTCCAGGTCGTAAAGCTCGGGCTTCGCTGGCGCGAAACCCGCTTTCCCCTTCTGTCCTGGCGGTGTCGGCGGAAAGAACAGTTTCCAATTGCCGGAGCGGACGGCGCCGAGACGGAAGTTCTGGTAGTAGTAAAAGTAGTTATGCGGGGTTTTCGCGCTGGGCTGTGCGGTCATCAGGGGCAATATGTCTTTGCCATCAAACTTCCGGTCCTGGGGCATCTCCGCTCCCGCTACTTTGGCAAAGGTGGGATAGAGATCGAAACCGGCCGCCAGTTCCTGGCATTCGCTGCCGGCGGGAATTTTTCCCGGCCAGCGCATCAGGCAGCAGACTCGCACGCCTCCTTCCCACATGGTTCCTTTGGACCCTCGCAACAGGTGCGTGCGGCTTTCATCCACCTGGGCGTATTTGCGATACAGCTCGAAGGTATTGGGATTGAGCTTCGTCAGCGGCCCATTGTCGCTGCTGAAGACGATGAGCGTGTTGTCTTGCAGACCGAGATGAAAGACCGTGCTGAGCACCTGGCCGATGGTCCAGTCAAGCGATTCGATAGCGTCGCCGTACGGGCCGCGCTGCGAGACTCCCATGAACCGGGGCGAGACGAACCAGGGCGTGTGCGTTTCAATCGGGGCCAGGTGCATGAAGAACGGCTGGTCTTGGTGCTCTTTGATGAATTTGATCGCCTCCTGCGTGAAGCGAAGCGGCAGGGCGGGAAGGTCGGCCGGTTCCTCCACGAGCTCGCCGTTGCGATAAAGGGGCATCGGCGGCGGACGCCAGTCTTTGTTGCCGGGGATGTTGATCCAACTCGTGCTTTCCGGCTCGTGGTCATTGGCGTAGGGGATGCAGAAGGAATGATCGAAGCCGTGGCGATTGGGCAGGAACTGCGCCTGGCAGCCGAGATGCCACTTGCCGATGAGCGAGGTTGCGTACCCCTTCGTTTTCAAGAGTTCCGCAATCGTCACTTCGTTCTCGTGCAGCCCGACCTTGGAATGTGGCCAGAGCACAATCGGCAGGCCCAGCCGCTCGGCATAACAGCCGGTCAAGATCGCGCACCGCGAAGCCGAGCAAGCCGGTGCCGGCGAATAGAACGAGGTGAACTTCATTCCTTCCTTCGCCAAACGGTCCAAGTTCGGCGTCTTCACGTCCTTGGCCCCATAGCAGCCGATCTCGTCATATCCCAGATCGTCCGCCAGGATGTGAATGATGTTCGGCGGACGGGTTACCGGTGGCTCGGCGGCGAAACCGCCAGCGGATAAGCCCACGAAACCTGCGAACATGAGAACAAATCGACAAGCGGACATGACAAGTCTCCATGCGCATTATGCGCAAGTAACTACTTTTCTCGTGGTGCTTCCAGCGTCGCCATGTTGTGCAGCGGCGTCGGCTCTTCCCGTTGCGGTAGCGCCGGGCGAGGGCGACGCGGCTCACGAAACACGCGCAACGCCAGCACCCAAACGGCGATGCCGGCCACAATCACCACGGCCAGCATCAACACGATATTCCTGAGCAGCCGCTGGCTGAGTTGCCGGACGGGACGGATGACTTCGTCGTAATCGCTTTGCACGAGCACATCCAGGCCGGTGTCCTCGGTCTTGGAGTCGAAAGCCACGCCGGGAACACTGGGAGCCCGCACGGAGGCGACGGCTTCAATGTAAGGTTGGCGATAGTCCTGACCGAGCACATGCTGGCCGAGCGGGTCGGAATACAGCCCGTCAACTTTGCCATCCAGAACTTCCACAGGCACGCGAATGGACAGTAACTCATCGGGCAGCTTTCCACCCTTTTTGTCGATTTCCGCAAACAACTTATGCTGCAAGATCGAGCCGCGATTGGGGCCGGGCCGGCCGTCGACCAGCACGGCAAAATGCTTCTCGTCCATGTCATATTCCGACCGGAAGAAAGCGAAATCTCCCACGTTGATGGTGTAGACCAGAACTCCAATCAGTTCCTCTCGCCGCGCTCCTCGATAAATGGGGGTGGAAACGGCAACCTTCCATTTCTTGGTGCTGCTGCTCTTGAAGGTCGCGGAAAGTTGCGTATCCTTCAATCGCTCGCGGGTTTCCCCCGGACGCCACGGCTGCCTGTCCTTGTCCGCGGGGCCGCCATGAAAATAGCTGCGATGGGCGAGATTGGTGCCGAGACTTTCTGGACTGGTGGCGTCGTCAAACGCCACCGCCAATTGATTCCCCCACCGGTCGAGCACGAACACGCTGGCGAATTTGGGAGCATTCTCATCGTCTTTGAGTGCCGCCAGGTAGATATTGAGGCGATCCTTGAGATATCCGTTCAGCGGCGACTGCGCGGGATGGCTCATGAATTCGGCGAGGACTTGCTTGCGTTCCTCCTCCCGTTCCTTGGTATTGAGCTCCGGATCCTGCAACCGCTGCATCAGCTGCGTAAGCTCCTGCAATGCCGGATCCTTGAGCAGCGGTTGCAGCTTCTCGTCTAGTTCCGTTTCCAGCGCTTCGCTCCGGACAATGATCGAATATTTGCCGATTTCGCTACTTACCTTTTCCGCGGCCAGTCGGGCGGCAAACTCATTGCTTTCGCGAGCCCACTGCCGGTAACCGACTTCCGTGTCGCTCACCGCGTTCTGATATCCTCGCCAGCTAAAAAATCCCGTCACCAGCAGCACCAGCAGCGGGCCGATCAGACCGACGGCCATCATTCGCTGCCGCGACTTGGCCCGCTCACGGTTCATTAGCGCGTCGAGGACTTCTTGCACGTTGGCAAAGCGGTTTTCTGGATTCGGTGCCAGGCATCGCTCGATGATTTCCGCCAGGCGGGCATCCACTCCCTTGATTTGGCGATGTTCCTGCGGCACCGGCGCTTCCTGAATGAGCTGCCGGTAACGGGCCAGCCGGTCTTCCAGGTCGGTGGCCGTTTCGATGTGGCTGACGGCTTGGTCGTGTCGGTGCGGCGGCCGCCCAATCAGCAGGCAATAGAAAATGGATCCCAAGGCATAAACATCCCAGCGGGCATCAGGAACGGCTTTCAGGTCCGCCTGCTCCGGTGCCATATAAAACAGCGTTCCGAGCGCCGGCTTCTGCTCGTGCGACAGCCGGGACTGGCCAAAATCCGCCAGCCGGGGCTTGCCGTCTTGATCAATCAAGACGTTGGCGGGCTTGAGGTCGCAGTGCAGCACGCCGCGGCCGTGGGCATGAACCATGCCGATGCCGATTTCGCGGAACATCTCGGTAGCTTCCGCCGCGGAAAAAGCACCCTGTCGGTGCTGCATATCCTCCAGCGAACCGTTTTCCACATACTCCATGACGTAAAACGGCGGATCGGCATCCCACCCAACTTGCAGCAGTTGCACGACATAGCGATCAGCCGAAAGGAAGACGAGCTTCTCGACCTCGCGCGACAGGAGCGACCAGTCCACCCCGCGGCGATGTGCATAGAACTTGATGGCCACCTTGCGGCCCGTGTTCCGGTCCTGCCCCGCCCAGACCTCACCGTAAGCCCCCGCCCCCAAGAACCGCGAAATCTGGTACCCCGGCACCTCAGTCGGCGGCTTGGTGCGATGCAGGCTCAGGTCTTTGGACCGCGCTTCATCCGCCGGCGACTGCGTCTGGGTGTAGTCGAGAGGTGAAGGTTCGGCGGGCATGGCAGCGCAGCGGTGGTGAAGCAACGCTTCATCGTAGCCGCTAAGTGGGGTCGGCTTCCAGCCTGCCAAAAACAGAGGCCCGCTCACATTGCCGCTAACCTTGGCTGGCCCCGACACACGCGCCTGGATACCGTTCCAAGAGCTGCCGATAGATTTCCACGCCGAGGAGCAGTTGCCGAATGTTAGCTTCGCTTCGCGACGTGCTGTGCAGACAGTTCGTGCAGATTGGCAGCGGCGTGCGGACGACAAGCTCTCTTCCATCGACTTCGTGCTTCCGTGCGCCACTGACCATTCGGGCGAAAAGCCACATTGGAATCGAAAAGACAAATAGCATCGCCATCCCCCACTGTTTGCCCTCGCGGTCAAACGTCCGCTCGCACTCCACCCAGCAGTCCAGCGTCTCGTCGGTCTTGGCTAGGCAGCCGACGCAGCGCGTATCGGGCGGCAGCTGCTTGTCCAAATACTTCGTCCGCAAATAGTCCGCGATCCCCGCAATCGGTTCTACGCGCTGGCCGGAGAGTCCTTTCAACTCGCTCAGCTTGGGAATCTTGACCTGCTTCCCGCAGCGGCAAGGAACAAATGTCCCAGCGGCCGATGCCGCGATGGGGAGTGCAAAGCCGCATTCGCAGGTGTAATGAAAAGACATGCTCGCAGCCCATCCCACTTTTAGCTTTTAGCCTTTGGCATTTAACTTCTGACTTCTGTGCTCGCACTCACTCTAAACCGTGCTTGTGACTTCCTGGGAAGCAACTCCCGCACTCGCTACCGGAGCCGCTGCCGGCACCGCCTCCTCCCACGGATTCCGCCACGTTCCCCACCGCGACAGATAGCTCGCATAGACCGGCGTCACCGCGCTCCGCTCTTGCAGCCAGGCTTTGGTTTCGGCGATGATTTTTTGCTCGTCCTCCAGCTTGAGCTGGCCGAGCACGACGTGGCAGCGGAGGAAGACGAAGTAGGTGTCGAGGACGTCGCAGCGGCAGTAGTCGTTGATTTCGGCGATGCGGCCTGCGTTGAAGAGGTCCTGCACCATGTAGCCTTGCACATCCATTTTCCCCGGCTTGCCGAGCAGGTTGGCCGCCAGGTTCAGCCCGCCGCTGAAGCGGGACGCCCCAAAGTTCGTCAGCACATCCTGCAGGTCCAGGTGGGCGTCCGCGTTGTACCGGTTCCGGGGCTGTTCGTAGGTTTTGGCCGCGGTGCTGAACCACGCCGGCAGCGGCAAGCCGTAGCGGAACGCCGCCAGTTCCAAAAGCGGCGCGTCAAACGTCCGACCATTGAAGCTGACCAGCGTCAGCGGCCCCTTCTTGCGATATTCTCCCCAACCTTTCCAAAAATGGGCCGTCATCACATGCGAGCGGAACTGCGGCTCATCCAGGGCAATCAAGTCGATCAGCCGAAAGTCGGCAGCCACCTTCGCAACGACAATCGAAATCGGCACCTGGTAGGTATACGGAATGAAGTCGGAATCATTCTTCTCCATCAGCTCCGCCCGAAACCGCTTCACCGCCTCATCCGGCTCGACGTTCTCTCCCGGATACTTCAGCCGCGACACGAGCTCGGCATCCGCCACGCTCTCCACATCGAACACCAGGTAGCGGACGGAGGGTTTGGACATGGCGGAGAGGTCAGAGGTTAGAGGGCAGAGGGCAGAAAGTGGGGTAGGCTTCCAGCTTGCCCAGAAACGGGCGACCGAGGCTAGACCGAATATAAGGGGGGCGGACGGAACATGAAAGCAATTGAGCACGTCGAAGCCGAATCCTCCTCTGCTTTCCCTTTGCGGTCTCTGCGCCTTTGCGTGATGCCCTCTGAATTTGACCAATAGAATCGGAGTATCCCCTTCGTCGGCGATCCTTGCGTGAAGTCAATCAGGCTCCCTTCCTTTTGGCATCACGTGGAGTCGCAGAGGACGCGGAGTCTGGATTTCCTGTCGGAATCGACTCTTCCATAAGGCTCAAACGACATTTTGGCGGCACAGGCGGTACAATCTCAGGTTAGCGACGGAACAATTACGAACTGGACTCTCTCATGCGAAAACTCACTTTTTTGGTGGCCTCAACCCTCCTGGCCGTAGCTCTGTCCATCTCCTCGTCTTCCACCGCCGACGAACCAGAGGCGAAACCGCCAGCGGCTGAAAAGGCGAAGACCGAAAAGGCCAAAGTGGCCGGCCCAGAGAAGCCGGCGACGCCCGCCAAGCCCAAATCCGCCGGCCCGGCCAAACCCAAGCCGGCAAACCGCCTGGCGAAGGAGACCAGTCCGTATCTGTTGCAGCATGCTCACAACCCGGTGGACTGGTATCCCTGGGGGGACGAGGCGCTGGCCAAGGCGAAGAAGGAGGGGAAGCTGATCTTTCTCTCGGTGGGTTATTCCAGTTGTCACTGGTGCCATGTCATGGAGCGGGAGTCGTTTTTAGATGACGAGATTGCCGCCTATCTCAACAAGAACTTCATCTGCATCAAGGTGGATCGGGAAGAGCGGCCGGATATCGACAGCATCTACATGACCGCCCTGCAAGTCTACAACCAGCTCGCCGGCACCGGCCGCGGCGGGGGCTGGCCGATGAGCATGTTCCTGACCCCCGAGGCGGAGCCCGTCTTTGGCGGCACCTACTTCCCCGCCCGCGACGGCGATCGCGGCCCTTCCACCGGCTTTCTCACTTTAGTGAAGCGGGTGCAAGAAGTCTGGGAGAAATCGCCCGACCGGATCCGCGAGGATGGAAAGACCATCGTCAAATACACCAAGGCCGAACTTGAAGCCAAGCGGCCGGCGGTCCTGACGACGATCGACGAGAAGCTCTATGAATCGGTGCAAACAGACCTCGCGGCCCAGTTCGACGAAAAATGGGGGGGCTTCGGCTATACCGAGATGAACGACAACCGCCCCAAATTTCCGGAGCCGAGCAACCTGGTCTACCTCATCGACCGGGTGCAGCGGAGCAAGGACGAGGAAGCGCAGCGGATGCTCGTGGCGACGCTGGAAAAAATGGAGATGGGGGGGATCCGCGATCACCTTGGCGGCGGCTTTCACCGGTACAGCACCGACCGCTACTGGCGGATTCCGCACTTTGAAAAAATGCTCTACGACAACGGCCAACTCGCCGGCATTTATGCGGAAGCCTTTCGCTTGACCGGACGCGAAGATTTCCGCCGCGTCTGCGAGGAAATGTGCGACTGCATCCTGCGGGAAATGACCGACAGCAGCGGCGGGTTCTACGCGGCCATCGACGCCGACTCCGAGGACGAGGAAGGGAAGTTTTACCGCTGGGAGAAGGAGGAAGTCCAGAAGCTCCTGACGAAAGAGGAGTACGCCCTATTCTCCGTCGTGTACGGGCTGACGGGCGAGCCGAACTTCGAGGAGAAGTACTATGTGCCGCAACTCGCCAAACCGATGTCGGAAAACGCGAAAGCGTTGAAGTTGAAGGAGTCGGAATTAGAAGCGCAGCTCCTGCCCATCCGCAAAAAGCTGCTTGCTGCCCGTGACAAGCGGCCGCGCCCGCTGACCGATACGAAGATGCTGACCGCGGACAACGGCCTGATGATCGGAGGCTTCGCCGATGCCGGCCGCATCCTGAAAAACGACCGCTACCTCGCCGCCGCCACAAAAGCAGCCGACTTCGTCCTGGCCAACCTGCGCACCAAAGAGGGCCGCCTGCTGCGGACCTATAGCAAAGCGGGAGACGAAGGAGGCAAGGGGAAGCTCAACGCCTATCTCGATGACTACGCTTTTCTGGCCGACGGCCTCCTCCGGCTCCATCAGGCGACCAACGACAAAAAGTGGCTGACCGCGGCGGATGAAATCACCGCCAAACAACTAGAGCTATTCCGCGACGAAAAGACCGGCGGCTTCTTCTTCACCTCCAGCGACCACGAAGCCCTCTTCGCCCGCGGCAAAAACCCCGTCGACGGCGCGCACCCTTCCGGCAATTCCGTCGCCGCCGGCAACCTGCTGCTCCTCGCCAAGGCTCTGAAAAAACCCGACCTCCTCCCCATCGCCCAGAAAACCCTCAACTCCTCCACCGGCATCCTGGCGCAATCTCCCACTTCCGCCCCCCGCATGGCGGTGGCGATTCCCCTGCTGTTGGAGCAGGTGCCTGGGGAGAAGAAGCCAGAGCCGAAGGTAAAAGATAAGTCCCCGGAGAAAAAGAAGTAAGGCAATCCGGAACGAAGCCGCCGCCTGGGCTTGTCAATATATGGACCTGTCCCAGGCCTGACCCCTTTTCTTCTCTCCAAATTACCTATGAATCGACAACGGTTGTTTCTCGGGTTGTCTGCAATCATCGTAGTCGGGCTGATTTTGGCTTCGGCACTGTGGTATTTCACGCGCCCAACTGCAGCCAAGGAAACCGACAAGGGAAACCGCTTTGCCGAAGGGGGAGATTGGAGCACCGCAATAGCGTGCTATAACGCAGCAATCGACCTCGATGCCGCGTACGCTCCGGCCTATTTAGGCCGTGGTATTGCGTATGAAAAGCGCTGGCCGATGCAACTGGACGATGCGATTGCCGATTACACTCGGGCGATCGCGCTCGATAGTCGTAACCCGCAAGCGTACTATCGTCGGGGGGTTGCATACTATCAGGTCATCAAGCTTGACAAGGGCGTCGCAGATTTGAGCGAAGCGATCCGTCTTGATCCCGATCGTGCGGACGCATATCGATACCGTGCTCAAATGCTTTGGGACCTCGGTGATACCACTCGCGCCTTGGCGGATGCGTCCGAGTCCATACGACTGGCTCCGACTGACTCGAAGAACTGGCGCGACCGCTCGCTGCTACATGAAAAATCGGGGAACTTAACCGCTTCAATCAGCGATGCAACAGAAGCGATACGCTTGAATCCCAAAGATCGCGACAATTTCTGGCGGCGCGCCGATGCCCAAATTGCGAACCAGGATTCTCAGATGGCACTGCGTGACCTCAACGACGCTTTGCTAATTGACCCACGGAACCAGCATTTGCTAAAAATGCGGGCCAGGGTACGTCGAGCAAGTGGAGATGAGCCAGGCGCGGAACGAGACGAAAGTGAAGCAACATCGATTGATGCGGCGCAAGATCAGCAGGCCCGTGAGCGCCAAAGAGTACGTGACTTCGCGAAACATAATGATGCTTTGAAGGGTAAGTAAATGCCGCACTTCGGCCCTCGTGGTCCGTTAACCCGAATTTGCCGCGATTCGTGGGTTAAAGAAGTCAAACAGTTGTTTTGACACCAAACCTTTCAAGTCAGTTGACGCCTTGAAAAATGTCACCCAATTCGATCGTGAGTGTTCAGGAAGAGCAGATATGTCGTTTACGAATGTAACCCAACGTGACCGACTATCCGGATTTTTGGGTTCGACCCATCTAACACTAGCCTCAGGATTGTCTCGCAATAGCCCGTAGTCATGCCAAGCTCGCTCTCGCATGAAGTAGAAGACTGGCTTCGGAGGAGCTAGTGACCTTGCATGGAGCACTTCCAGGTGTGTGGCAGATTTTCCATCGCGGTTACCCGATGTGAGCAGACCTCCATAGCGCCGGTCGATGATACATACAACCACATCGGATGCTTCGAGATTTCGAAGGCAGGTTTCGATTGAGTCGTCAGTGGGATCTACCGCAAACCGTTCAGGATCATCGGACAGTTTTACATTGTGTCCTTTGCTTTCCAAAAACGCCGCAAGCTCAAATCGCAAGTCGAGGAGATCGAAGCAAGTCGAGCTGACGAAAACTGTCAACCGATGCCCAAACGATTGACTGTAAAATGCATCAATACCCTTTGGGGCGACTAGGCACGCAATTTTTCCGTCACTTGGGCCATAGTTATCAAGATACTCATCTTTTTTGAGCCAATTTAGTAAGTAATTACATTCGATTTCCGATTTGCTGTAGGATGCAGCGATAAGGTCGGCCATCGGAACTTTTGCGGAACGACCAAGCTCAGGCGTGGCTGTAACTAAACACCGAAAAAGCGATGCCACCCGCTCGCGCGGGAGAGTAGGACACTGGCTGATGATCACTTGAACGTCTTCTGACGATCGAAAATTTGGAGCAGCACGACTCTTTTCCAGCTTGTGATTCCGCAGCCAACAACTCACCAAATGCCGATTCTCCAAAAACAATTCCCCATCCTCAATTTGCTGTCGCAAATGCCATAAGATTTTGAACGATCCACAGCTTTTGCACTTAAGCCAGCCGGATTCCTCTGAAACTTCGCCTAGGCAGAATGGGCATTTGTTTTGCATCGCGAGGGCTCCAACTGGCGCATTTCGTTGAGAATTCTAGTCTTCCTAACAATTGTACTAATTGGAGTGAGCACTACCAGCATCTTGCGATTGCGGCCAATTCGGGCCACGCCAACCTCTTCTGGACGCAGAGGGCATCGGCAATGTGCTTGTGACCGAAGTTATTAACCAGCAAATGGCGGACTGGGTGGCACTGGCAGTCAAAGGGCGAGGTTCACTTACTATCCTTCACAACCCTGATTTCGCCCTTTGACAGCCAGTACTGACCTGCGAGAAGATGTTCCATCGCCAAGACCCCAGCTCTTCGCACTGGCTGACGAGCCGATGGGGAGCTTGATGATTTTCCCGAACCCCCCAACTCTCCGGCTCCCTTCGCCCCGCTTCGGGGAGAGGGGCTGGGGGTGAGGGGCCGTGCCCGATCCCCGGAAGCCATCGAGTTCGCGCGAGGGCCAGCGGGCCACGGCCAACGAATTCGCGCGGACCGTCTGGCAATGGGTCCGCAATCGGCAAGTCTGCCGCCAGAAATTTCGCCGCCTCCCCCTCACCCCCGACCCCTCTCCCCGAAACGGGGAGAGGGGGGACGAAGGAGTTAGATCAAGCTGACTTCTGCTGCGTGGAGCTAAAGCTCATTCTGGAAGTCGACGGGGCGGAGCATCTTACCCAGGCCCAGGCCGAGAGAGAGCACGATCGGATTCGCGATGACGCGCTGGCCCGGGAGGGCTACCTGGTGGTGCGGATTTCTGGTTTTGACGTGAGGAGCGAACCGGAGCGGGTCTGCCAAGGCACTCCGGAGCGGGTGAGAGAACGGATGCGGGAGCTCGGAGTTGGTTGAAGAGCCTCACCGCCTCTCCCCTCACCCCCGGCCCCTCTCCCCGAAGCGGGGAGAGGGGGGACGAAGAAATTGGATCAAGCACCATGACTGAAAGCCAAGGTGCCAACGTTTTGGGTCTATCGCGCAGACCGTGACCCGTCCAATATCGCCAAAGTCGGCGGCGGGGTGGCACTGAGTCCTTGCGGATGGGACTTGCAGGACAAAAAGCCTCCCAGTCCCCAGCCCCTCTTTGCGGGGGCGTGCAGTCGTGGCTCGGTCCTGCGAATTTTTTCTGAAATTCTTCTCAAGGTACTTCCAGTAAGTGTACAACCGTGTATAATGAACTCGTGGTCACATGTGTTCATTTTCACGGAGATCGAAACATGAAGAACTGCAAAAGGAGAAAACGTTACCTCCACCCTTCGTCGCTGGAAGCAGCCGTTTACTGGCGTGTGGTGGTCCTCGGAGTCAGCCAGCGAGTCGTGGCGGACGAATTCGAGACTTCGCAAGCTTCCATCTGTCGGATGTGCCGCCGGGTTCGGGCCTGGCTCTTTGGCTGCGAGGAGTCGTTGCTTGCCCGTCAACAATACGGACACACGCAGCCCGCTGCTCCCGAGGCGTATTCACGCACGGTGTACACCGAGCCCTGCGGGGTGTATCGAGGAGGTGAATCAGAAAATCTCGAAATTGAAGTAGCGCGAATCTTTGATGCAGCTCTAAGACGAGCGGCGTCAACGCCTTGCGAAACCGATTCGCCGGGATTCGTGACGGAAAGGACTGCCCCGAATCAGTGAATATTCGGACTAAAAAGCTGCATCAGACGGGCAAAAGCGGAGAGAGAAAATGTGGCATTTTTCAGCGAGAACGGGGTCCGCAAGGCTCCAGCAGGTATTAGCCGTCTCTTGCTTACGCGGCGGGTTACCAAGACCCTCGCCTCGGCCCTCTCCCAAGGGGAGAGGGGGTCGGTCACGTCATCACTTCCAGCACCGGCTTTCCGGCGATGGCGAGCGGGCGGTCGTTGCGGTCGCGGATTTCGGACTCGGGGTTGATGCCGAGGAGGTGGTAGATCGTGGCGGCGAGGTCTTCGGGGCGGACGGGGTGCTCGTCGGGGAACATGGCGTTGGCGTCGCTCTTGCCGTAGAGGAAGCCCCGCTTCACGCCGGCCCCGGCCAGCAACACGCTGTAGCACTGCGGCCAGTGGTCGCGGCTGGAGTTGGCGTTGATTTTGGGAGTGCGGCCGAATTCTCCCATCCAGACGACCAGGGTTTCGGCGAGCAGGCCCCGCTCCTCCAGGTCGTCGAGCAGCGTGGGGAGCGTCTGCTCGGTGATGGGGAAGTGGTATTTCTCGACGATGGGATACATCCGCGTGTTGTCAAAGCCGTGCGTGTCCCAGCCGCCGCTCTTGTCGCTGCGTCCGCCGATGTTATCGGAGAAATAGACGGTGACGAACTTCACGCCGCTTTCCACCAGTCGGCGAGCGAGCAGGCAGCCTTGGCCATACGTCGTGCGGCCGTAGCGGTCCCGCGTTTCCGGCTTCTCGGTGGAGAGGTCGAACGCTTGCCGCACCTTGTCGCTGGTGAGCATGCCTATGGCCCGGTCGTAGTATTCGTCAAAGCCGCGGGCTTCGCGAGAGAATTCCAAGAGCTTCGCCTGGCGGTCGACCAGCTTCTGCATCTCGCGGCGGCGGTGCAAGCGATCGATGGGGAGGTTGCTCGGCAGACTCAGTTCCGGCAGGCGGAAGTTCGGACTGTTGGGATCCTCGGTAAAGAACAGCGGGTCGTGCGCCTTGCCGAGAAAGCTCGCGTGCTGGCCCGGCGTGATGCTGCCGTCCCGGATGGTGTGCGGATAGGAAACGAACGTCGGCATGCCGCCGGCGTTTGGGGCGAGCTTGTCCACCACGGAGCCGTAGGCGGGGAAGAGGTCGAGCGAATCCCGCAGCCGCTGGTCGTCGCTGGGCGGGGCGTGCCCGGAGAGGGCATAGTAGCCGGCGGAGTTGTGGTTCTTCATCGTGTGCGTCAGCGTGCGGATGACGGTCACCTTGTCCATCCGCCTGGCGGTCTGCGGCAACTGCTCGCACATTTCCAGGCCGGGGCAGCTCGACGAGATCGACTTGAGCGGCCCGCGGATATCTTCCGGGGCTTTCGGCTTGCGGTCGAACATGTCGATATGGCTCGGCCCGCCCCACTGGAACAGGAAGATAACCGACTTGGCCCGCGGCTTGATGGCGGGGCCAGTCTTCGCGGCATCTTCGGCCTGCAACAGCTTTGGCAGCGTCAAGCCGAGCATCCCCGCCCCACCCAGTTGCAGCAGCCTGCGGCGCGGAAGCAGAAGTGGAGAGGGGCTCGTGTTCATGCTGTTGATTCTAACCGGAACGCCGGCTTCATGCCTAACGCATCAATCCTTGCTCAGGTCAATCCTATCGGCCACCGCAAAGCAGCCCAAAACAACCAGCGAAACCACCAGCGGCAGCAAAAAGTAAAGGACGCGGAACATGATGATGGCAGCAGGGATTCCGGGATCATTGTAGTCGGCGAGGAATTTGAGGATGCACAGCTCGAACACTCCGACGCCGCCGGGCGCATGGCTCAGGTAAACGAGGACCATCGAGAACATCACCACGTTCAGAAAGTGCACGTATTCCACCTGCACCTCCGGCGGCATCAGCGCTCGCAGCGTGGTGGCCATCACAATCAGGTCCGCTCCGGTCAGAATCAGGTGGCTCGCCGCCAGCCACAGGGGCGGAAACTGCAACTCAAACCCCAAGACTCGCAAGGTCCCGCGGCGGGTGGCGCAGAGCAGCAAATAGACCGCGCCAAGGGCCAGAAACAGCACCCCAAACCATTTGGTATTTTGAAAGAACAGGTGGTACTGGTGGACCATCTGGTCCGGCAGCTCCAGCGGCTCCCAAATGGAAAGGATGCCGGGGACGGCCAGCACGCTGATCGAGTAGGTCAGCCCCAGCATGGCCACCAACTTGACCATCGCCACGCTGGAGATGCCCCACGCTTTGTACAACTGATAACGCCCCATCGGCCCGCCGATGACCCAGCCCAGATTCATCGTCAGGCTGTACGCCACGAACGACCCCAGCGTCAGCCGCGGGACCGAAAGGGGCGACTTCATATAAATCAGCCCGATCTGCTCATAGACGGCGACGATGACGTAGTGCATGCCAATCAGCACGAAAGCCAGTGCATAACGACCCAGGGGAATCTGGCGGGCCTTGTCCCAAATCTCCCCCGGACTGTGCTCCCGGATCTGCAGATAGAACAAATAACTGGCCGCGGCCACGGCGACGAATGCCAGCGCCGGCCCGCCATACTTGTGCAAGGAGTGTCGCCAGCCGCTCTGGGAATGCACAGCAGCAGCGCCCTCCTCCGGCTCAGGCGGCAGGGCGGCGGTGGGATTCTCGGCGGGAACTTCCATGGAGCGCAGTCAATTCAAGATGGGCAGTGCGGTGGGATGCCAGCGTGCTACTTCGGAACCTGCACTTGGGGCGCAGCCACGTCCGCCACCCGCAGCTTCAGTGCCTGCATGATGATCGGGGCCACCTCCGGGCTGCAACTATTGATCTCGCCGTATTGCGACGACTTTCGCCCGTAAGCGAACGGCGGCGAGCTGTCCCACTGACGCCGCGGAATGATATAGCCGATTTCATCGTTCGCCAGTCCAAACAGCAGCCACTTCTTTCCCGGCAGGATGCTTTCGACCGTCGGCTCCAGGGGAGCGTCCGGAAAATCGGCGTTGGGCTCGGCCGGCTCTTGAAACGTGCCGTAGATGAGCTCGGGATACAGCTCGCCGGGGATGCTGGCCACGTGCACTTCACCCAGACGCAGATACGCCACCTCGGTTTCGACCGCGGTCGGCTTGTCGATGGTCTCATCGCTCACCATCTCGCCGAGCTTCTGAAAATCCCCCTCCCAGATGCGACCTTCCCGCCGCAAGATCCGGGCAACCCGCGCCAGCCGATACATCGGATTGGTGACCGGGACGGCAATCGGTTTGGCGGAAACGGTGAATGGCGTCAGTCCAATCGGCTCGACGGCGGCAGTTGCCTTGGTGGCCAGGTCCGCGACCGCTTCGCCATACAGCCGGCAGTACTCAAAGTCTCCTTCCTCAAGCACTTTTCCTTCGTTGTTCTTGATGAGGCCATCGGGAGGTGCCATCAGGCCGCCGACCGCGCCGCTCATATACAGGATGGGGCACTTGTGCTGCTCCTTCAGTTTGGCGACGGTGGCATACGGAAAGTCCGCCGTCACCAGGGTATTCTTCGAGCCCATCGCTTCCGGATGACAATTCCACTGCACCAGCAGTCCGGCCGTCTCTTGCCCGCCGGCCTTGGTGAACTTGATCACCCGCAGCACGCCGTCCTTAGCCACCGGCTTGCGGGAATCGCCGACGAGCGTCTCGTCACTGGCCGTTCCATAGGCGGCCGTGGCCGGACTGAGATTCTCCGCCGTCTTCTTCACCAACTCCACTACTTTGCTCACGACCGACGCCACGTAGTCGTCGTCCACGCCGCGGCTGAAAAATCCGCGCCCCCAGATGCCGACAACGTCCGGTCCCTCGTGATTGTGCGTGCTGGAAACCAGGACGTATTTGAAATCCGCCAGACCCTTGCGGATCTCTTTCACGTTCGGATATTGCAGCCCAATCAGGTCCACCGACACCAAGGCAATCTTCTCTTTCCCGTCCCCCAGCACCAGGCAGCGAGCCATCAGCGGGTCGTGCACTCCGGTCGCCCGCCGCCCAGGACCATATCCCGCGAGCCAGACCGGTTTCTCTCCTTTGACATCCGGCGTGATGTCCGTCTCCCCAAAACCAACTTGCACTTCCTGCGCGTCGGCTGCGGAAGCGGTGTTCCCATGTGCCATCAGCAGCAATCCCACTAGGGAAATAACTGCCAACGAAATGCCTTGAATTCGAGTTTTCTTGAGCCTCGTCATGTGTCACCTCTTCTCACGATGTTCCCCAACTCAAGCTCCCTATTGTAGCCACACCTGGCACGTTTCGTCCTTCACCTCGGAGCCCCTGCCACTACTTTCTCCGCGCCAGGCAAAGCGTCATACTTGGCCGGCAGACTGCCGCCCTCTCCTCCTCTTCCGGAGCCACTCTCATGAAGAACCTGCTCGTTTCCCTCGCGATTGTCTCGCTGACAGCCGCCTCGCCGCTCGCCGTGTCGCTTCGCGCCGACGACAAGGACTCCAAGGCTGCCGGGCCGGCTGCCGATTGGTCCGCCTCGGTCAAATTCCCGGCAGGGGAAACGCCCGTGAAGCTCTTCAACGGCAAGGACTTGGAAGGTTGGGAGGGGAACACGGGGGCCGGGGGCACGCCCAAGTATTTCACGGTCAAGGACGGCATCATCGTGGCTCGCAATGAAAAGGAAAACGCCCCCAAAGTCAGCAACTATCTGCTGACCAAGAAAAAGTACCGCAACTTCCGCCTGGTCTTCGAGGGAAAGCTGGCCGAGTCCAAAATGCACAGCGGCATCGCCCTCTGGGGGAAGCAGCACAACCCCGACGGCACCGAGCCCAATTCCTACAAGGGGCACCTGGTCATGTTTCCCAGCGGCTGGGGCATCCACGACCTGTTCGGCCGCCGGAACGTCTTTGAGGACAAGGAGGGACTCGCCAAAAAAGCGGACAACGGCGGCTGGAACAAAATGGAAATCCTGGCCATCGGCGACCGCATCCGCCTGGCGGTCAACGGCCAACTCGTCGCCGATTGGCGCGACCCCAAACCCGAGCTCTGCGGCGAAGGGCCCATCGGCTTGCAGCACCATAGTAACCCCAACGTCCCCCAAGAAATCCAGTTCCGCGGCCTGATCCTCAGCGAGAACCCCAAGGACGAGATGGCGAGCGTGGAGAAGAAGTAGAGGGAAGGAGTCAGGGGTCAGGAATCATTGCGATGTGACTGAACACTGAAAACTGAAAACTTCTGACCCTGGTACACCCCTCCGTTCCCAGAAACCCGCGCAGATCCCCCTGGGACACATCCAACACAACCAAGTTGCCAAAGATCTTCAATCTCTCCTCTCCCCTTGGGAGAGGCCGGGTGAGGGCCATCTCCTCCGCTTTCCGACTTCCGCTTTCCCCCTGATTCACCGATTCACAACTGTGTTTTCTTGTTTCACTTGATTCCCCTCATCGCCCTAACTCCTCATCCTCCCGCCACTTCGGATGATTCACGGCTCGCCCATCCCCCTGATTCACCCTCTTTCTTGATTCATCGTTTTCTCCACCACTCCGGGGGATATATTATCGATTAAATCACCTGTTCTTCAAACACTATTCCGCAGTCTATCATCCGTATCTCAAATCCTCTTTCTCTCCCCTTCTTGCCTCCACGCGCAGCTCCGCCCTATACTGTTCTTAAGTATACATACCAGATTGGCACAGTCAATAGGTCGCCACAAAGATTTTCCGATTTTTTTCCCCTTCGAGGGGCGTTTGATAACAGGGCTCCTTTACCCGACATGTTGTCTGGACATGACACGGAAGAGCCTAGCCGGAACGTGGTGTTTGAGCTTCCAAACGATGCTTATCGGACGACTTCCCTGATGTGAAACGTACTCAGCAGG
Organism: Planctomycetaceae bacterium; assembly: GCA_005778405.1. Classification (GTDB taxonomy): domain Bacteria; phylum Planctomycetota; class Planctomycetia; order Pirellulales; family Pirellulaceae; genus SXOA01. The sequence goes on from SXOA01000202.1 coordinate 21,064, forward strand.
GCCGAGAAAGGTGTACGGAGCGGCCAGTCCTGTTGGCAACTCCTTTGTCTCACGAACGAACAGCAACGGGGTGTAACCTCGAGCGCGATGGTGAATGTAGCGCTGTCCCGTTGGAGACTCTACGGAGGTGTTACTTTGCGACTGCCAGTGAAACAGATCATGGGAAATGAGATAGTCCTCATACATTGTCGTCGGTGAGTAGTCCTCTTCCGTCTTTTGGAGCGTGACGAAAAAGGCGTCAACCTTAGATTGGGATAGGTGCAGGACGCCTTCACGTTGGTCAGGTCGCTTATCCAACGTCCAATGTCCAAGGCCGACTAAGATTTCGTCTCGGGTGTACTGCGAATGTATCGTTAGTGCACCGGTTCCCATCGGAAGACGCCCGGCATGGCTTGTGGGTGAGTGAGCGAGGCGATATTCAAGGATTGCCTGCAAGTCGTTTACGACCGAACGGTTGCGGCGTAACCGGGTATCGGCTTCAGGTACCGACCAACCCAGGCTTTGTTCGCCCCACAGCGTCACATGGAGCATTTCGACAATGGACTCGCCGATTTGACTGGAAACCATCGCTTCCAGGCCGCTTGTCAAATAAGCTTGAAGGCAACGAATCTGCTGAACATCGTCTATATGACAGAGACGACCCAACCCCTTTGCCAGACGTCCTCCGTCAGGTGCCTCTAACGACTCGCCTAATTCGGCGTCCGCTAAAAGTGCTGACCACAGCCCTCGCTTGAGCAGTTCTTCCAGCGAAGTGTCAAGATAACCGAGCGCTTCGGCAACGGTCGGCGCGCGGCCAAGGTAACGCCCCAAGTCTCGTAGGTTGCCAAGTAATCGTGGCCTGAGCAATCGGACCGAGGCTCGAACATTTTCGAGCACGCGCTGCTTGGCAACACGTTCTAACTGCACTACACAGCCGTTCGGAAGGTGGGGAAATTCATGCTCAATTTCGTGATCGATTCGATTTTCCGGCTTGGTGCTGAGAGCACGAAATCGTGAGGCAAAGCGAAATTCTCGTCGATGCGCGCCGATGAAGTCGAGAACCGTCAGGCATTCTTTGTCGGGATGCAGTCGGAGCCCTCGGCCGAACTGCTGGAGGTAAACCGTGAGGCTTTCGGTAGGACGCAGAAGAAGCAAAGTATCCACTTCTGGAATGTCGACACCTTCGTTGTAGAGGTCGACAACGAAGATGAAATTCACCTTGCGAGCTCGGAGACTTGCTTGGGCGGAGATCCTTTGTTCGTCATCCGACTCGGACGTCAAGGCGATCGCGGGTATTCCGTGCTCATTGAAATAGCGGGCCATGTATTCCGCGTGAGCGATGCTGACGCAGAATCCCAATCCGCGAGCGTGCTGCGCATTGAGAAGAATCTGATGTACCTTCTCGACAATCAACTGCGCACGTACATCATTGCCGGTATAAACTCTGTTGAGATCCTCGATCCGATAGCCGCCACGTTGCCAAGCGAGGCCGTCGAGATCGACCGAGTCGGCGACACCGAAATACTGGAATGGGCACAGCAGACGGCGGTTAATTGCATCGGGAAGGCGAATCTCGGCGCTCGCCCGCTCGCCGAACCAATGGAGCACATCCAATTGGTCGGAGCGCTCGGGAGTCGCAGTCAACCCCAGCAGAATCTGTGGGTGAACGTGGTCCAGTAGTTTGCGATAGCTGGGCGCGGCGGCATGATGAAACTCATCAACAACCACATACGCAAAGTCGTCTACCGATCGCCGCCAAAGTTCCTGCTAGTTGTAGGATTGAATCGAGCAGAATAAGTGCTGCACTTGCTGAGGATCACGGCCTCCTACCAACAAATCTCCAAAGTTTTGGTCACGCAACACCGCTCGAAACGAACCCAATGCTTGCCGCAATATCTCCTCACGGTGCGCGACAAACAAAAGCGACGGAATCGATCCCGTTTGACGGCAGACCGCTGCATAATCGAATGCCGCAATCATCGTCTTACCTGTTCCAGTGGCAGCTACGACAAGATGCCGGAATTTGTTCTGGACTTCACGTTCTGCCGCAAGGACATCAAGAATCTCCTCTTGGAATGGGTACGGACGCAGATCAAACGAGAATGATGCGTCCGGTGTGAGCGCACTATTGCGTTCTCGGCTGATTGCATCTCGTAGGCGTTCGGGCCCTCCCTCTGAGAATTTCTGGAATTCGTCATCCTGCCAATAGGTTTCAAACGTGCCGGCCAGCTTACTCCACAAATAGGGCAATTCGTATTGGCTAATCTTCGTTGTCCATTCAAGGCCATCGGACAGCGCCGCGTTGGATAGATTTGCGGAGCCGACGTAGGCGCTGCCGAAGCCGGTATCTCGGTGAATGATGTATGCCTTCGCATGAAGCCGAGTTCGCTTGGTATCGTAACTCACGCGGATTTCGGTATTCGGTAACGTGCTCAACATTTCAATGGCACGTGGGTCCGTTGCCCCCATGTAGCTTGTCGTGATCACGCGAATGCGCGGTCCATGTTCCGTCGGCCTAGCCGCGAGACTGCGGAAGTCGTCGAGCAGGATTCGCAGCCCGCTCCATTTGATGAATGAACACAAGATGTCCACGCGGTCAGCCGTTGCGATTTCCTTGCAAAGCTGACCGCCGAGACTCGGGTCCAGGCGGGTTCCCGTCAAAAGCGCTGACCGAGCCAGAGGAGTATCCGGACGTTCGAGCGGCGTGTCTCGAGCCACGGCATGAATCGCTAGAAGTCGGCGCAAGGGCGTTGCGATGCTGAGACGTTGAATTGCGTCGGCGCCGATTTCATCGACAAGCGTCTCAAGAATGCGATCCACGAGCCGTTTTTGGCGATCCGCAGCTTCGCTACCTCGAAAGGAAGACAGGCAGCCGGCCAGCATGTGCTCAAGAAACTGCGCAATAACGCTGTGCGAATCTCCAGGATCGATTGACGCAAATGCATACAGCCGAGGATCACCAATGCGACTGGCTTCCTCCTCCATAGCGATTGTCAATAATTGGTCATAGAGACCCGGGTTCAAATCACACCTCCGAGCAGGTTACCGTTAGTTCGCTCCAGTCTAGGAGCCTGAGGGGCCTCTCACAAATGAAATCCGGCGTTAGGCTGTCCCTGAACCGCCTGAAGGCGGGACTCCAACGGGGCGGTACAATGTCCCCATGCTCCCCTCGTTCTCCCTCCAACGCACGTTTTCCGTGGCTCGCAAGGAGCTGCTGCATATCTTTCGGGATCCGCAGACGCTGTTTTTTACGCTGATCATTCCCATCGTCGAGCTGTTCATGCTCGGGTATGCCATTGATACCAACGTCCGGCATGTGAGGACCGTGTATGTGGACTACGCCGGCACCCAGGAGAGCCGGCGGCTGCTGGAGCAGTTTGAGAACAGCCAGGATATCCGGCTGGTCCGGCGGGCCTATTCGCAGCAGGAGGCGAGCCAGCTCATCGTCGCGGGGGAGGCCCGGATTGGCATCATCATTCCGCAGAACTATTCCGAGCGGTTGCAAGCCGGCGAGACAGCGCAAATCCTGGTGCTGGTGGATGGGACGGAATCGAGCATCGCGGCCTCGGCGGTGAACATCAGCAACGCGATCACGCTGCGGGAATCGCTGATCCGCGTGCTGGGGGACCGGCAGAAGCTGCCCATCGAGGCCCGGCCGCGGGTGCTGTTCAACCCGGATACGCGGAGCGCAAATTTTTTCATCCCCGGCCTGATGGTGGTGATGTGCCAGATGATGGCGACGATGCTCTCCGCCAACGCCATCGTCCGCGAGAAGCAGGCCGGCACGCTGGAGCAGCTCTTCATGACGCCGGTCAAAAGGAGCGAATTGATTCTCGGCAAGATGGTGCCGTATATCGTGCTGACGAACCTGGAATTCTGCATGATCGCCTTCCTGATGCGGATTTTCTTTTTCGTGCCGATCCGCGGGGCATTTATCACGCTGCTCCTCATCACGTTTCCGTTCGTGCTGACGATGCTGGGCGTCGGCCTCTGGATTTCCACCCGGGCCAGCAGCGTGGACGCAGCCGGGCAGCTGGCGATGGGGACGTTTTTGCCGAGTGTGTTTTTGTCGGGTTACGTCTTCCCGCTCGACTCGATGCCCTGGATTTTGCGGCAGGTTTCCGTTTGCATTCCCGCCACCTGGCTGATCGACGCCAGCAGAAGCGTGATCCTGCGGGGTGGCGGCTGGCAGGAATTGTGGCAGCACTCGCTGGTGCTGTGGTGCATGGCGATTGGGATGATGGTGTTCAGCTCGCTGCGGCTGAAGAAGAAGCTGACGTAGGAAATGACCAATGACCAAGTCCCAATGACCAATGAATATTACTGCTCTCTCCCCTTGGTCATTGGTGCTTGGTCATTGGTGCTTGGTCATTCATAGGGGGCTGACGCCCGTCGCTGGCCTTGGCAGAATGGACGCATGATTAAGTCAGCCGTAACGATTTGCCTGGTCCCCGAAGCCCGCGGGGGGCCGTTTGTGTTTTGGGATGACCTGGTGGGGAGCGTCCGCAAGGCACAGCACCTGGGCTTTGATGCCGTGGAGATTTTTCCGCCGGGGCCGGAGGCGCTGAAGGCCAGTGATGTTAAGGAGTTACTTGGCGACCACGGGCTGTCGCTGGCCGCGGTCGGGACTGGGGCGGGATGGGTCAAGCACAAGCTGCGGTTGACGGATGGGAATGCGGCGGTGCGGCAGAAGGCCAGGGACTTTGTGAAATCGATCATCGATTTTGCGGGGCCGCTCGGTGCGCCGGCGATTATCGGGTCGATGCAAGGGCGGCACGGGGATGGAGTGACGCGGGAAGCTGCGCTGGGTTATCTAACGGAAGCCGTTCAGCAGCTCGGCAGCCACGCCCGGAAATATGGTGTGCCGCTGCTGTATGAGCCGATCAACCGGTATGAGACGAATTTGATCACGAGCATCGTGGAAGGGGCGGCATTTCTGCGACCGCTCGGAAGTTGCAACGTGCTGCTGCTGGCCGACCTGTTCCACATGAACATTGAAGAGACCGATTTGCCGGCTGCCATCCGCGAGGCGAAGGGGTTCATCGGTCACGTCCACTTCGTCGATTCCAATCGGCGGCCGGCGGGACTCGGGCACATCGATTACGCTCCCATCGCCGCGGCCCTGCGGGAGACCGGCTACGACCGCTATTGCAGTGCGGAGGCGCTGCCGTATCCCGATTCGGACCAGGCGGCAGAGCAGACGATCAAGGCGTTCAAGACTTACTTTCCACGCTAACGACCATTCATTGCAAAGATGCTCAAACACACTCTCATCCATCCACAGATCAACGCCATCCTGGGAGCAGCCGGGCATCATTCCACGGTGCTGATCGCCGATGGCAACTATCCGGCGTCCTCGAAGAAGGGCCCCAACGCCCAGGTCATCTCGCTCAACCTCTCGCCGGGGATCGTGAACTGCACGCAGGTCTTGGAAGCCATCCTCTCCGCCGTCCCGGTCGAGGCGATCCACACGATGCAGTACGAAACGACCGGCCCGTATGCACTGACAGCCGAACCGCCGGCGTGGGCGCAGTATCGGGCGGCGATTAAGGCGGCAGGACTCAAGCTGACGCTCGACCCGATTGAAAAATGGAAGTTCTACGAAGAGGTCGCGACGCTGGACCACGTCCTAACCATTCAAACCGCCGACCAGCAGCGGTACGCGAACGTGCTGCTGCATATTGGCGTGAGGATGGAGTGAGAAAAATTCGAAATTCGAATGACGAATGGCGAATGAGAAAACGGACACAAGATTCTTCTGCATTCATTCGTCATTCGCCATTCGAGTTTCGTCATTCAGACCATGACAGTCGACTCCCACCACCACCTCTGGCAACTCACCCAACCGTTCAACTACCGCTGGCTCGATGCTCCGCTCCTGGCGCCAATCAAGCGGGACTTTCTGCCGGCGGACCTTGCGCCATTGCTCAAGGCCACGGGCATCGAAAAGACGGTGGTGGTGCAAACGCAACACGATCTGGCGGAGAACCGTTGGGCGCTCGCGCTGGCGGAGCAGCATGAGTTCATCGCCGGCGTCGTCGGCTGGGTGGATTTGCCCAGCCCGGACTGCGAGCGGCAACTGCTTGAATTCAAGGACCACCCCAAGTTCGTCGGCATCCGGCATGTGACGCAGGATGAGCCGGATGATGACTTCATCATTCGCGAGAATGTGCTTTGTGGCCTGGCCGTGCTGGAGAAACACGCGGTTCCGTTCGACCTGCTCTTTTTCGCCCGCCACCTGCGACACGCCCCGGCCGTCGCCGCCCGCTTGCCGGATTTGAAGCTGGTGCTGGACCACTGCGCGAAGCCGCGGATCAAACACGGCGAAATCGATGCTTGGAAGCGGGAACTGTCCGCGGCGGCAAAATTCTCGAACCTGTACTGCAAAATCTCCGGCCTGATCACCGAAGCCGACTGGAACACCTGGCGGATCGCCGACCTGAAGCCGTACGTGGAGCACGCCATCCAGTGCTTCGGCCCCCAGCGGTGCATGTTCGGCTCCGACTGGCCGGTCTGCCTCCTCGCCGGCTCCTACGAGCGCTGGAAGGGAGCAGCCGACGACCTGCTGGCTCCATACACCGCGACGGAGCGGGGCATGATGATGGGCGAAACAGCGATCGAGTTCTATGGGCTCAAGTGGTGAGAGTCTCCGCCGCGAAAAACTCCCCGTCCACTCCTAGCCCCGATACTTAACATGGGTCGGCGAATCCCATAATGGGGACATCTACTTTTTGGAAAAGTAGAATTCCCTCCAATGCTGTCTTGAAAATAGAGCGCATCAATTTTTTACAAGCTCCATTGGAATAACAACTTACGGCAACTGCCTGGATACTTCTGACGGCGCAAAGGCTGATTTTCAGGCAAGAAAATCGCCCGGTCGGAAACCTTACTCCCTGACGGAGCGACAGACCGCGGGGTCCACTTCCTGGGTTGTTCCTGCGTGACGAATTCAACCGCCATCGACTGGCCAGCCGCCCTCGCCCAGCATGACCGCTGGCTGCGAACCATCGTGCTTGCCCGCGTGCGGGAGCGGCAGGCGGTGGACGACGTGATGCAGGAGGTGGCCCTGGCCGCGGTGCGGCAGGCGGCTCCGCTGGCGGACATCGCCAAGTTGGCCCCCTGGCTGTATCGCCTGGCGGTGCACCAGGCCCTGCTCTACCGGCGAAAGTGCGGGCGGCGGCGGCGATTGCAAACAAGTTACGAAAATCGGCACGAGCGGCCTCACGAAAATGGCCACTCCGGCCACAGCATCCAGGAGCCGCTCGGCTGGCTGCTGTCGGACGAACGGCAAGCCCTGGTGCGGCAGGCGCTGGGGCGGATTGCCGCCAGGGACCGCGAGATCCTGCTGCTCAAGTACACGGAGAATTGGCACTACGGCCAGATTGCCACCCACCTGGGAATCAGCCACAGCGCGATCGAGGCCCGTCTGCATCGGGCCCGGCGGCGGCTGCGGGAACAACTGGTGGTACTGGAAATATCCGTCGGATAAAAAAATGGTCCTTCCGGCTTTTCCGTGGGTAGAATTCGGTCTAAAACGGCTGGCCAAAGGAGAGCGAGCCGATGCGGGATATCGAATTGTATCAGCAGATTTTGGGACTTGAAAAACCTTGGAGTGTGAGTGAGGTGGAACTCGAC
>SXOA01000203.1 GCA_005778405.1 Planctomycetaceae bacterium
CCCTCTCCCAAAGGGAGAGGGAGGTTGTTGCATGCGACTGGACATTTTCTTGCCGTTTTTGCGTAAGGCAAAAAAGAACGCCCCGCCGCCACGGGACGGCTGGCTGCTGCGCGGAGCGAGGAAGATCCTGCCGGCCAATCTGTTTGCCGACCGGGTCGCCGGCCAGCCGGGGCTGGTGCGGCGGACGCTCAAGTGGCTGGGGCCGAGCTGGGTGGCGGCGCCGTGGCGAAGGGTGATTCAGGGGGTCTGCTTTGTTTTGTTTCTGGTCCTCTTCTACTACGTCTGTTACCCCTACACCGCCCGGCCGAGCCAGACCTGGACGGCATGGCAGCCGACCAAGATTGCGGAGGACCAGGCGATTATCTTGGAGAAGCCCCAAGGAGAGATTGTTGGCCTTAAGCCGGGAATGATCGTCTACGCCGCCGACCAGGGCAGTTGGCGGGTGAATGAGGCGGCGGAGGGACGAATCGTCCTCGCGGCAGAGAAAAATGTTCCGCCCGAGAAGCTTGAAGACCTCCGCTTCAGCCTCGGCGGGCCGTGGGACCTCTCGCAAGACCCACCGGGAAAGTGGCCGAGCCACTATGCGGACTCGCTGGCGGCCAAAGAGAAAATCCACGCCGAGTCGTTCCTGATTATCGACCCGCTCGTCGCCATCTCCACGTCGCTCGCTTCCCGCACCTGGGCCTGGTCGCTGATCTTTGCCGTTGGCATCCTGGCGGTCGGCGTCATCGTCCCCCGCGGCTTTTGCGGGTATCTCTGCCCGCTCGGCACGCTCATTGACTTGTTCGACTGGGCCATCGGCAAGCGAGTCACTCGCTTCCGCGTGGCGGACGACGGCTGGTGGGTGCATATCAAATACTATTTGCTGCTGGGGACGCTGGTGGCCTCGATGTTCGGCGTGCTCGTCACCGGCTTCGTCGCGGCGATCCCCGTCATCACCCGCGGCCTGCTGTTTCTCTTCGACCCGCTGCAAACCGGCCTGGAGCGCGGTTGGCATCAGGTCCCGCCGATGAACGCCGGGCACTTGCTGTCGCTGGTGCTGTTCGTCGCTGTCCTCGGCCTCGGTTTTTTTAAGCCCCGGTTCTGGTGCAAATACGTCTGCCCCAGCGGCGTGGTCTTTTCGCTGGGCAATCTGCTGCGAGTGAGCGAGCGGAAGGTCGAAAGCAGTTGCATCAACTGCAACAAGTGCGTGGAAATCTGCCCGTTCGACGCCATCAAGCCGGACTTCACCACGCGCACGTCCGATTGCACTCTCTGCCAGAGCTGCGGCGGCGTCTGCCCCACGCAGGCCATCAAGTTCGTCGAGCGGTGGAACCGCGTCGAACTGAAAATCGAGAACGACCCGCCGACGCGCGAGACGGCGATTGGCCGGCGTGGATTCATCTCCCTGGCGGCGGGGACCGCGGCCGGCATCGTCGGTGGAACGGCGCTGGCACTCGGGACGAAGTTGAGCGGCGCAAATCTCGATGATCCGAATTCGCCCCGTCCCGTTCGCCCTCCCGGCAGCGTTCCCGAGCGGCAGTTCCTGGAGCTCTGCATCCGCTGCGGCGAGTGCTTCAAAGCCTGCCCCAACAACGTCCTGCACCCGCTTGGCTTTCAGCAAGGGTTGGAAGGTCTTTGGACACCGCAAGTCGTTGCCGACTGGGCCGGCTGCGAATCGAGCTGCAACAACTGCGGCCAGGTCTGTCCCACCGGCGCGATTCGGGCTCTGCCACTGGCGGAGAAAAAGGTCGCCCGGATGGGTCTGGCGGAAGTTAATCTCAAGACGTGTCTGCCTCATGCCGGAAAAGAAGCCTGCCAGCTTTGCGTCGATGAATGTGTCCACGCCGGTTACAACGCCATCGAGTTCATGCAGGTCCGCACCGAGGTCGATGCCGCCGGCCAGCCTGTCGAAGGTACCGGCTTTGTCGCCCCGGTCGTCGTGGCAGAAAAGTGCGTCGGCTGCGGACTCTGTCAGACGCGGTGCTACGGCATCAACGTGCTCGAGAAGAAGCTACTCGACGAATCGGCCATTATCATCCGCGCCGGCGAAGGGAAAGAAGACCGTCTGATGAGCGGGAGTTACCAGGAGTTGCGGGATGCGGAGGCGGAAAAGAAAAAGGCGTCATCAAAACCAGCAGGGGGCGGAGATTATTTGCCGGAGTTTTTGAAGTGACGGTGCATCGCAATGTCAAAACTCCACTTCCATCAGATCCCGCGCGATCTCGGTCATCGGAAACAAATGCCGCGTGGCGGCGAGGCCGACGGGATCGTCTCCACCCACCAGCGGGTCCATGTGCGTCAAGATGAGCCGCCCAACACCGGCGGCCTGGGCGAGCCTGAGGACGCCGGAGAGGCAGCTATGGCCGGTCTTTTGGGCCCATTCTTCGCTCCCGTCGGGAAAGTTGCATTCGTGGACGAGCAGGTCGACGCCGCGGATGTGTTCGACGTAGGGAGCATCCTCGCGGGCGGTCGTGTCCGTGACATAGGCCATGCTTCGCCCCGGCCAATCCAGCCGAAAGCCGACCGAGCCGCCGGGATGGTCGAGCGGAAAGTGCGTCAGCGTTCCGCCCCCTTTGAGGTCCACCGGCCCTGTGAGTGGCGCGGCGGAGAGGGGAAGCTGAGCTGGGAAGAGATCCTCGGTGAGCAGATGCGTCTGGATCGCGGCCAGCTTTGCGGCCTCGGCGTGGAGCGTCACCCGCTCGATCGATTTGCCATAACAAGTGTCGAACAGAAACGAGACCCCCCAAACGTGGTCGAGATGGGCGTGGGTGAGAAAGATGTCAAGCGTGCTCGTCGCCAGCAGGTCTCGCACCCGGAACATCCCCGAACCGGCATCGAGCACGACGCCGACCTCGGGCAGCATGAGACACGACGTATGCCGCGTCTCGTTGGGATGATAGCCGGCGGTGCCAAGGAAGAGGAGTTTCATGAAGTTGGTTGGGCTCCGCTAAAGCGTGGCCAGCGATTCCGTCATCGCGGCCGGTTTGGCGAAGGCGGTCAGGGCATCCACCAGCAGCATGTCTTGCCCCGGCAGCACACTCCGCAGGTCGAGCAGCAGGCGGTCGTTCTTGATGCGCCCCATCACAGCCGGAATGCCGGTTCGCAAGGCCGCGGCGAGGGCATTGACGTTTCCTTTGGACGGCGTCAGGGCGACGCACCAGGTTGGAATTTCTTGCGACGGCACGCTGCCGCCGCCGAGATAGGCATGGTCTTGCACGGGTTCTGCCGTGGCGATTCCACCAGTGGCGGCGAGTTGCGGGGCCAGGCGCTCGGCCCGATTCTTCAGGTTGTCCAGCGGCGTGGCGAGCAGCGACAGGAGCGGCACGCGGCGCTCGGCCACTTCCGGATCCTGGTAGAGTCCGAGCGTGGCAGCCAGGGCCGAGAGCGTGAGCTTGTCGACGCGGAAGGCTCGCATCAGCGGATGCTTCATGATTTTCTGGATGAGGGCCGACTTGCCGACGATGATGCCGCATTGCGGTCCGCCGAGGAGTTTGTCGCCGCTGAACAGAACGAGGTCCGCCCCGGCTTTGATACTGTCCGTGGCGATTGGCTCACCGAGGATGCCGTACTTCTTCAAATCGATGAGAGCCCCCGAGCCAATGTCGTCGATGACCGGCAGATTGTGCTTGCGGCCGATGGCGATCAGCTCGTGGAGCTGCGGCGACTCCGTGAAGCCGACGACGACGTAATTGCTAGTATGGACGTGGAGCAAAGCGCCGGTGTTGCTGCTGACCGCGGCGGAGTAGTCGGCGGCGCGAGTCTTGTTCGTCGTTCCCACTTCCCGCAGAATCGCCCCGCTCGCCGACATCACCTCCGGCAGTCGGTAGCTGCCGCCGATTTCAATCAGCTCCCCGCGACTGACGACGACTTCCTTGCCAGTCGCCACGCCAGCCAGTGTGATGAGCGTGGCCGCCGCGTTATTGTTGACGACGGTTGCCGCCTCCGCCCCGGTCAACTTCGTGAGCAGGCGTTCGACCGCCACGACTCGCTGCGAACGCTCGCCAGTCGCGAGGTCGATTTCCAGGCTCGCATAGCCGCCGGCCACTTCGCTCATCGCGGCAATCGCTTCTTCCGCCAGCGGCGCACGCCCCAAGCCGGTATGCAGCAAGATGCCTGTCGCGTTGATCACGGGCCGCAGGCTCAGCTTCTGTTCCGCGGTGATCCAGCTCGCGATCCGCTCCGCCAGCTCGCTGGGAGTCGGAATATTCATTGCCGCCGCGGACGACTGCACGTTGGTCCGCAGATTATCGAGAAAGCTCCGGACGCCGCTGACAACCACGTTATGGCTGGCGGTATGAACCAGCGATTTGAGCGGCGGGTATTCCAGCAGTTCGTTGACGGACGGAATGTTGCGGAGCATGTCTTTCATCGGCCTTCCAGAGGAGTTGAGTGCTCCTGCAATCCTAACCCGAAGCGAGAGGGAGGGAAACCTTTGCAAGGAGCTGGCCAGGCGAGACTTGGGGTTACCAGTCGATGGCCAGCTTCGTCCAGCGAATGCCGCAAACTCCCTGCTCGACGCACCAATGCGTGGCCAGAAAAGTTCCATCGAGCAGGCGGATCGCCGTGGGAAAGCCGAACTGGAAGCTGGCCAGTTCGTCGACTCCCGTGGCGGCGTCGGCGGGACCGTCGCGAAATCCACGGGCATCGTAGAGGAGACCTTCCTCTTGCACGGTCCAACTCGTGTCGGTAAACGTGACCAGCGCCATGACCACACCCTGTTGCCCGTAACGCCGGTTGTATAGCACAAGCAGCCGGTCGCCACCCAAAGGGAGGAAGGACAGCGTCTGCCCGCGGATTCCCGTGTCCTGATGCGGTCCCCAGGTCCAGCCGTCATCGCGCGAGATGGAGAAGCGGTTGCACTGGTCGCGATAGTCACCAAGGGTCACGGTCCAGGCCGCAGCCATGACAACGCCGGGCGCGATTTCGGCCAGCTTCTGTTCCCAGAATCCGAGCTTTCCCTCGGGATCGCGAAACACCGTGCGGCGATCGGGCCAGGTGCGGCCGTTGTCGTTGGAAACGGCAACCAGCACCTCTTCTCCCAGACGGTCTTTGTCCGCGAGCAGAGCTCCCGGTGCGAGCAGCCGGCCGGAAGTGAGCGGCCGGAGGGAATGCGAAACCTCGATGGGGCAATCCGGCATCGGCACCGTTTGGGGAGCGGACCACGATAGGCCGTTGTCGGTGGAGCGGCAGTAGACGGTTTCCCCCAGTCTCTCGCCGAACCGTTCATTCTGATTCGCCCAATAGCGGGTGCCGTAGGCAAAGACCGTCTTTCCATCGGCGGAGAGGCTCAGCTTTAAGGCGTTTGCGGAGGGTGGGTCGGCTGTGGGGGGGAGGAGCTGTCCTGCCAAATGCCAGGTCTGGCCGCCGTCGGTCGAGCGGACCCAGTCCGATCCCCCATGCACATATTGACCGCCGCCCACGCTGAACGAACAGAGAATGTCGCCGCTGGGGAGCTGGACTGCTTGCGGAAACGCCGATTCGCGTTCATCGAGCCGACCGGTGCTGATAATTCTAAGAGAAGGCATAGATTCTCATCTCAATTGGGCTTGGGTTTGGCCGGCAGCAGGGCGACGGCCAGAACGATACCGCTCAAAATGAATAGGGCACAGACGAGAAAACTTATCCGAAATCCCAAAGTGGCACTGTTCATGCCCCAGAACGTCCAGTCGGCGTCTTTCACGCCATCGACAATTGCGCCATACAGATAACCAGCCGGCGCTGCCGGGACCATGAGCATCGTCACGAAGGCCATATTTTTCCGCAGTTGGTCCCGTCTGGAAGCCGAGACGATGTAGTTCGGCGCATAGACGCCGACCAATTCCCCCGCTCCGTGCAGGCCGAATGCAACGAGATACCAAGGACCGGTGACCAAGATCGCCCAGACCTGAGCGGCCAGGAAAATCGCCGCGGTTGTTAGAATGCCAACCTTCGGGTTGGTGCGGGTAAGCACCCAGCCGAGCAGGATCCCCGTGACAACCTTGAAACCGAACCGAAGCATGTTTTGTGGTCCGGCAAATTTCTCGGGAAGGTTACCTAGCACCTCCTCGGAGTACAAATTCATGTTCGACGGAATGACATTCCCGGCGTAAACGAGAATTGTCACCACGGTTGCCAGCAAGAGCACTCGCTGCCGCAAGATCGCGCGGAAATGATAGATGAAGGCCGCTGCCGCGCCGATTGCGCAGGAGTATCCCAAGAATTGCAGCAGCGCCGCCGACTCGGGACTTTCCCCATTCGCCGAGTGGCCAGAGAAGTGCATGAGCGCCACCGAAGCGAACATCAAAGGGAGCCCCAGCAGCAGCCCGATGACCTCGGAAACTGGCGCTCGTGCGGGCTCGTGCTGGACTGGCACGATGTGAAAGAACTGCGAGAACAGGGCCGCCAGGCCCATGATCGGCGCACCGGCTGCAAACAGGATGATGAAGCTGGTGGGAAATGCGAGACCCTTGAAGTGCAGGCCAAACAGATCGCCCCCAAGCAGCGCCGTCTGGCCGAATGAACCGAGCACCGCCAACAGCGGGCCGGCTCCGAAGGCCAGCCCGAGCGCCAAGCCGCGGCGCGATTCGTCTGAACCGCGCCCCACCACTTCCCAAAGCAGAGCGATAGCTGCCGGCATGACTGCTCCCGAAACCCCTCCTTGCAAGATAATCATGGCTAGTTTGATTTCGTTCGAGGCGGAGGAGGCCAGGGTTACGGCCAGCGTCGCCAACATCACTGCGGATATTCCGTAGCAAAGACTCAGATTGCGTTTGAGCGATGAGACTCGCGGCGACAGCCAGGCCAGCAGCGCTGGCATGGCGGTCATGGCGAAGAACAGTGTTCCCGGCAGGTTCGAGGTGCGGGCGTCAGCACCGAGGTGGCGGCACAGCGAGGCCTGGGTAATGCCGACATAGAGCACCGGAGCCGCCAGGTATTGCGTGCCTGTGCAGATCGCAAACAGGATCAAGTTCCTGCGCTGCTGGGGCCAGGGAAGAAGACAGGCCGAGGGCGAATCGATCTTCGGATCGCTCATGAAATTCCCCCAAAGCCGCCACACGTTTCTAGAGCGGCAACGACACGGCCTGGCCCGTCTGGGCCGAGATCAGGCACGCTTCACAAATTTCAACCGCCGCCCGGCCTTCCGTTCCCCCAACTTTCGGTGGACGCTCTTCGCGAATGCTGTCGATGAACTCCTGGACCACGCCAATATGCGGAAACAGACGGATGGGGGACTTGGGTTCTTTCAGATAGTCAAACCGTTCGGGCGTGTAGATCCGTTCCCACTTCTCTCCCTGGCCGACATCAAGGTACTCAAAGTTTTCCAGATCGATCATGGCATCGCGGCCAAAGACCTGGAACCGAACCTCGCTGCTGGGAAGGCTGGGATTGGGGAGCTCCGCGGTGATCCACATCTGGGCCATGATGTTTCCCTCAAAGACGATCTGCGCCATGACCGACAACGGCGGGCCAGGTAGATCGCTAAAGGTTGTCGCCTGAGCGAATACTTTGACGGCATTTCGACCGGTCAGCCAGCGGAGAAAATCGGTGTTGTGGGAAGCCATCCCCATGAACAGGCCGCCACTTCGAGGGTCGGCCATCCATTGCCGCTCTTCAAATAGTTGTTTGGCCAGCGGCAAGGGAAATGCCGAAACGGTGCGGAGCATCTGCAACGGTCCGAGGGTTCCCTGGTCGATGAGCTCTTTGGCCTTCCGCGTGATTTTGCGAAATCGCTCCGTCTTGACGACCGCCAGATTGATGCGAGCCGCTGTGCAGGCGGCGATCATCCGGTCGCACTCCGCGACCGTGGGTGCCATCGGCTTCTCGGCCAGAACATGTTTTCCCGCCGCGGCCGCCTTCGCAGTCAATTCCAGGCGATTCTGGTCCGGCGTGGCGAGCACCACCGCCTGTACATCGTCCCTCGCCAGTAGCGCATCGATCGAGGTCTCGGCGGCGACGCCATAATCCTTCGCAAGCTGTTCCGAGCGACGACCCCCGGTGACGGCCACCAACCGGCAGCCGACAGCATGCCGCGCGACAACCTCGCTATAGGTGAGTCCCATGAAGCCACTGCCGACCATGCCCACGCCGATTGTCTGCATGCGACCTCCTTTCCCTCCGGAATACCCCGAGTCAAATTCATGCCAAGAACTCAATTCGTCCCTACGAGCCTACGCAGAATAGCGGTGCCAAGAGTCGTCAACAACAGGATGTACGTGATATCTCACGGACCAGCCATTGGGTATCATTCCATAGTCCCGGCGGGTGTTGGACCATGAATCGATTTGGCAGCGATTGCTAATCGTCGAAGCACTGGTGTTCGACCCGCCATCTTGGATCCCGCCTCCAGAACCGAGCAAACTCTCCCTACCATCTGCGAGTTTCCCATGCCCACCTTCCCCACCCTCAACCCTCCCGTCCGCGTGCTGATGGGCCCCGGTCCCAGCGACACGCATCCCCGCGTGCTCCAGGCTCTGGCCAAGGGGACGGTCGGCCATCTCGATCCGTATTACCTGGAAATCATGAACGGCTTGCAGGAGATGCTCCGTATGCTGTTCCGGACGAAGAACCAAATGACGATGGCCATCAGCGGCACCGGCTCCGCGGGGATGGAGGCGACGGTCGTCAACCTGATTGAGCCGGGGGACTCGATGATCGTCTGCGTCAACGGCGTCTTCGGCGGCCGGATGCTCGACGTGGCCCAGCGGGCAGGGGCGACCGTCACCAAAGTCGAAAGGCCGTGGGGGGAAGTCTTCACACCGGCCGATTTGAAAGCCGCCCTCGCTTCCGCGAAGCCGAAGGTCGTCGGCATCGTGATGGCCGAGACTTCGACCGGCGCTTACCAGCCGATCGAGGAGATTTCGAAAGTCGTCCACGAAGCAGGGGCGCTGCTCCTGGTCGATGCGGTCACGGCCCTCGGCGGCGTCCCCGTCGAAGTGGATGGCTGGAACATCGACGCCATCTATTCCGGCACGCAAAAGTGCCTGAGCTGCCCGCCGGGACTTTCGCCAACGTCTTTTAGCCCGCGGGCGATGGACGTCATCATGAACCGCAAGACCAAGGTCCAAAGCTGGTATCTCGATGTCTCGATGCTCGCCAACTACTGGGGGCAGAACCGGGTCTATCATCACACCGGCCCGATCAACATGACCTGGGGGCTCTACGAAGCCCTCTGCCTGATTCACGAGGAAGGGCTGGAAAACTGCTTCGCCCGCCACCTGCGGAACCACCGGGCCCTCAAAGGGGGCCTCGCCGCCATCGGCATCAAGTACTCCGCCCAGGAAGGGCACCAGCTCCCGATGCTCAACGCGGTCACGGTCCCGGAAGGGGTAGACGACGCCGCGGTCCGCTCGGCGCTCCTCACCCGCTTCGGCATCGAAATCGGCGCGGGGCTCGGGGCCTACAATGGCAAAGTCTGGCGCATCGGCCTCATGGGTTTTGGCTCCCGCCCCGCCAACGTCCTCCTCTTCCTCTCCGCCCTGGAACAACTCCTCGCCGAGCAGAAATACAGATTCACTTCGGGAGCAAGTGTAGCCGCGGCGAATGAGAGTTATGGGAAGGGAGCCTGACGTTCTCGTTCCCAGGCTCTGCCTGGGAACGCACTTCCTGGAAGCTCCGCCTCAGCGGCAATCGAAACAAACGCCCAACAGACCGACATGGATACGCCCAAGCCGGCAAGCGATTTCTTCCGACAGAAACGGCGCGGAGCGACCGATGCGCGGAGAATTAAGTGGAGAGAACGGAAGAAAGCGGTGGTCGTGGGATTAGCTGCCAACTTTTTCCCATTGTTTGTCGAGCTTCTGTGGTGAAACCGGGCTACTCGTTCCCAGTTCCTGCGCGAACAGCGATACCCGCAACTCTTCCAGCATCCAGCGGTAGATCGCGAGCTGTTCCTGCTCGGCATCCGTGGTGAACGGCCGCGTAACTCGCTCCTTCCAGGCTCTGCCGCGGGGAGCAATGAGATCGTAGTTCGTCTTGTCGCGGGCGAGAGCGGTGGAAAGTTTCTTGAATCGCAGGGAGATGGCTTTGAGGTAGCGGGGAATGTGCTGCAGCCATTCCCAGGGCTGGGCCGTGAGGAAATTTGGCGGCAGCAGGAGGGCGAGTTGGTCCCGGATGTCGTCCAGGGCGAACTTCCAGGCGGCTGGGCGGGCCGTTTCCAGGGCGAGGCGGATTTCGTGATAGGCTTCAAAGAGTGGCAGGACTAACTTCGTCACTTCTTGCACCGCGGGGACGATGTGCTTGCGGCGGGCCCGGACCAGCTCCTCGAAATCGATGCGGCTGCGGGGGAGGCCGGCGAATAATCCATCGCCGAAAAGCGCCCGGTCGGCCAGCAGGTCCATGAGCTGCTCAGTCAGCGGCCGCTCTTTCGCCAGCGGTGCGCCCCAGAGCTTGAGCTTGTCGATCCACGGCAACCACTGGACTTGCGCTTTGAGTTCACGGTTCTCGGCAATGGCAAACAACCGCCGCACGCCGCCGCAAGTTTGCTTTTCCGCGTCGGCGGCACTATCGAGGAGTCGCAGGGAAACGCTTTCTCCCAGGTCGAGGAGGGCCGGATACTTGGTAAGGACCACGCCTGCCCGCTTCACATCCAAACGCAGCGGCAACTTTTCGAAATCCCAGGACTTGAGCCCGTCCCGATGCCAGGCGACTTCTTCCGCCCCCGGTTTTGCATCTTCTGGTTTGACGCCAACCTGTTCGCGCAGCGCAACCACGTCCCGCCCTTCGCTGAGCTTCTTTCCCTTTTCATCGACGACCCGGATATTGAGGAGCAAATGCGGTGGAAGCTTGCCGGCAGCAAACATGTCTGGCGTAATCCGCACGCCGGCCGCTTTCGTCAGCAACTCCGCCACCGAAGTGAGCAGCGGTCGCTGACCGAACCGAAGCTCACCGGCGACCTTCTCAGCAACTTGCGGCGCGGGACCGAGCTCGCGGCGAACCTGTTTGGGAAGGGAGCGGACCAGCGCCTCCACCTTCTCTTCCATCAGCCCCGGCACCAGCCAGTCCATCCGCTCCGGCGTCAGTTGCGGCAGAGCCTCGCGCGGCACCGTCACCGTAATGCCGTCCTGCGCAGCCCCGGGCTCAAAGTGGTACTCGAGCGGTAATTTCAGACGGTCAATCTCCAGCTTGTCGGGATAATCCAGTGGCTCTACTTCTGCTTCCGCCGAAAGTAAGTCTTCCACGTTCATCCACAGAACCTGCGGATTCGTCCGCTCTGCTTCCTTCCGCCATTTGTCGAGCGAATGACCATCGACGACTTCGGCAGGCAGACGGGATTGATAGAAGCTGTGAATCGCGTCGTCCTCGACAATCATGTCGCGGCGGCGAGTCTTGGCCGCCAGTTTGGCCACCTCTTCTCGCGCCCGCCCGTTGTGGGCGAAGAACGGGGCCTTGGTGTCGTAGTCTCCTTCCACCAGAGCCTGTTGCAGGAAGTGTTTTCGGGCAGCGACTGGATCGATGTGAGCGTAACGAACTCGGCGGCGCGGGGTGATGGTCAGGCCAAAGAGGGTGACTTTTTCGCTCGCCAACACCGTGGCGCTGCGGCGGTCCCAGACGGGCTCGCTGTGAGAACGGTTGACCAGGTGCATCGCCAGTGGCTCGATCCACTCTTCATCGATGCGAGCGACGGTGCGGGCATAGCGCTTTGTCGTTTCCACCAGCTCCGCTGCGACGATCCACTTGGGACGCGAGCTAAACGTGCCGCTGCCAGGCCAGGGAAAGAACTTGTTCCCGCCGGCAGCCAGGTATTCGCTAGTGTCGGTTTTTGTGGCGATGCTCGCGAGGAGGCCGGCGAGGAGGGAGCGGTGGATGGCGGCGTAGATGCCGTTGGTGGAGAAGGAGCCAGGAAGATGTTCTGGGGAGTCTGCGGACCTGGCACGCTGATCCTTCCGCCTTTGGATGTCAGCAAATCCCATCGGCTGTTTTGGTGCTGCCAATGAGGTGGGGAGCGGCAAGATTGTCTTGGTCACCACGGTGCCGTCAAACTTTCTCTTTCCGACCCGCAAGCCGAACTGCGTCACCATGTCCAAAAGCTGTCGATGCACATCCTGCCATTCACGAATTCGCGTCTCGGAAAGGAAGTTCTGCCGGCAGGCATTGCGCAGTTGGCCGCGGGTGAGGTCGCTCTTGAGCCGATGGACGAAGTCCCAGAGCTTGAGGTACGAAAGGAAATCCGAATCGGCGTCGAGGAATTTCGCCTGGGCTTCGTCGGCCGCCTGTTGTTTGTCCTGCGGGCGCTCGCGAGGGTCTTGCACTTCCAGCGCGGCTGCGATGATGAGAACATCGGCGAGGCAGGCTTCCTTGTCCGCTGCGAGAATGATGCGGCCAATCCGTGGATCGACCGGCAGCTTAGCTAGTTGGCGGCCGAGAGGAGTTAGGGCTCGCTGGTCATCAATGGCCCCGAGTTCGAAGAGCGTTTTGTAGCCGTCGCGAATCGACTCGGGGCGGGGCGGATCGAGAAAGGGGAATTCGTCGATGGGGCCGAGCTCGAGGGCCAAAGTTTGCAGAATGACGGCCGCCAGATTGGTCCGCTGGATTTCCGGCGAGGTGAACCGTTCGCGGGCGAGATAGTCCTCCTCGCTGAAGAGTCGGATGCAGACGCCAGGTCCGAGGCGGCCGCAGCGTCCTTTGCGCTGGTCGGCGGAGGCTTGCGAAATGGCCTCGATCGGCAGCCGCTGGACTTTGCTGCGTGGGCTGTACCGGCTGATGCGGGCCGTGCCGGTGTCGACGACGAAGTGAATGCCCGGCACGGTGAGGGACGACTCGGCCACGTTCGTCGCCAGCACAATCCGCCGACCGCCGCGCTTCTGAAATACGCGGTTCTGTTCCGCCGTCGAGAGCCGAGCATAGAGCGGCAAGATTTCCGGATTGCCTCCGGCGAAGTTGCGTCCGCGGAGCTTCTGATGGGCATCGCGAATGTCCCGCTCGGTCGGCAGGAAGACGAGGACATCCCCCTGGCCGAGGCGGCAGAGGTCTTCAACGGCGTCGGCCACGCCGCGAATCGGGTCGCCTTCCTCATCACCGGTTCCATCATCATCTACCAGCGGCTGATAGCGGACTTCGACGGGGTACGTGCGGCCGGAGACTTCGATTATCGGCGCGGGACGTACGGCGTGGGTCTCCTCATGTTTGGCGCGGGTCTCCTGACCCCGACGAAACGGTGGACCGAAGGTCTCCCGAGTTTCCTGGAGAACTTCGGTCGGCGGCGGGGGCTCGGTCGGGAGACCGGCCCCAACCTCACCGAGACCGGCCTCAACGACCTTGAAATGTTCCGCAAACCGCGTGGCGTCAATCGTCGCGCTCGTGATGATGAGCCGCAGATCGGGACGCTGGGGAAGGATGCGGTGGAGGCAGCCGAGGAGGAAATCGATATTGAGGGACCGCTCGTGGGCTTCGTCGATGATGATGGTGTCGTACTGGTCAAAGGTTCGGTCGGTCTGCGATTCCGCGAGCAGCACGCCATCGGTCATGACTTTGATCAGCGTCTGTTCGCTCGTCTGATCGGCAAAGCGGATTTTGTAGCCAACCAGTTTGTTGCCGGTCGGACCCAACTCATCCGCCAGCCGAGCGGCGATGGACCGGGCCGCGATTCGCCGTGGCTGGGTGTGGCCGATGAGCCCGCTGACTCCGCGACCGAGTTCCAAACAGATCTTGGGGATCTGCGTCGATTTGCCACTGCCGGTTTCGCCGCAAATGACGACCACTTGATGATCCCGAATTGCAGCGGCAATATCCGCCCGCTTTCCGACGACGGGCAGCGACTCCTCGTAAACAATCTTCGGTACGGTCTTCTCCCGTGCCTCCCGCCGCGCCAGCGATGCCTCTAGAAGTTCTTGCAGCTTCGCCAGGTTCTTGTCGAACGGCTTTCCCGCCTCTTCCGCTTGTCGCACCGCGCGGAGCATGTTCCGCAGCCGCGGCCGGTCGGACTGCAGGGCGAGGGAAAATCGATTGTCGAGATCGGAATAAAAAGACACGGGAGGTTACTCCCGGATCTCAAACGTGAACGGCTTGAGGACCAGGGTTTCCACCTGTTTGCCGTTTTTGCTGGCGGGCCTGAACTTCCAGGATTTCACACCGGCGAGAGCGGCCTGGTCCATGGATTCGTAGCCGCTGGTGCGATGAACGACGGCTTCGACGACAGTGCCGAAGGCGTCGATTCTCAAACGAAGAACGACGGTGGCCTGGATGCGGCGGGCGAGAAGCTCCGGCGGATAGGCGGGGAAGGGACTGTGAATCTCACTTGGCAACACGTCTGGCGTGCCGCTGGCTGGCGGTGCGGAAACGGCTGCAGTGGCCCGGCTGGTGGAGTTTGAATCGGCGGGGAGTTGGTTTGTGATTTCGCGTGGTAATTCGGTGGGGGAATCAGCAAGCAGCGGCAATTGCTGGGTCACTTCCAGCCGCGTCGTTTCCAAGCGGATGGCCCCGTTTTGAGCCGCCGCTTCCTCCAGTGATTCCGCCTCCGCGAGCGAATCTCGCGGCGCAGGCTCGGTTGCTAGAGGCGAAGTGTCTAGCTTTCGCGGGGCCAGGTCGCTGCTTCCCTCGGTGGTGACCGACAATGATTGAATGACCGCTGCCGGCGGAGCCTCGGCTGGCTCCCGCGGGCTCGCTGCCGCCGCATCCAGGAATGCCGCGTAGAGCTGGATCGTGTTGTCTCCACGGGGGGGTTGATGGGGAACGGCGCTCAGCATCCAAGCGCCGCTTTCCACGGGGATAATGCTCGCCACCGCTAACAGCGAGGCATGCAAGGCAACGTTCCCGAGCATTGTCCACGCCAACTCCCGCACTCCCCCCGCCGCGGCACGGATGGGGCCGGCGGTGACGATGGTGAAGGAAGTGGGCAGGGACATCGAGAATCCAGTTAGAGACCTAAGTTTTCAGTTTTCTGACCGACGGCAATTCATCGTTCGGATATTAAGCTTCAGGGCAGGCTGGAAGCCTACCCCACTTGGCTACTTCTTCTCCAGCCACCAGATCTGCCCAAAGGCGTCGGTGAGATAGACCTCGCCAGAGTCGTCCTGGCCGATAGCGATGTAGGGCATGGTGGATTCGGTTTGCAGGCTCCGGTTGGCAACCGTTTTGCCGGTCTTGGCATCGTATTTGAGGGCCCAGACTTTGCCCGAAACATAGTCCGAATAGACGTAGTGTCCTTCGAGCTCGGGCACTCGCTTTCCGTGATAGACCTCGCCGCCGGTGATCGACTTGCCCACCGAATGGTTGTATTCCCAAATCGGCTCAATCAGGTCTTTCCGCGGCTCGGAACCTTTGGCTCCGAATTTGTGCAGCCCTTCGCGGAGGTTCCAGCCGTAGTTGCCCCCTTTCACGATGATGTCGATTTCCTCCCAGATGTCCTGACCGACCTCGGCGCACCAGAACGTGCCATCTTTCTTGTCGAACGAGATGCACCAGGGGTTGCGCAGGCCATAGGCCCAAATCTCGGGCTTGGCATCACCCTTGCCGACGAAGGGGTTGTCCTTGGGGATGGCGTACGCCTTGCCTTGGTCATGGTGATCGACGTCAATCCGCAAAATCTTTCCGAGCAGCGTGCCGAGGTTTTGGCCGTTGCCATGCGGGTCGTTGCCCGCTCCGCCGTCGCCAAGGGCGATATAGAGATAGCCGTCGGGGCCGAAGACGATTGCCCCGCCATTGTGGTTCCAGTACGGCTGGGGAATTCGGAGCAGCTCTTCTTCGGTAGCCGGATCGGCCTTGTCCGGGTCATTCTTGCTGACGCGGAAGCGCGAGATCACCGAGAGATGGGGAGCGGCCGTGGAAGTGTAGTAGCAGAAGAACTGGCCGTTCTCTTTGAATTTGGGATGGAAGGCGAGTCCCAGAAAGCCCTCTTCGTTTTCCTTATCCTTGTAGACCACGCGATCCGTGATATCGAGGAACTCCTTTGCATCTGTTCCGCTTTGGTCCTTGGGAAGAATGCTGATCTTTCCTTGTTGCGTAACGACGAAAATCCTCCCGGTGCCGTCCCGAGCCGTGGTGAAAACGGTGGGGCGAGTGATCTTCAGATTCGGAAACGCCCGCACCACTTTGACCGGCGCGGCGGACTCGTCCACCTTTTGAGCTAACAGTGGCGAGGCGAGAAATGCGAGAACGATGGTCAGTGGGGTCAATCGTGCGAACATGGGTGCCTTTTTTGAGACAGGAGTTTTTGGGACAGAATAATGGGGAACAGAATAATATGAGAGGAATGGAAATGGGCGTAAACAAATCCGTGTCGATCCGTCCCGGCGCGCCGGGATCCGTGGCTCACTTCTTCGCTTTCTTTTTTTCCGCTTTGGCGGTCTTCGCTTCCTGCGGCTTGGTTTCCTTCCTCTCAACCTCGCCGATCGTGATGACTATCTTTCTGGCATTCACGGAGCCGTTTTTGGTCTCGTAGCCGTCGGCGTCAATCAGGGAGCCAGTGGGGGCGAGAGTATAGTCCTTGCTGTCAACGACGACGGCGACGTCCTTGGCGAGTTTGGCGGTAATTCGTTTCTTACCCGCTTGTAGAGTCAGCGTGTCGTCCTTGAGCAGCTTCACGATGCCGGTAACCACCGCTGGCTGGTCCGCGGAGTCCTGGAGGATGCCCGCCACATAGCCGTCGCTTAATGAGTAGACGGTAATCTTCGCAACTTCCCTCTCAAGGGCGTTCATCTGCAGGGTTCCTTCGACCCGGGCGAGCATTCCTGGCTTGAGGTCGGCCAGCGTCACCTGTCCTTTCACGGCGATGCTCACCTCTTTATCTGGCAGGATATTGAAGGTCCGGACCTTGGCCTGTTCATCGGTGATCAGTATCTTGCCCGGCGAAACCGCGGCAACTTGCCCTTTGAACTTTACCCTCTTCGGCGGAGCAGCCCCGGCCTGTGAGAACAAACCAGCCATGCTCGCCAGAATCATCAGAACGGCGGTCGTTGCTCGCATGGGATTTCTCCACCTCGAAGTCCAATCACGAAATTGTCGGACACCAAACTGTAATCCACGAGTGGCCCGCCTGCCACCAACCTAGGCTCCCGGCGAACGGTGAAAATGAACATGCTTCCAGGCCCCGTTGATTTTTTGCCAGACCCGGGTCTCTTCCATCCGTCCCGTCTGCGGCGAACCGCTGGCGTCGAGCGACTGCGTTAGCCGCACGTAACTGATAACGGCCCCTTCATGCCCCAGCAACCGGACGTGGGGCTGAGCCATGCTGACGTTTTTGGCCGGCTTTTGGGGGGAGCCGGGTAGGTCGAAGTAGTATTTGTGAAAGGCCATCCCTGCCACGACTTGTCCGCGGGCCTCCGGCTCCAGGCAGGTGATGGAGGGATCGCAAAGCGTTTCGTAGGTCTTCCAGTCGCCGCCGACAATGGATTCGAGCAGCTTCTGATTGAGGGCGAGGAGTTCGAGGACAAGCTCGTTCATGATTCATTTCGTTGGAGAGGGGAATATTCGGTCATAGATGCAAAAACGGTGCGGAAACTCGTTCTTAGTATCTGCTGCATGCACGGTTTCCTCAACCCGTCGCCACTCATCTGGATCATAAGCGGGAAAAAATGTGTCCCCCTCCACTTCGGCTTCGACATGCGTGACATAGAGGCGGTCGGCACGCGGCAGTGCCAGCTCGTAGATCTGAGCTCCGCCGATGATGAAGACTTCGGAGTCGGCTTCGGCGAGTTGGATTGCGGTAGCAAGTGTCTCGGCGTAGAGAAGGGAACAGGGGACAGGAGACAGGAAACAGTCCGCATCCCCTGTCCCCTGTCCCCTGTATCCTGTCCCCCGACGGCTGAGGACAATGGAAGTACGTCCCGGAAGCGCTCGCCCAATCGATTCGAAAGTCTTCCTCCCCATGATCAAATGATGCCCCATCGTCAGCGACTTGAACCGCTTCAAGTCCGCCGACAGTTTCCAGGGGAGAGTTCCGCCGCGGCCAATGACGCGGCCTTTGTCCATGGCGACGATGAGGGAAAGCGTCATACCGCCACCGGCGCTTTGATGTGCGGGTGCGGATCGTATTCGTCCAGCGTGAAGTCTTCAAACTTGAAGTCGAGCAGCGATTTGACGGCCGGGTTGATTCTCATGGTCGGGAGCGGGCGGGGCTGGCGGCTGAGTTGGAGGCGGGTCTGGTCAAGATGGTTGTTGTAAAGGTGGGCGTCGCCGAAGGTGTGGATGAACTCGCCCGGTTGCAGGCCCGTCACTTGTGCGACCATCAGCGTCAGCAGGGCATAGGACGCGATATTGAACGGAACGCCGAGAAACACGTCCGCGCTCCGCTGATACATCTGACAGGAGAGTCGGCCGTCGGCCACATAGAATTGAAACAGCAGGTGACACGGGGGCAACGCCATCTGGTCGACATCGGCCACGTTCCACGCGCTGACAATCAGCCGGCGGGAATCGGGCGTTTTGCGAATCCGCTCCACGACACCCGCAATCTGATCAATCTGCCGTCCATCCGGTGCGAGCCAGCTTCGCCACTGTTTGCCGTAAACGGGACCGAGTTCGCCATGCTCGTCGGCCCACTCGTCCCAAATCGTTACGCCGTGCTCTTTGAGATACCGCGTGTTCGTTTCCCCCTTCAAGAACCAGAGCAGCTCGTGAATGATCGAGCGCATGTGCAGCTTCTTCGTCGTC
>SXOA01000018.1 GCA_005778405.1 Planctomycetaceae bacterium
CAGGAATTCGCTCTTGGCCCGGTTCGCCGCTTCGGCGACGTCCTTGGCCGCGCGGAGCTCCTGAGCCACTCGTTGTCGTTCGAAAAACAGGCCCATCTGGCTGCCGATGGCGGCAAACAACTGCAACAGGTCCGGGTCCGGCTGGCGGATTTGGTGGCTGAAAAACTCGATAATCCCCACCACGTTACCAGGGAGGGCAATGGGAACGGCAAACGCGCCATGCAGCCCCTCCGCGGCGGCAAACGGCGCACGGGGAAAATTCCCGTCCTGAGTCACATCTTCGATCCAGCATGGCTGACCGCTCGTCCAAACTCGGCCGGGAAGCCCGATTCCCGGTGGAAAGAGTGTCTGCCGCGTCACGCGTTCGAACTCAAGCATCTCCACACCCGGCCGCTTCCAGACGCCGACGCAGCGGAGCACCATTTGCTGGCTGTCGACGCGCCACATGGCCCCCAGGTCCCACTCCAGCCCCTCGCAAATTGCCTGGAGAATTAAAGCCGCGGTTTCGTCCAGAGTGTTCGCTTCCACAAGGATGCGGGCGATCGAGTACTGCACTTCGCGGCGCTGGGCAGCCTGCTGGGATTGGCTGATGTCCTGTACGAACGCACCAAAGAGATAACCGTCCTCAAGGCGAATGGCCGAGATGGTAAGCAACACGGGAAATTCGCGGCCGCTCCGGTGGCGGGCAGCGATTTCGATTCGCTGGTTGAGGATCGGTCCCTCTCCTGTTTCCAGGAACCTGGCCAGCCCCCGTCCGTGAGCTTCGCGGTAACGGGGGGGGATGATCGTTTCCGCCAACGGCCGCCCGAGCGCCTCCTGCCGGCTCCAGCCGAAGATCTTTTCCGCCTGCGGGTTCCAGTCGCGGATCAGCCCCGTCTGGTCCATGCCGACAAAACCGTCATAGGCGCCGTCGACAATCAGGCGATTGCGGCGCTCGCTCTCCCGGAGGGCTGCTTCGGACTGTTTGCGCTGGGTGATGTCGATGATGGAAGCGAGGACAAAGTTTCCCTCTCCGGTGGTGATCGGGTTCAGGCCAATTTCGATGGGAACTTCGATTCCATCTTTCTTTCGGCCAAAGAGATCCCGCCCCGCTCCCATCCGCCGTGATTGAGGTTCTTTGAAAAACCCTTCGACATTTTTTGGATGATCGGGACGAAAACGGTCGGGCACCAGGATTTCGATGGGCTCGCCAATCAGTTCGTCGCGACGGTAGCCGAATAGTCGCTCCGTTTGGCTGTTGACCAAGGTGATCAAGCGCTGGTCGTTGATCATTACCATCGCGTGGGGGGCTGCCTCCACCACCATGCGAAAACGCTCCTCGGATTGCTTCCGCTCCGTAATGTCTTTGGCAACGCCATACAGAACCTCTTCGCCGGGACGAACGGCCGGACATGACCAGAGCATCCAGCAGAACGAACCGTCCCGACGGCGAAAGCGGTTTTCGAATTGGATCGTGTCCCGGCCCTGTTGAATCGCTGTGATTTCGGCTTGAGTGGAGGCCCGGTCGTCGGGATGAATCAGCTCGATGAAGGGGGTCGCCAGCAATTCTTCCGCCGAGAACCCGAGGATCCGTTCAAACGCCGGATTGACCCGGAGGAAACGGCCGCTGGTACTGGCCAGACACAGCATGTCGAGGGACGCTTCAAAGAAACGGTCCCGTTCCGAAACGACCCGCTGGCGTTCCTGGATTTCCGTGACCAGGCTGGTCCTGGTCTCGACCACTTCGTCGGAGCGAGCCGCCAACTCCAGTTCCAATAAAAGAATCCTTCCCTCCCGCTCGGCCTGCTTGCGGTTGAGCCAAATCCCCGCCGAGGCGGAAATCCAAACGCCTAACAAAATGGCAATGCGGCTGACAACTATCAGCACGCTTTGATCGGCCGGAAATCCGTGCAGCCAAGGCGCCACAAACAACAGGAGGGAGCAGACCGCGGCCACGGCCATCAGCGGATTGGCGAGGCGATGGAGAGTTGCTCCCCAAACGGCGACGATGTAGAGCACTCCCACGGAGAATAGTGGCGGGGCAAAAACATCCAGCAGGAACACCGCGGCGACCGGTGCGAGCGTCACTAGCCACGTCCGGAAGGCATCCGTTGGGAGTTTTGGCGTACTTTCCATACTGCTTCGGCCCACCCCAGTCCACACGCGGCGAGGAGCGAGAATTCGCTCCCTCAGGCGATTCGTATTCTACCCGTCAGCAGGGAGGATTGCGAATTGGCGATCGTTGTCCCTGGGACGCTGAGGTTTCCTTGGTGCCTTTGTGCCTTGGTGGTTCCCTCCTTCTTGCTTTCGCCACATCCGACAAGAGATAATCCCTTCTTCCCCAGCCCCGAGCCCCTAGTCCCCAGTCCCGGCCTTCCCCATGCAACTCGGCCTCATCAACTCCGCCTGGGTCCAAGCCAATCAGCCAACGGTGTACGGCCTCCGCAAGACGAAAGAGATCGGCTTTGACTCGATTGATATTTTCGTAGACCCGCTGGATATCGGCGTCCGCGAGCGGCGGTTGATCAAGGATGAGTGCGACCGGCTGGATTTGCCGATTGTTTCCATCGCCTGCGTGGCGGTGGGCCTGATTGACTTCAATCCCAGCGTGCAGCGGTTCCATATCGAACGGGTGAAGAAGTATCTGGACCTGGCGCACGAGTATCAGGCCAAAAATGTGCTGCTGGTGCTGGGAGAATATATCTGGAATCAGGAAGTCATTCCGCCCGCGGAGCAGTGGCGGATGGGAGTGGAAAGTTGCCGGATTCTCGGCGACTATGCGGCCGACCTGGGTGTGCAAATTGCCCTGGAGCTCGAACCGTTCCATTTATCGCTGGTCAACAGCGTCGATACTATGGTCCGCTTCCTGGACGACTGCAACCACGAGGCCGTGCGGGCGAATATCGACATTTCCCATCTCTGCCTGGCGAAAGTACCCGCCGAAGAGCTCCGCCGCCTGAAAGGAAAGGCAATTCACGTCCACATCTCCGACTGCGACGGCAAACGGCACGGCGACCTGCCCCCAGGCCGCGGCGTCGTCCCTTTTGAGCCATATCTGCGCGAGATCAAGTCGCTCGGCATCGACGGTGCGATTTCCATCGAGTTGGAGTATTCCCCTCAGCCGGACAAGATTGCGGAGTGGGTCACGGAAGCCTATCAGGCGACCGACCGGCTGATGCGGCAAACGGGGCTGCGCGGCTAAATCGCAAACGGCTATGCCAGAATATCCCGCACCACATGTCCATGCACATCCGTCAGGCGGAAGTCGCGGCCGGCGTGGCGGTAGGTGAGCCGGGTGTGGTCGAAGCCGAGGAGATGCAGGATGGTGGCGTGCAAGTCGTGGACATGCACGGGGTTTTCCACCGCTCGATAGCCGAACTCGTCAGTCGTGCCGAAGGCCAGACCCCCTTTGATGCCGCCACCGGCGAGCCAGACCGTGAAGCCCCAGTGGTTGTGATCGCGTCCGCCGCCGGGCTTGCCGTTGACAAGCTCGACGGCGGGAGTGCGTCCGAATTCGCCGCCGCAGATGACGAGCGTTTCCTCAAACAGTCCCCGCTGCTTGAGATCGGTGAGCAGGGCGGCGATGGGGCCGTCAATTTGCGCGGCCAGGTCGCGGTGCCCCTTAGCCAAATCGTTGTGGCTGTCCCAGGGCTGCACGTCGCCGTGGTAGCACTGCACGATGCGGACCCCCCTCTCTATCAGCCGCCGCGCCATCAGCAATTGCCGGCCGTGGACCGTATCGCCGTAGGCGGCTTTGATCTGGGCCGGCTCGCGGGTGACGTCGAAGGCGTCGGTCGCTTCGGCCTGCATGCGGTAGGCAAGCTCGAAGGCCTGGATGCGGGCTTCCAACTCCGGCTCGTCGGCTCGCTCTTCCTGATGCTGCCGGTTGAGCACAGCGAGCAAGTCCAGTTGCCGCCGCTGGTCCCGCTTGCTGACTTCGGTGCCTTTGATGTTTTCGATCAGCTCGTCGATTTTGGTTTTGCGAGTATCGAGATGAGTTCCTTGATACACGCCCGGCAGAAACGACGACCGCCAATTGGAGACATCCGCCACTGGCAGCCCGGGACACATCGCGATGAAGCCGGGAAGGTTTTCGTTCTCACTCCCCAGGCCGTAGGTAATCCACGCCCCCAGACTCGGCCGCGACAGCCGTTCGTCGCCGCAGTTCATCAGGCGCATGGACTGCTCGTGATTGGGGGTATTGGCGTGCATCGAGCGGATCAAGCAGAGGCTATCCGCGTGGGCGGCGGTTTTCTCAAATATCTCGCTGATTTCAATCCCGCTCTCGCCCCGCTTGGCGAATTTGAAGGGCGAACCCATCGCCGCCCCGGTATGCCGCTCTGTCGTCAAGTTTCCCGCGGGCAAAGGCTGGCCGTCGTACTTGGCGAGGATGGGCTTGGGATCAAAGGTATCGACCTGCGAAGGCCCACCGTTGAGATAGATATGGATGACGTGCTTCACCTTCGGTGCATAATGCGGAAGTCGGGCGGCCAGGGGCGAGATGCTGCTGGGCGCGGCGGCGGCGTGGTCGCACATGAGGCCGGCAAGTCCGGCCATACCCAGGCCGGTACCGAGCTGGGTGAGCATCTGGCGGCGAGAAAGACTTCGCATATGACATCCTTAGTCCAAGTACATCAATTCATTCGCACAGAGCAGCACCTGGGTCAACTCTTCCCAGGGGCTGAGTTTCGACTCGGCATCGGAGGGTGAAGCAACAAATTTCAGGGCCAGCGATAACTGCTCTGGATTGGGTTGCCGGCTAAGCACCGTTTGAAAAAGGGCGGTGACGCGAGCGGCGGGGTCGGCAATCACGGCGATTTCCGGCAGGCTGGCAATCGAGCGAGCTTGCTCCACGATGAACGGCGAATTCATGGAGAATAGCGCTTGCTGCGGAACCATGGTCCGGGGCCGTCGCTCGACCGACTGATCGGGCGAGGCAAAGTCAAACGCGCGGAACACGCCGGGCAAACTCTGTCGGTCCACCAGGCTATAAATCGTGCGCAAGTGGCCCTGCGGGTCAGTGATATCCACCGGCCGTCCACCGCCGCGATGAGTCAACCGGCCCGAAACCGCCAAGAGCGTGTCGCGCATCGCCTCAAATTCCAGCCGCCGCCGGGGCATTTTCCACAGCATTCGATTCTCCGGATCCTTCGCCTTGGCGACTGCATTCATTTCCGGCGGAGAAATCGACGACTGTTGCCAGACAGCGGAGGACACGATCCAGCGGTGCAGCTTCTTCAGCGACCAGCCTTCGTGCGCTAAGCGAAACGCCAGATAGTCAAGAAGCTCCGCTTGAACCGGCGGCGTGCTTCTTCTGCCAAAATCGCTCGGCGTCGATACCAGCGGCTCGCCAAAATGATGCATCCAGATCCGGTTCACAATCACGCGGCTGGTGAGCGGATTTTCCGGTGAAGCAATCGCCTTCGCCAAATCCAGCCGGCCGCTGATGCCGGTGAACGGTTTCCGCTCACTAGGCGAAAGGACCGCCAGGAACTGCCGTGGCACGTTCTTTCCCCGCTGGGAAGAATTGCCCCGTACGAAAATGCAGGGGTCGACAGGCTGCGGCGCATCGTAAACGACCATCGCCCGTGGCGGCGTGTTTTTCGATTGCACCGCCAGACGGTCAATCTCCTGTGCCTTGGCTCCAAAGGCATCTTTCGGCTGGCGGGACATGTATTTCCAGGAGTGGCTGCGGGGAAAATAGGCGGGACTCTCCTGGCTAGTCACCATTTGCAAAAGCTGCGCTCGGGCGGCGGCATCCGGCGGCGGAGAAGCCGTGGCCGCCCCCTTTGATTCGTCGTAAACCCGCTTGAGCACGCTGCCGTAGGCCCGGGCAACGTCGGCCTTGCTGGCGAGCGGACCCTTGAGCAGCGCTTCCTTGACCAATGGGTTCAGCTCCCCCTTGCCGATTCCCTCCGGCCGCAGCTTCCACTTTTCCAAGACGGCCGCAGACTCTTTCGCATAGCCATCGGACATCCCCGCAATTTGCATGAACTCTCGCCAAGGCCCGAGCACGGGATCCTCCGGCTGGCTGCGTTTTTCCAGGTAGTGCCGCCAGCGAGCAATCATTGGCGGCCGCAGGTCTTCGGGATTGAGCGAAAGGAAGAAGATGGCTGTCTCCAGCGGGTCGGGCTCCTTGGTGGCGACATGCAACAGGTAATCGCCAATCCGAGCCCGCGCCGTCTCGGCCAGCAACGTGTATTGCTCATCGAGAAGCTTCTGTAATTCCACTCGCTTGGGGCCAACCTGTTTTTCGAAGTCCTCCCCGCCGGGAACCTCTTTCGGGTCTGCCACGAGCGGCAGCTCTTGGGGCGATTCGCTGCTGGCGAAGACGCCGTAAAGAGAATAATAGTCGGCGGTCGGAATTGGATCGTACTTGTGATCGTGGCAACGGGCGCACGCCACCGTCATGCCGAGGAAGCCGCGGGAGACGGTATCGATCTGGTCATCGATGACGTCGTGAATGTTGTTGTCGTACTGCCGGCCGAGTGTGAGCAGTCCCAGTGCGGAGAGCCGCCAGCGTTCCACCTTCGGCTCGATGAGATCAGCCGCGAGTTGGTCCTGCACGAACTGATCGAAGGGCGTGTCGGTGTTGAGCGCCCTCACAACGTAATCGCGGTAGGTGTAAGCGTAGGGGCGGACCCGGTCGTCGCCGTACATCAGTACGCCGTCCTTGGTGTCGGCGAAGCGGGCCACGTCCAGCCAGTGCCGGCCCCACCGCTCGCCATGGCGGGGGGACGCCAGCAGCCGATCGGCCTGCCGCTCGAGAGCATCTGGGGAAGCATCGGCGGTGAATTCCCGCACGTCGTCCCAATTGGGCGGCAGGCCGATGAGGTCGTAATACAGACGTCGCAGGAGTGCTGGCTTTTCCGCCTGGGGCGCGGGGGCCAGCGATTGAGCTTCAAGTTTGGCAAGCACAAAAGCATCCAACGGCTGGCGAGGCCAGGATGAGCTGCGCAGTTGCGGCAGTGATGGTGAAACGATGGGGCGGAACGACCAATGCTGTCGATCGGCGGCGGTGACAATCATTTCCCCCTTGGGTTTTACGGACTGTCCGGGCGTGCTCGGCCAAGGGAGCCCGAGATCCACCCATTTCCGCAATGCGACGACTTCGTCATCGCGCAGCTTGTTATCCGGCGGCATCTTCAGCTTCCCCTGCCGCGTCACCGCCTGAATCAGCAAGCTCTCTGCCGATTTCTTTTCCACCGCCGCCGGACCGGACTTTCCACCCTTCAGAAGTTCTTCGCGGGAGGTTAGCCGCAGGCCGTTCTCCGGCTCTTCCGGGCCATGACACTCGGCGCACTTGCTGGCCAGGAGGGGCCGAATCTGCTGCTCGAAGAAGTCCTCCCCTTCGTCACACCAGGCAATGGCTGGCAGAACCAGGCCGGCGCAAAGCATGAGCTGAGTTGGAAGGAGGCGGTATTTCACAAGTGTTCTCGGGAAGCATCCAGAACGGCATCGGTGCCTGATATTTTAGCTCAAGTGAGCGGCGCTCGCGACCCTGACTCTCGGCGCCCGCGCGGCGGCATTCTCAATCATTTTGTATTTGTTAGTACGTCGAATAGTGTTGTGTATTGAACAACGAATATATTGAGTCAACGTTGTCATCTGTGCATAGTCATGTTGTTGCGACAACGCCATCACTCCAAGCGAAGAGAGAGAGTCGCCTTCATTTGTCAATACGCAGATGGGCAAAATTCTCGGCTGTCGAAAAGAGATGCTATCACCGCAAAAAATCTTTGCGATGCCTTGCTTGACAATTCACGCGAGCTTCGCACAATAGCCCCTTGTTGATGAACGTGGTGCTTGTCGCTGGCGAACGAAGCAAAAAACATTCGTACCTTTTGACGGTCAGACGCCATAGGAACGAGTGAGCCGAGATTCATCGGACAACAAGCTTGGAAAAAGTTTCGGTTCGGTTCAGAACACCTACATCGCGCCGGAGAGGCCGGCAAATACTTTCGCGGAGCTTTCTGCTTTCGCCAAGTCGGGATTAGCGTCAAAAAATTCTGCGCTCAAGTTGCGCGCAGTCAGCAGTCGAGGCAAGAACACTTTTCGCAAAGGAACGGAACCAAGAAGACGCCGCAGTGTACGAGGCGGAGGAACCGCTGGGTACTGCGGAGAAATTTGCTATTCAAGGCAATTGGGGGCGGCGACTGAACGTGGAGCGACAGTCGGCGACCAACGTCGGACGGGCGCATGTCGAGGAACGGAGGCCCCCCCGCCTTTTTGAAACCCGCGCAGGACTCGCGCGGAGGGGTTGATTGGGGACCGGAAGAATGGACTCTCTTCCGGCCCCATTTTCTGCCTCGTAGCCGCACGCGGCCCGCGTGTAGGCTTCAAAGGTCAAGCGGAAGCCGACACGCGGGCCGCGTGTGGCTACGTGCTCTATAATGCGGTCATGGCGACTGCACTTCTTGGACTTGGCTCAAATCTTGGCGACCGGGCCGCTGCGTTGGAAAAGGCGGTCGCGCTGCTGAAAGCCGAGCCGAATATTCGAGTCGAAGCCGTCAGCAGCTTTCGCCAGAGCCAGCCGGCAGGAGGGCCGGAAGGTCAGGGTGAGTTTCTCAACGCCGCTGCCCGGCTGGAAACTACGCTTTCGCCGGAAGAGCTGCTGGCCCGTTTGCTGGCGATTGAGCACCAGATTGGCCGCGTGCGGGAGGAGCGGTGGGGGCCGCGGGTGATCGATCTTGATTTGCTGCTCTATGACCTAGTGGAGAGGAAGACGCCAACTTTGGAGTTGCCACACCCTCGGATGTGCTACCGGCGGTTTGTCCTGGAGCCGGCGGCGGAGATTGCGGGAGAGATGGTGTGGCCGGTGAATGGGTGGAGCGTGGCAACACTTCGCCATAACCTCGATACCTCAGCCAAGTACATTGCGATTTCGAAATCAGATGTTCTTACACTTCGTGACGAACTATCGCGCATCGAGCTCGAAGTGGAATGCCAAATATTGTGGGAACCAGCCAAGGAGCGATTGCCGCCGCTAGATCACCTGCGTCGCCTCTCACGAGAAATCGAGCGCTCCAATTGGAGAACGGAGAGAATCTGGCGCATCAGTGACTTCTGGTTCGACCAGTTGTTTGTCCAATTCGAATGTCTGTTGGCGTCGCATCCAGAGGCGGCGAACACGATGTGTCTGTGGGAAACAGTTCGACGAGAAATTGTTCAACCACGTCTCGTGATCATTTTGGAAGATCCTGTTCACTGGTGGATCTTGGCAAACGATAGCCGTCCCGCATCTGTGGCAACGGAGTTCGTCTTTGAAATTAAGCCAGGGCATTCGGCATTACACACAGAGTTCTACAGCAGAATGCGCCAATTCTGCCGCCGCGCAGACTGTCCGCCCGCTCTTTGGCTCCCCGCCGAGGATCGTGAGCGCGTCGAGCGCGAGGTCCTAGCCGCCATGCAAGCGATGGAGTAGAAAAAAGTTGTGGCCTCTCCTCGCGTGATTTCGACAATTTCCGAATTGCGGGCCGCCGTGCGCGAGTTACAAAGGACGGGGAAGACCGTGGGCCTGGTTCCGACGATGGGGGCGCTGCATGAGGGGCATTTGAGTCTGGTCCGGCGGGCCAAGAGTGAGTGCGACGTGGCGGTGGCGACCATTTTTGTGAACCCGACTCAGTTTGCTCCGCACGAAGATTTTTCCAAGTATCCGCGGACGCTCGAAGCGGATTTGCAATTGCTGGCCACGGCCAATTGCGACCTGGTTTTCGTCCCAAGCCGGGACGAGATGTATCCGCCAGATGCCTCCACCTACATTGCGCCGCCGCAAGTCGCTCAGCCGCTGGAAGGAGTTTGCCGACCAGGTCATTTTCAGGGCGTGGCCACGGTCGTACTGAAGCTGTTCAACATCATCCCCGCGGACAGGGCCTACTTTGGCCAAAAAGACTTTCAGCAAGCGCTCGTGATTCAGCGGATGGCCGCGGATTTGAACTTGCCAGTGCAGGTCGTTGTCTGCCCCATCATCCGCGAGCCGGATGGTCTGGCGATGAGCAGCCGCAACCGCTATCTTTCCCCCAGAGAACGGCAGCAAGTATTGGCTGTGTCGCGAGCCTTGACGAGCCTTCAGGAAGCAGTTGGCCGCGGCGAGCGAGATGCGACAGAGCTCAAGCTACAGATGCAAAACACGTTGCGAGCGGCCGGGATTGAGCGAGTGGATTATGCGACGATTGCGGATCCAATGACACTATCGGACCTTGCCCGCCTAGACGGTCCGGCCGTCGCCCTCATTGCGGCCTATGTCGGAACCACCCGGCTGATTGACAATTGCCTGCTGACTGCTCCGACTGGATCGCCGCAAGACGACCCTGCTCAAGGATGAACCGTGCGTTCGACCCTGTTCTATATCCCGTATGACTGGAACGGCGTGCCCGTCATGGGCCTGGGCTGGCTGCTGCTGGCCTGGGTGGTTCTGAGCGCCGGCATCATGGGCTGGCTGATTCGCAAGCAAGGCTGGAACAAGGAGACGGCAAGCTACTTGCCGTTTCTGGGAGTCATCGCCCTGGTCATCGCCGTGCTGCTGCCGAACATGATGGAACTCGCGCCGATCCCCGGTCAGCCCGACAAGTTCATGCCCGTGGGAATTCCCATCCGCGGCTTTGGGGTGATGATGATGGTGGCGATGGTGGTCAGTGTCGGGCTGGGGATGTATCGGGCCTGGCGGATGGGGATCGACCCCGAGGTGATGATCTCTCTGGCGATGTGGATGATCTTTCCCGGCATCATTGGGGCCCGCCTGTTCTTTATCGTGCAGAACATCATCGAAAGCGATGGCGATTTCCTGCGTGGAGGAGACGTTCGCGCCATGTTGATTTCCTTCGTGGACGTCACCAAAGGGGGGCTCGTCGTCTATGGAGCCGTGCTGGCGAGTGTGCCTGTCGGCGTTTATTACATCATCCGCCGGGGGCTGCCGCTGTTGGCGACGCTGGACATCATCGCCCCGAGCATGATTCTGGGGGGAGCCCTGGGCCGCATCGGCTGCTTCCTCAACGGCTGCTGCTACGGTGGGGAATGCACCTGGCCGGTGGCAGTGACTTTTCCGCCGCGGGCCGCCTGGTACCTGAACGACAGCCCGCCGTATGAACGGCAGCATGAATTGGGACAGCTCTATGGAATGACGATTGGCGAAACCGACGGCGGCCGGGCATTTGTCCAGCGCGTGAAACCGGGTGCCGCGGCAGAGCGAGGAGGCGTGAAGCGGGGAGACATCCTAACGCACATTAATGGCAAGGAAGTCCAGACAATTGATGACGCCAAGGTTGCCCTGGGACTCTCCGGAAAATCCGTGGAGCTGACCACCTCGACCGGCGACGTGCGCAGAATCATTCGCGAGAATTGGCCGGGCCGCAGTCTGCCCATTCATCCCACCCAGCTCTACTCGGCCCTGGATGCGGGGCTGTTGGCGCTGCTCCTGTGGGTGCTCTATCCGTTCCGGCGAAAGGATGGAGAAATCTTCGCGCTGCTCATTACCGTTCATCCCATCTCTCGGTACTTGTTGGAGTCTATTCGCACTGACGAACCCGGCCAGTTCGGTACAGACTTGACGATTTCGCAATGGATCAGCCTTGGTATCCTGGTGGCCGCGGCAGGCTTCTGGTACTACGTGGAAAAGCAGCCGCGGGGAAGCGCGCTGCCGCGAATGGCGAATGGCGAATGAATGGCGCTAAGTAACCAATTTGATTTGTCAGGGCGCGTTGCTCTCGTGACCGGAGCTGGCGTTGGCATTGGGCGGGCGATTGCCCAAGTGTTGGCGGGAGCTGGAGCCAAGGTTGTGCTGCATTGCCACCAGAGTCGCGGCGGCGCGGAAGAAGCTCTCGCGGAGATTCGTAAGAGCGGCGGCGAAGGGTGGATATTTGCCGCGGATCTGGCAGCACCCGAGCAAGCCCGCAAGCTGGTCGATGATGCCATCGCCGCCGGAGGTCGGCTGGATATCCTGGTGAATAACACGGGTTCGGTGGTGGAGCGGGCCAAGATTGAGGTCTGCTCGCTGGAGATCTGGAACCAGGCGCTGGCCGTGAATCTGACTTCGGCGTTTCTCGTCACGCAGCGGGCGATTCCCCATCTGCGGGCCAGCGGCAACGGGGCCATCGTCAACAACCTGTCCCTCTCGGTGCAAACCGGAGGAGCGAACGGCGCGGGTGCATATGCGGCGGCGAAAGGAGGCCTGCAAGTCTTTACCCGCACGCTGGCCCGCGAGCTAGCTCCGGCGATCCGTACGAATGCCATTATGCCCGGTGTGATTGAAACGCGGCATCACGAGCAATTCACTACTCCCGAGCGGTTGGCCCAATATCGCCAAGAAACCCCTCTCAGCCGCAACGGCACCGCGCAAGAAGTCGCGTCGGCAGTGTTGTTTCTCGTGAGCGACGCGGGCAAGTTCGTGAATGGAGCGGTGCTGGATGTGAATGGAGGGAGGTATCTGCGGTAATGACGATTTTCAGTAGTTCCAAGTTGTTGTTAGGTATTGAGCCGTCATGGAGTAGGGCGACGACGCCGAGGATCGTTTTGTGAATCCAGACCCACAAGTTGCGGAGCAGCAACGCGACGGCGATGAACAGCAGCCTCAGTTGCGGATCGCGGGTGCAGGTGTAGATCCTCGCTTGCCGCAGTTGGCGGTAGCTGGTTTCGATGCCAAAACGAGTGCGATAGCGGTCGCGATTCTCGGTGGAAGAGCTATGCCCGCGCCAGGCAGCAAACAGCGGATTTTCAGGCCCAAATCGCGGATTCGGGCGATCAGTCGCCGCAGCTCGGTGACGATCATTTCGTGTCGCCGCTCTGATAGCTCGCGATGGAGTCGCGGCCTATTTTAGGGCGTAGCACTTGAGATTGCCGTGCCAGTCCTTGCAGAAGAGTCGGCCGCCGGAAAGGACGACGTGGGGCCAGGCGTCGGTGGCGGCGAGGCCGTCTTGAAGGGACAGCTCACGGTAGCTTTTAGGGGATTGGTCGGCGGTGTCGACGAGGCCCAGCTTGCCGCTCCCTCCCCAGACAATCAGACGGCTGTCGCTGGTGATGAGGCAGGAGCCGGCGTCGCCAAACTTGCCCCCTTCCCATTGCAGCTTTCCGGTTTCCCAATCCAGGCACTTAAGCGTTCGCCAAGACCAGTAAATGTGACCGTTGTAGATGACGGGGGTACAAATCTTGGAAGGATGTGGGGTTTCCCAGACCTTAGTTGCACCGGTCAATTCGATCTTGAGTTTGCAGAGAGCGTTGTGGTTATAGGCCGAAGTAATGAGCACGAAGTTTTCGTGGACGGCGGGGCTGGCGATGTTGTTGGTGAAATCGGTCTCCCAAATGTACTCGGCAATGGTCTTCCCCTCGTTCCCCTT
Organism: Planctomycetaceae bacterium; assembly: GCA_005778405.1. Taxonomy (GTDB): domain Bacteria; phylum Planctomycetota; class Planctomycetia; order Pirellulales; family Pirellulaceae; genus SXOA01. Next base: position 13,308 of record SXOA01000018.1, read on the forward strand.
GTCCAGGCGCGTCACATGCAGATGCCGACTGGTGAGGGTGGCAGCACACGGCACCCCTTCGACGGTCATCGGGACCGGGCCCGCGTTGTGGCCGGCGGGATCTTTGTTCTCCGATGTCCAGAGTTGTTTCCCAGTTTTTCGGGAAAGGGCAATCAAGTTGCCGAGTTCGCTGCCGACTTCCACCAGGAGGGAGTCGCCTTGAATTAGCGGTGAAGATGTGTAGCCATAATCGCGCAACGCCTGTCGCCCGATCTTCGGACGCTGCGGGACGTCGTACTTGTCATAGAGGTTGATTCCCCAAACCTTGCGGCCCTTGTCTTGCGTGTCCCAGCAATTCAAATCGCCGTCCGTGCTGAGCGTGTAAAGACAGCCAGTCTCTGGATCAAACTCTGGCGTGGAACTTGGACCGGAGTAGAGCCCTTCATCCCCCGTCTTGAAGCGGCCGTATTGCGGGCAGTCGTACTGCACCGACCAAACTTCCTTGCCGGTCGTCGCATCCAGGCAATAAACCGTGTCCTTTCCCTCGGCATATCCCAGGCCGTAAAGCCGGCCGCCAACAACAAGCGGCGATGTCCCTCCCTTGCCGACATTCTTTCCCCACAGAGCGGCGCCCACCGGCCATTTGCCTGCTTTCCAGCCTGAGTCTTCTCGCACGATGCCGCTGCGCTGGGCTCCGCGCCAATGGGGCCAATCCTCAGCGCCTGACATCCGAAAGGGTGCCAGTGCGAGCAAACCCAGCAGGACCAATGCGAATTGTCTCATGATGCAATCCTCCTCGTCTCCCCTTGGTCAAGGTGGTCAGCTTAGGGGCGTCTTGTTACTATGCGGCGCACTGCGAGAGGGCCGCCTCCCGATAGTGCCCGTCCTCTTCCATCAGCTTCTCGTGGGTGCCAACCTGGCTGATGCGGCCGTTGTCGAGAACGATGACCAGGTCGCATTGGCGGAGTGTGCTGAGACGGTGGGCGACGACAAAGGTGGTGCGGCCGAGCATTGCCCGCTGCATGGCGTCGAGGATTTCGTGCTCGGTATGCGGATCGATGGCGGCCGCCGGATCATCTAGCAGCAGAATCGCCGGGTCGAGGAGGACCGCCCGGGCAATCGCCAGCCGTTGACGCTGTCCGCCGGAGAGATCGAGTCCCCCTTCGCCGAGGACCGAGTCATAGCCGTGCGGCAACTGGGCGATAAAGTCGTGGGCGGCGGCGATGCGGGCGGCCCGCTGCACTTGTTCCAAGGTCGCCTCCGGCTGGCCGTACGCGATGTTGGCGGCGACGGAGTTGCTGAACATGAAGCTCTCTTGAAAGACCATGCCGATGTTGCGGCGGAGGTCCACCAGATCGATCTGCCGCAGATCAATGCCATCGATGAGAATGCGGCCTTGAGTCGGATCATAAAAGCGGCAGAGCAAGCTGAGGAGCGTGCTCTTGCCCGCTCCAGTCGCGCCGAGGATGGCCACGCGCTGGCCGGGTTTCACTTGGAACGAGACTTCCTTGAGCACGGGCTTCCCCGCGGTGTATTCGAACCAGACCTCCTCGAAATCGACCTGTCCACTCGCCCGCGGCAAGCGAGTCGGATGGGCGGGAGATGTGATGGCCTCCGGGGCATCCAGGATTTCAAACACGCGGCGAGCACCGGACAAGCTCTGCTGGACGCTGTTGGCGATGTTGGTGAGGTTGGCGACTTGGCTGGAGAACTGCTGGAGCAGGCCGGCAAAGAAAAAGATGCCTGAGCCGAGGGCCAGCTCTCCCTTCGTCACGAGGTAGCCGCCGAAGGCGAGCAGAATGACCAGGTTGATCTGCGTCATCCAACCGATGACGGGAGTGAACAGACTGACCCGCCAGAAGATTCCCCGCTGTTGGTCTTTGACTTCGCCGTTGTCGTGGGCGAAGCGGTCAATTTCCTCTTTTTCGCGGCCGAAGCCTTTGATGACCTGTACCCCCTGGATGGATTCCGCCAGGCGCAAGATGACCTTGTCGACCAGTTCGCGATTGCGGTCGTACATCGGGCGGACCATCCGCGAGAAGATGGCCGTCACCAGCCACATCAGCGGCGTGGTGGCGAGGCAGGCGATGGTAAGCCGGGGGTGCACGCTGAGCATGGCCGTCAGATAACAGAGAAAGGAAATGACCAGAATGACGAGCTGAATCAGTACACCGTCAACGAACGCCCGCACTCCCTGTACGTCGCTGGTTACGCGGTTGATGATCGTGCCAGTGGCGTTGGTATCAAAGAAGCTGAAGCTCAGCCGCTGCAGTTTGTCGTAGACTTTCGCCCGCAGGTCCACGACGATTCGCGTATGAATCAAATAGCCAGCGCAAAGGGCGTTGGTGTAATTGAGCCCGCCACGAATTAGCTCTACGAGCAGAATGAGCCCGGCGACCAGGGCGACTTGTCCAAGTGGGGACCATTCCGACGGCAGGCTGAGGCCGAAGGGAATTACCGGGGACTTCACCTTTTCGGGATCAGCGAAGTGATGGACGAGGTCGATCCCCAGGCCGGTCAGCCGCAGCACGGTGAGCGCCGTCATCAACAGCAACCCTTGCAAGACGAGCAGGCGGACACAGCCCCACTTGTAATGCAACCCCAGCGCCAACATCCGCCGGATCAGGGCCCAGTTGGAAGGCTCTGGGGGGCGGGCGGGTTGGTTGGTTGGTGAGGCGGACAAGGTGTGGTGCCGGTAAGGGGTGAGAGCTGGCTCTAATCTACGAAATACCGCCCAGCGCGATAACGGGTGGCGCGCCCGAGCGATTGCGTCCCAGCTCTCTTCCAGCGACAATTCAGAAGGACTGTACGCTCACGACTGACGATCTTGAGGAAAACGCATGTCAACCTCCGCCACGGCTGCACCTCGCGGTACCGCCGCTCGAGCGGGTTCGCGGAGCTGGACGCCAACGATTGTGCTGACGATTGTGGGGACTCTCGCCCTGCTGCTCGTGGGATATGTAGCCACGATGATTTTCGGAAACGTGATGGGAACAGAGTTTTGCCCGTTCACGTTTGAACGCCGCGGCTATGCCTTTCGCGAAATCCCCTTCCTCGGCATCCAGATCAGCAGCATCGACCGCCGCACCGATACGGGTATCGTGGAACTGTACATCATCAAGCAAGGGTACATTGTCCCCGATGCGACGAAGTGCAATTCAAATACGTGGCACTTGCTGAGCCTCATTCGCTTCCGCGGCACTTGGGCCACGGGAGACGCCGAGCTCTTGATGAAGTACCTCGATGCCCGGAACAACAAGGACGAATTTGCCTGGTTGAAGTGGAGCGAGGACCATCCGCCTCTGGCCAAGATTCTTTGGCCGGCCGTCGCCCAGGCGGCCCAAGATGGCAACTACCTCATCGTTCCCGATCTCTTCTCGCACGCCCGTTCCACCAACGACCCCGTGGAGTTGCAAAAGAAATTGGACCTGGCAATGCCGAAAGTTGTCAACTCGGCTGTCGCGAAACCGCAAGCGGAGAAGGCGGCGACTAAGTCGCCCGCAAAAAAATCGTAACTGGCGATTTGTGCTGGTCGCTGCTAGAATTAATCGGCCAAGGTGAGAATCATTTCTCGCCTTGGTTCCCACCTGAGTCCTCCCGCCATCGCTTGAAGCATGCTCGCCCCAATGCAATATCGTTCGTGGTTGCTGGTCCTCGGGTGCAGCCTTACACTCGCAGTCGGAATACTGCCCTGCGCCGCCGCCGAAAAGCCCGTCAGTTTTGAGCTGGATGTGCAGCCGATTCTGGTGGCGCAAGGGTGCAGCGCGGGGGCTTGTCATGGAAAGTCTCGTGGGCAGAACGGCTTTCAGCTTTCGCTGCTCTGCTTCGATCCGGACTTCGACCACGCAGCTCTGACGCAGAATGCCCGCGGCAGACGAGTGTTTCCCGCTTCGCCGGAGAAGAGCTTGCTCTTGCTCAAGGGCGCGGCGATTGTGCCGCATGGCGGAGGCCAGCGGCTCGGCCCGGGCTCCGCGGATTACGAAACGCTGCGCCGCTGGATTGAACAAGGCGCGAGCCGACGATTGCCCCAGGAGCCGAAGCTGGTCGGTGTGACGCTAGATCCCAAGGATGCGGTCCTCAAGCCCAAAGAGCAGCGGCAGATCAGAATCACTGCCCAGTATTCTGACGGCAGTTCTCGCGACGTTACCGCACAAACCGCGTTTCAGTCCAGCGAGGCGGCGATTGTGACGGTCGATAAGGCGGGTCTGATTTCTGCCGGCCCACTCCCCGGCGAAGCAACTCTGATGGCCCGCTACATGTACATCATCGCGACCTGCAACGTGGCCATCCCCATGCCGGGTCAGGTTCCCGCCGACGCCTATGCCAAATTGCCACGAAAGAACTTCATCGACGAACACGTTTGGACAAAGCTGCAGTCGATGAGTATCACTCCCTCCGAACCGTGCGACGACGCCACGTTCCTCCGCCGAGTGCATGTCGATCTGATCGGTCGCTTACCGACGCCAGAGGAAGTCCGGGTGTTCCTTGGCGACACCAGCAGCGGAAAACGGGAGCGGCTAGTGGACTCGCTGCTCCTGCGGCCGGAGTTCGCCGACCATTGGGCCAACAAATGGGCCGACTTGCTCCGCCCCAACCCGTACCACGTCGGCATCAAGGCGGTCTTCAACTACGACCAATGGATTCGCGACAGCTTTCGCCAAAACAAACCGCTTGACCAGTTCGCTCGCGAGCTGATCACCGCCCAGGGAAGCACTTGGAAAAATGGCGCGGCGGTGATGTTCCGCGACCGCCGCCAGCCGGAGGAAATCACAACCCTGGTGAGCCAGTTGTTCCTCGGCATCCGCCTGGACTGTGCCAAGTGCCATCACCACCCGTTTGAAAAATGGGGGCAGGACGACTTCTATAGCTTCGCGGCGTTCTTCGCCCGCGTGGGGCATAAGGGAACCGGCATTTCGGCACCCATTTCCGGCGGAGAGGAGATCATCACCATTGCCAAACAAGGCCAGGTTCTGCATCCGCTGACCAAAGCGGTCATGCCGCCCCGTCCGCTGTTCGGCGAGCCGCTCAAGCTGGACGATGCCACGGATCCCCGCGAGGCACTCGCCGACTGGATCACCTTCCCTGGAAACGACTACTTCCCTCAAGTCATGGTCAATCGGGTCTGGGCCGACCTGATGGGGCGCGGCATCGTCGAGCCGGTGGACGATCTGCGGGCGACGAATCCGCCGTCGAACCCGGTCCTCATGGCCGCGCTAGCCAAACAATTCCGCGACGACAAATTCGACCTCAAGAAACTGCTCAGGCACATTGCCACGTCGCACGTCTACTCACTCAGTTCCAAACCGACCAAGGAAAACATTCCCGACACGCGCAACTATTCCCGCCGCTACCGGACCCGGATGCGGGCGGAAGTGCTGGCCGATGCGGTTTGCGATATCACCGGCGTTGAGGAAAAATATGAGGCGATGCCGCAGGGTTCCCGTGCCAGCCAGCTTTGGACCCACCGGATCGATTCGCTGTTCCTGGACACCTTTGGCCGGCCGGACCCGAATCAAGACCCGCCGTGCGAACGAATCAGCGAGGGGGCCGTCACGCAGGTGCTGCATCTGATGAATGGACCCGACATCTATCGCAAAGTCACGGCCGACGAAGGGCGCGCCGCCGGGCTGGCTGCCTCGACCAAATCCCCCGAGCACATCGCCGAGGAGATCTACCTCCTTTGTTACGGCCGGCTGCCGAGTGCAGAGGAACGCGAGATTGGCAAGCAAGTCTTCGCCGCTGCGGGGGAAAGCACACCAGCCACTCGCCGCCAGGCGACGGAAGACCTGCTTTGGGCGCTGCTCAACACGCCCGAGTTTGTGTTTAATCACTAGCGGAAGTCGCTGAATTCGGGCAGGAATCGCCCAATGTCTACTTGCTGGCCAGTCCCAAGAATTTCAAAAATGTGGCGGAGGCGCGAGATACGCTTTCTCCCTTGCGGAGCAGTACGCCGCTGAAAATTGGACGGACCTGTTTGCCCAGGCTGCGGGCTTCCACTTTTCGGCCGCGGGTGACTTCCCCCGATTCGTGCAGCGGAACGATGCCGATGCCCAGTCCCGCTTCCACCATGCGGACGATGAGGTCGGTGTTCGTCGCTTCCAGTTCCACATGGGGAACCAGTCCCAAGTGTTGGAATGCTTCCACGACGTGTTGCCGGCCGGTGGAGCCCCGTTCATAAAAAATCAGAGGCTGTTTCTGCAGGTCTGCAAGGCGGAGCCGGCGGCGCATGAGCAGCGGATGGCCCGGTGGCGCGATGACCGACCAATCCATGGCGAAGAGGTGGTGGTACTCCAGGTCCGGCGACGACTCATACGGAGCCGCCACGCCGAAGTGAAATTCCAGCGATCCGCGCAGGGCTTCTTCAATCTCCAACTCGGTGCGAGAACTGAGCCGCACGTGAATCAGCGGATTCTCGGCATGGAAGCGGCGGACGACGTCGATGAGCGAGTAGGCAATGAGGTATTGGCTGGCGACAACGTCCACTTCCTGGGCCGCTTCCTCCGCCTCGAACAAATCGCGCAGTTCCGTGGCCCGCTCCAGAAAGGCAATGGCGTGCGGCAGCAAGCGTTTTCCCTGGGCAGTCAGAGGAGTGGTTTTCCGCATCCCGCGGCTTTTGCGATATAGTTCGACTCCCAGCCGCTCTTCGAGGGCAATCAGGCGGCTGCGGATCCCTTGCTCGGTAATGAACAATGATTCTGCCGCGGTGCGGAGGCTCCCCTGACGGGCAAGCTCGACGAACGCCGCGAGTTGGTCGGTGGAGAGGGAGGGAAATGTGGGAGCAGACATGAGCGCCGATGTGGGGGTGGTGGGATGATGGGGTGAGGGGAGAATAAATACAAAAATTTACAACATGATTTAGTCTATTAACAATTATTCCGGTTATCAATTCCAGGGTTTAATTCAGCATGGCGGTGATGAAGCGTTCGACCCTTTACGCAATTCAAGGAGTCATGTCATGCGAGCCAAAACTTTTCTGACGCTACTGGCCGCGCTGGCCGCGGTAACGATGTTGTGTCCTCAATCCTTGTCCCTGGGAAAGGAAAATGACGGCCTATTAGTGCATGAATGGGGAACTTTCACCTCGCTTCAAGACGACGATGGCCGCGAACTTTCCGGCATTAACGTCGACGACGAGCCGGTCCCCCGTTTTGTGCATGATGTGAACCCCGCGCTGCTCGCTTCGCCGGTCCTGACCAGCACGCACTGGGAGTACCGGATGAAGGGTGCCCCCCGCGCCCATCCGCTGGTGACGATGCGTCTGGAAACACCGGTGATTTATTTCTATCCGCCGAAGGGAGCTGCCGACTCGTTCCCCGTTGATGTGAATGTGAAATTCCGCGGCGGCTGGCTGACGCAGTTTTATCCGCACGCCGTTTTCAGCGCGCCGCAATTGGAAACGGGCTCATTCGACTTCGGCAAGCTCACACCGGAAACCGTTGGCAGCCTGACGTGGAATGATTTGAAAGTGGGTACGGATGCCGCGGGGCCGGAGACTAAAGAACGGGTCTGGCTCGCGCCCCGGAAAGTGGGGGCCGCCAACGTGACGAATACCGACGGCGAGAGCGAGAAGTACCTCTTCTATCGGGGCGTGGGAAATCTCAAGGCTCCGCTGCGCATCACCATGGACCGCGGCAGTCACGTGCTGAGCGTCTTCGGCAATTTCGCCGCGGTGCCGCTCGGCAAAGAGACCGCCGCCGTGCCGCCATTGTGGGTCACGCAGGTGCGGCAGGACGGTGCAATGGCCTATCGCCGGATAGACGGCTTCACGGTCAGCGGCGACCAGAAGCAGCTCCTCGGCAAGGGAAGCTGCCAGTTCGAAGCAGCCGACTTCAGCCGCCAGAACCGCCCCAAGCTGGAAGCCGAAATGCACGCCGCGCTGGTGGAAGACGGCCTGTTTGCCGACGAAGCGACGGCTCTGCTTTCCACGTGGCAGTGGTCGTATTTTGAAAGTGCCGGCCTGCGTGTTTTTTATCTGGTACCGCGGCAGTGGACCGACTTCTATTTGCCGCTCGCCATCTCCGGCAATCCCAAAACGGAGCGGGTCATGGTGGGCCGCATCGAACTCATCAGCGACGAGCAGCGAGACTTGCTCGGCAAGCTCCGCAAATCCGAAATTTCTGACGGCCGCTGGGTCGAGTTAGTGCCGAACTCCCCCGCCCGCGAACGCTTCCTCGCTGGCCGCAGCGACTTCGGCGATTTGGGACAGCCCATCCCCGCCGACTATCAGCTCTATCTGAAGATGGGCCGCTTCCGCAACGCTCTTGTCACCGCGGAAGAAGCCCGCCAGCCGAGCCCGAACCTGACGAAGTTCATCAACACCTATGGGTTGCACCCGTTCCGGGTTGCCAATAGAACGCCGGCAGATCAGCCAGCCCAAAGCCAAGAACTTGCTACTGCCGCAGTGCCTGTTGGACGGTGGAGTCTTGAATTCACCAATGGGGTCATGGAAGCGTGTGAGATTCGGGAGGATGGATCGGCCTCGGTTGTCGAACCACTCCGGACCTCCAGCGGCAAGGGAGCGTCCCAGGATGGTGCGTTCGTAATCACCTTCGAGGATGACCGGGTCGAACGTTGGACTCCGGTCGGCCTGTGGATGGTCGTCGAGCACTGGGCTTCCGCCTCCGAGTTCCCCAGCGGAAAACCGGTGCTCGGCATCGCCGAACGGGTGCGGATCGCAGTCGTGCCGAAGGACCAGGAGTGAGCGTCGACAGGCTGGGACGTGGACTCCAACAAAAGAGGCTATCGGTGCGGCGGGCGGCAACGAATAGTGCCACCGCGAGCAACAAGCCCAAAGTTGGAAATCCCAGCAGGCACACCACGGCGAATACTTCCGTGCCATGCCGGTCGCTCCAAAATGTGCCCCCTACACTGGCGAGAGTGAGGATGCCGATTGGTGTTGATGACGGAGCTCTAAGCCCAAAGACGTCCGATCGCCACCAGGGAAGCCATGCAGCATGCTAGCCCGCCTTCGGTGCAGGGTTTGTACGCTAAGCAGTAGAACCAAACGGATACACCAGAGTTGCCCCACTCTCGCCTACCACCATCTTTATGCCGCGCGCCGCACCCGCTACATCCCACGGCAGCGAAAGCCCAGCCGCGTCTATCTGATCCGTGGCCTGGTTGAATGCGCTGGCGAGCTGCCAGAACGCCGAGGACAATTCCTGGTCTTGTGCCAAAAGCTGCTCGACTGCCCGTGAGTCTTGCTCCTCGCCGCGGGCCTCAATCCCACCCAGTACATCCGCCGAAAGCTCCACGGGTCCCGAAAGCGATTTTCCCATCCCCCCCAGACGTTCCTTGAGCATCGCCGCAAACTGCTCGAGCTCTTTCTGCAACTCTGCGGGAAGGTCTGGCTTGCTGGGAGAGATAGCGGCCGTCGGCAATGTTTCCGCCGGATCCGCCAACATCGCCGCAAACGACAGTCCACTAGCCGCAACTCGCGCCACGCCCGCCGACAGCACCGCTAGCCCAGGAATCGCAGCCGGCAATAAGGCAGTGAGCGACATGGTGCTAGCGAATCCGTGGGGATGGGAACCAAACGTGGTCGCCTTATCGGCAATTGATACCAGACGCCATGAGCAATTTCGCTTGTGAGCCCCGCCAGCCGCGACTACCATCCGCAGTCCGCTCATCACACCAGAACGAGATGGCCACGAAAAACGCGAAAAGGCACGAAAAGAACTCCTGAATTCCTTGTCATTGTTCTGTGCCTCTTTGTGCTTTTCGTGGCCCAGCTCACCGCATTTGGCGACCTCCTTGGCTTACCCACATGTCGCGTGAATCTCACATCCTCCGCTTCTCTCCGCCCCGCGATGAGCCGCTGCTTGCGCGGCGGCAGAAACGAGCGAAAGGGGTTTACTACACACCGCCGGAAATCGTCCGCTGGATGGTGCGGCGGTCGCTGGATATTCTGGCGGATGCAAGGCCAACAGTGTCTCCCCTCCGTATTCTCGACCCTTCCTGCGGGGCGGGAGCATTCCTCGTCGAAGCCCAGGCTCAAATCCCCGGATCTGGGATGATAGGAGTGGATGTCGATCCCGCAGCGATCGCTGCGGCAAAAGCGGCTCTTAATCCTCTTTCTCTTCAGCTCCTCTGCACCGACTTCCTCTCGAATTCTTTCTCTCCCCCTCCCTTCGACCTCATCCTCGGTAATCCCCCTTACGTCAACATCCGAGAGCTTTCTAAGTCCACTTCGCCGGCGCATCGCCAGGACTTGAGAACTCGTTTCAAATCCGCCCGCGGCAACTTCGATCTATACGTCCTCTTTCTGGAGCGATCGTTGCAACTGCTCCGGCCCGGCGGCGTTTGCGGCATGATTGTCCCCAACAAGTGGTCCGGTCTCGACTATGCCCGTCCGCTGCGGGAAATGCTGCTGAGCAAGACAACCCTGCACGACATTGTGGACTTGTCCGGCATCAACGTCTTCGCGGAGGCGGAGGTCTACCCGCAGATTCTGATCTTTCAGAATGAGCGGGCCGCCAGGAATCATGCGGTGCGCGTGCGGGAAATTGCCTCCCCCTCAGAGCTCAATGACCTCAAGTCCTATCGGCTGATGCCGCAATCGCTCCTCTCGCCGCGGTCCATCGCGCTGCATCGCACGCTTGATCTCGAATCCCGCGTTCCCACCCAGCCACTCGGCCAGCGGGCGAGGCTGCATAGCGGAGCCTCCGGCTACACCGCCGGTCACATGGCAGAGTTGCTCCAAGAGGCTGGTGTTGACGAGTCCTCCGAACAGCGTCTCCATCCCTTCATCGTCAGCGGCAACATCGACCGCTACTCCATCCGCCTGGGCCACGTCCGCTACATGCAGCGCAAGTTCCGCCAGCCGCTACTGGACTTGAATTCCACCAGCATTTCGCCGCTCAAGAAGCGGCTCTACGCCAATCCCAAAATCGTCATCGCTGGGATGTCCCGTCGGATAGAAGCGGCCTGCGACGAGCAGGGTCTGGCCCTCGGCGTCCAAGTCTACGCCGCCGCCGAACCGCTGGACAATCCGTATTATTTACTCGCCCTCCTCAACTCGCGGCTGATGTCGTTTCTGTTTCGTGAACGCTTTGCCGCCAAGAAGCTGGCCGGCGGCTACCTGGCGATGAACAAGGGGCAATTGGAGCAACTGCCGATACGAGTGCCGCAACAGTCTGAAAAAGAAATCGTCGCTCGCCTCGCGGAGTTAGCTTCGTGGGGTAGGCTTCCAACCTGCCCTAGAATCCTATCGGGGCAGGCTGAAAGCCTACCCCACGAAATCGACCGCAAAATCGATGAACTGGTCTATCAGCTCTATCACCTCACCGCTGCCGAGATTCGCCAGGTCGATGCGGCAATCGAGGAGTGGCACGTAAAGGCAGCATGAAAGTGGGGTAGGCTTCCAGCAATAGGCGACCAAGTATACTGGAGGGTATCGCCACAAGCCCTTGCTGAACTGGCCCAAGATTGGGGTGATTCAGGGCCGCTCATTCCTCTGTCCGTCGGCGTTATGTCCGCTTCCAGCGACCACCTCGTGAACGGATTGCCCGCGGACGAACTGCAGGTCGTCGAGCGCTATACGCAAAAGTTGCTCCAGGTCGTCCGCCGCAAGCTCCCCGAACGGCTTCGGGGGCGGGTCGATCCCGAGGACATCGTGCAGTCGGTCTATCGCAGCTTTTTCACCCGCTTGCGGCAGGACGAGTTCTCGTTTGCCGAGTCGCTCGACATCTGGCGGCTGCTGATCGTGATGACTCTGCACAAGGTGAATAACACGATCAAGCACCATCTCCGCAACCGCCGCGACGTGCGCCGCGAAGCAGCCGCTTCCGATTCGGTCCTGGCCGGCGTGGTTCCGCGCGACGTCGAGCCGGGGCCGGAGGACGTAGCGGTCATGTGCGACTTGCTAGAACAGTTGCTGGCCGATCTTCCCGCGTCGTACCAGGAGATCGTGACGCGACGGCTGCGGGGGGAGCCGCTGGACGAGATCGCCGGCCAGGTGGGAGTTTCCAAGCGGACCGTGCAGCGGGTGCTGAGCAACGTGCAGTCGTCGGCGTGCCAGCGCTGGGGAGTGCACCATGGTTGACGACCAGCATTTGGGCGTGCGACATAGCTGGCTCCAGCACGAGCAGCTTTTGCAGGATTTCGAAGCGGCCTGGCAGCGGCCTGGAGAGCCCGCGCTGGATGAATTCCTCGTTGGAAAAGAGTCGCCGCACCGGCCATATCTGCTCGCGGAGCTGATCAAGATCGACCTGGAGTGCCGCTGGCGGAGCGGCCGCCGAGCGCTGGCGGAGGATTACCTGGCCCGCTATCCGGAGCTTTGCGAGCGGGGCCAATTTCCGCGCGACCTGCTCCACGAGGAGATTCGGGCGCGGCGCGATTGCGGTCAGGGCCCCACCTGGGAGGAGCTGGTTTCCCGATTTCCCGATCGCCAAAGGGAACTGAAAGAAACCTGGGGCCGTCGCGACGAAACCGGACCTGACGCGGGCAAGTCCCAGCACCAGCAGCCCCGCCACGACGAGCCGGCTCCGGGCAGACGTCTCGGCCGATATGAGCTGCGCGAGGAATTGGGGCGCGGGGCGTTCGCCAGGGTGTATCTCGCTTGGGATCCGCAATTGCGGCGCGACGTGGCGATCAAGGTTCCGCGGGCGGAATTCTTCGACGACGAGCTGCTCCGCGAACGCGTCGTCCGCGAAGCCCAAAGCGCCGCCCGGCTCCACCACCCGGCGATCGTCTCGATCCACGAAGTCGTGGCCGATCAAGGGGGCACGTTCATCGTTTATGAATACGTTCCCGGACCAACGCTGGCGTGCTTGCTCCAGGAGACAACCCCCGCGCCTCGGCAGATCGCACAGTTTGTCGCTCGCGTGGCCGAGGCGTTGGACTACGCCCACCAGTGCGGCATCATTCACCGCGACGTGAAGCCGGCCAACGTGCTGATGGATCAGGACGGGGAGCCGATGCTGGCCGATTTTGGCCTGGCCCGACAGACCGGCAGCACGTCGCAGCTGACTCAGGAGGGGGACTTGCTGGGGACGCCAGCCTACATGGCTCCGGAGCAAGTCCGCGGCCAGCACGACGCCGTCGATGCCCGCAGCGACATCTATGGCCTGGGTGTGCTGCTCTACGAAGCGCTCGCCGGCCGGTTGCCATTTTCGGGCGGTGGCGTCAGCATCTTTCAGCAGATTTTGCACGATGAACCGCCGCCGCCGCGGGCCCTGCGGCCGTCGATTCCCGCTGATTTGCAGACGATCTGTCTCAAGGCTTTGGCGAAGGAGCCCAGCCGCCGTTATCAGACGGCTGGAGCGATGGCCGATGACTTACGGCGCTACTTGGAACACCGGCCGATCCTGGCGCGACGGATTGGACCCGCCGGACAATTGGTCCGTTGGTGTCGCCGCCAGCCGGCCCAAGCGGCGCTGGCCGTGGCACTCTTGGTCCTGACGGCCGGTGGCATCACGGGTGGACTGTGGTATCAGCGGTCGCGCGCGGCGCGGACGGCGGAAATCCGCGGCGGCATCGAGCGGTCCTGGTCAGAGGCGAGCGCCCTGGCCAAGGAGGCGGCCCGCTTGCGGCATCAGCCGGCGGAGTGGCACGCACTCCTGGCAAGCTCGCTGCAGGCGCTGGAGCAGGCCGAGCACGCCGCGGCCGACAACACCGCACGGGTCGACCGAGACCTGCGCGAGCGGCTGACCAAGTTACGGGTTGAAATCGACGCCGAGGAAAAGGACCGGCGGATGGTGGCTCGCCTGGACGACATCTTGTATCACATGTCCGACATCGAGCGGGGAGGTGCCGGTTACGCCACGGTCGATTGTTTACCGGAATATGCCGCGGCCTTTCGTGATTATGGCGTGCCCGCCGCCGCCATCGAACCGGCCGCAGCCAGCCGGCTCATCGACGCGCGGCCCGCGGTCGTACGTGAGCAACTGTTGGCGGCCTTGTATTCGTGGCATGGCGTCCGCAGCGGGGTGCCTGAAAAGCCCGATGAGCTCGCCTGGCTGGGGCAACTACTGGCGGAGCTTCGTCCCGGCGCATGGGAAGAGAAGGTCGTGGCGGCCATGGCGGCGCGCGACAGCGCAGTACTCGAAGCGCTCGCAGCCGAGGCCGACCCGAGTGTGTACTCGCCTCGACTTTTGGATCGCCTGGCGGGGGCGCTCTGGCGGGAAAAAGCCAGCGCGTCGGCCATCCGCCTGTTGCGGCGCTCGCTCATCCACCACGCGAATGACTTCTGGCTCAACCACAACCTGGGCTCCACGCTGGCAGGATCGGATCCACCGCAGCTCGACGAGGCAGTTCGATATTTCACCGCGGCGGCCGCACTGCGACCCGATGATGCAGGGGTCTTCTGCAATCTGGGGGTCCATCTTCATCAAGCCGGCCGCGTGGATGAGGCCGCGCTCTGCTACCAGAAGGCGATCAAGCTCAACCCAAAGTTGGCATTAGGTCATACGAACCTGGCCAACATCCTGTGGGCCCAGGGGGATCTGGACGGAGCGATCGCCCAGTGCCGCCAGGCGGTAGCGGTGTCGCCAGATCTTCCCGTGACGCATTTCTCGCTGGGCATCGCCCTGTATCGAAAGGGGGACTTGGCGGGTGCGGCCACGGCCTACCGCCAGGCACTCAACCTCGATCCCAAGAACTCGCAGATTGAAACCAACCTGGGGGTTGTCCAACAACTGCGGGGCGATTCCGTGGGCGCGATAGCCTCGCTTCGCAGCGCGATAAAGCACGATCCCCAGTTCGCCATGGCCCATAACAACCTGGGAGAGGTATTAGTAGGGATCGGCGAAACGCCGGCGGCGGTCGCGGAGTTCCGCACGGCGATTGGGATCGACTCGAACTATGCCGAAGCCTGGTGCGGGTTGGGTCTGGCGCTCCGTGATCTTGGTCAGTTCGACGAGGCGCTCGCGGCCCTGCGCCGCGGTCACGAGTTGGGGAGTGCCAGGAAGTGGCAACAGCCATCAGCCCATTGGGTTTCGGAATTGGAACGACTCGTGGAGTTGGCTCGCCGGCTGCCGCAGGTGGCGGAAGAGCCGACGGTCATTAAGCCCCAGGAGCTGGGCGAATTTGCACAGGTTTGTTACTACCAGCGGCAGTTCGGGCAGGCCGCTATGTTCTGGCAGCGAGCCCTGGCAGCCGAGCCGAGCGCGACAAGTCCGACCGCATCGATCCAGCGATACAACGCCGCCTGTGCCGCGGCGCTGGCCGGCTGCGGCCGGGGGCTCGACGCTCCGCCGCTCGATGGGGCCGCGAGGGCCGGCTGGCGGCGGCAAGCGATCGAGTGGCTCCAGGCCGAGTTGGCCGCCCACAAAGCAAATCTCTCGGCAGCCGACGCACCCCAGCGAACGGCAATTGCCAAAACTCTTGCCCATTGGCAAGGCGATCGCGATCTGGCCGGCCTGCGTGAGGATGCAGCACTTGTCGAGTTGGCAAGTGACGAGCAAGCCGCCTGCCGCGCCTTCTGGGCTGACGTGGCCAAGCAGCTCGCTCAGGCCAGCCAGCCGTAAACGGGCCGCCAAATCGCTAATTTCTTCCTCTGGCGCGGATATTTGTGGCATTTTCTTGTCACCATGGGAGCGGAAAAGTTGCTGTTCTTAGTAGAGACCGATGTTCGCACAAGCGGTTTCGCACACCAGCACCCCAGAGGATTGAGCCATGTTTCCGATCTTCTCCATTTTCGGAACTCCCCGCCGCCGTCGCAATTTGCCGCAGCGCCGGCGGTCATCGCGCCGCCTGAACGGCGAACGCCTGGAAGCACGCAGCCTTCTGGCCATCGCCGCGCCGGGCCTGGAAGTCACCACCTACTTTTCCTACACGGGCGCTGCCGTCAACGGACCGACGGACATGGCCTTGGGCCAAGGCGGGCAATTCAGCGACGACTTGTATTTCACCGACAACAGTGTCCGTCGGGTTTACCGGCTCAACGACGCCAATGACGACCACGATGCCACGGACGCCAGCGAAGGAACTTTGTTGTATCAGTTCCCGATCGGCAGCGTCGATCGTCCGCAGAACCTGATCTTCGGCAATGGGGTCGGCGCCTGGGGCAATGAAATGTACCTGGTGGACGACGGCCCGAACCTGATGTTTCGGGTCTCGGACAACACCGGCTCGTTGGTCATCAGTACGTTCGCCAACTTCAACATCTTCGGGATCCCGACGCCCACCGGCGCCGCTTACACGCCGGACGGACAGTTCATGCTGGTCAGCGATTGTCAGAACTTCACCGTTTTCGGCGGGGGGAGTGATGGCAGGATTTACCGCGTCAGCCAAACTGGCGCGTTGACCCTCTGGGCGACTGGCGGCAACTTGCCCAACGGCCTGTGGGACAACAATAGCCATGTCGACATGACCTCCGACGGGTGGTACACGGTCGGCCATGCGGCGATCGGCGCTTCCACCGGTCCTCATCAGACCGTGCAATTCCGCGACAACAACGCCGACGGCGATGCGCTCGACGCTGGCGAGGCACGCATTCTGATCGGCTCCAACGTCCCGAGTGTTAACAAGAGAATCTTTGCGCTGGATGACCACGATGTCCTTTACATCTCCGGCGGTACGAAAGTATTCCGCCTGGAAGACCTCAACCACGACGGCGACTACTACGACACTGCCGCCGCCGCCTTTGATCCAGATGAGTCCACAGTGGTCCTCGACGCGGTCGCGGGCAATGTGTCCGCGTTACGGTTCGGACCGGATGGCGCCTTATACGTCGGTGCTCGCGAGACTGCTACGCTTGGGCGCGTCTACCGGCTGGCCGATGCCAACGACCCGCCCACCGCCAACCCGGGCGGCCCGTACTCGGTTCCTGAAGGGGGCAGCATCAGCCTCAACGGTGCCGGCTCCAGCGATCCCGACGGCTCCGTGGCAATCTATGAATGGGACTTTGATTATGGCGATCCGACCTTTAACGTGGACGCCACCGGTGCCGCGCCAGCCTTCAGCGCCGCCGTCCTCGATGGTCTCTCCAGCCGAACGATCGCCCTGCGCGTGATCGACAACCTGGGAGCTATCAGCAGCATCGTCACGACGACGGTTGAGATCACGAATGCCGCTCCCGCCATCTCCTCGGTCAGCAACGACGGTCCGGTCGATGAAAACAGTCCTGTCCTGGTGACCGTCGCTGCCACCGATCCCGCCAGCAGCAACGACCCGCTGATGTACGAGTTCGATTTCGACAACAACGGCGTGTTCGAAGTCGGCCCGCAGGCCGGAAATTCGGCCACGCACACGTTCGCCGACGACGGCAGTTACCTCGTCAACGTCCGTGTCACCGACGGCGATGGCGGCGAAGACCTGAGCTCGACCACGGTCACGGTTGAAAATGTCGATCCCTACATCGACTCGGTCAGCAACGACGGCCCGGTCGATGAAAGCAGCCCCGTCCTGGTGTCCGTCACGGCCAGCGATCCCGCCGGCAGCGATGATCCGCTGATGTACGAGTTCGATTTCGACGACAACGGCGTGTTCGAAGTCGGCCCGCAGGCCAGAAATTCGGCCACGCACACGTTCGCCGACGACGGCAGTTACACGGTCCACGTCCGTGTCACCGATGGTGATGGCGGCGAAGACCTGAGTTCGATCACGGTTACGGTCGACAATGTCGCGCCCACCGGCGCTGCCGACCAGGCCACGGTGTCCGTCATTGCCGGCGTCACGGCGAGCAACACCGGCACGTATAGCGATCCGGCCGATCCGGTCGACCTTTCAGCGTCCGTCGGCACGGTCATCGACACCGGCGACGGCGCCTGGAGCTGGTCATGGCCGACGATTCCGGGCGGCAGCCAGACTGTGACCATCTACGGCGACGACGGGGCGGGCATCGTGGCCATCGCCAGCTTCAATCTCGTCGTCAACAATATCCAGGCCGTCGCGTTCCAAATCGGGCCGGGACAGATCAACCTCAATGGCAATGGCGTCTTCCCAGTCACGATACTATCCACGCCCAGTTTTTTGGTCACCAATTTGGATGTGGCCACGCTGCGGCTCTCCGGCTCGGCCGCGGTGCATCGCTCCTTCAGCGATCTGGACAACGACGGCGATCTGGACCTGACGTTGCACTTCCGCCGCCAGGACTTCGTGGACGAATATGCCGCCGCGCTCCTGGCCGATCTCGCCGACGGCACCCTCGACAGCAATCACCAAAACGTGGAACTGACTCTTACCGGCAAGACCACGAGCGGCGCGGACATCCTCGGTGCCGCAATGGTCGATATGTTCATGACCGGCAAGAAGCTGGAGGAACTGCTCGACTCCTTGGGCTATTGAGCAGGCGGTCGGCACCCTGGCCGCGGGCGCTACTTCCTCAGCATCTCATTGAGCGCCTGGGCCACTCCATGCGGGTCGCAACTGAGCCAGCGGCACCAAGTCTTTCATGATCGAGAACCGCCGGGCGCTCCACAAGGCACTTCAGCCGCACCACGTCCGCGACCTGAAGGGCTGGTGGCTTGCACTTTCAGGATCATTCCCAACGCCTGGCGAAGCTATCTTTTCGGCGAGAATTCCGTGGCGGTCATATAGACGCTTTCGACTTTCTCGACGATCTTGCCATCCTTTTCGGAGGCGTCGCGGGCCTTGTGCCAATCGGGATCGGTGCGGAAGGCGTCCCAGGATTTCTTGGCCGCGATGGCACTGTCGTGGGAGACGACGTAGATCAGCACGTGGTCCTTTTGCTTGGGGTCGGTCGGGGTCCAGTACATTTCGTTTTTCATGCCGTGTTTCTCGAACAGCTTCAGCGTGTGGTCCTTGAACCGCTTGTGCAAAGCTTCCAGCCGGCCGGGCAGGCAGTAATAGGTCCGCAACTCATAAACACGTTCTCCCTTTGCGATATCCCCAATCACTTTTTCCTCCCCGGCAGTTTGACCCGCCCAAAATGCTCCCGCCACGGCGGCCATAAGAACGACGCCCATCGACCAGTTCACGCTCTGCGACATTGCCAGCTCCTGAAGAAAGTTGTTCTGGATGAGGGTAATAAATGGTGGTTGAAAACTTGCCCAGCAAGCTGAACCCGCAGCAGCTTTCCGGGCTCCTCAGATTAGCGGATGGATGAGCCGGCATCATCCCCCGTCTTCCCCCGAGAAGGCGTAACCCAGGGAGGTGGGTGCGTCACCGACAGTGGTTCCGCCACTGCCCTTGACCGCCGTAAGCCCAAGGCGTAACGTATTTTAAGACAGCCCTGACCCCTAGTGTAATGGTAGCACGACTGACTCTGAATCAGTTAGTCAAGGTTCAAATCCTTGGGGGTCAACTTCTTTGGAAGTATTGACTTAGACGTGGTCCGGCAGATTCCCCGCGGCGTCGAACGGCATCGGCCGCGGCTCTTTGAGGATGGTGAGGTCGGGGCGCTCGCGGGCTTCGTTGTAATACGCGGCAGAGCATTCGACCTCGGAGACTTCCAGCGTGTTGTGGATCCACATCAGCTTCGCGTCCGGCGGCTCGGTGAGGCCGATGGTGGGGAAGGCGACGTCGAGGATTTCGCGGTCGGTGGGGTAGTCGAGCGGGATCATGGCGGCGACGGGGTGGCCGCCGGTCAGGCAGTTGATTCGCGTGATCTTCTTGTCCATCTCCTCCACCAGGCGGGTGCGGCAGAACTCGGCCATGCCAATGCCGGTGGCATTGCCGTGCGTCGCCTCCGTCAGCCCGCGGACGATGAGCCGCTTGACCTTGGGCCATTCCCCTTCGACGGCGGCGTGGTCGTTGTACTTGCGGCCGATGACGTTGGTGTCCATACCGGTGCCGCTGATGTTTTTCCCCATTTCGTCGATCAGCAGGATGTCGGCCGTCTTGAACGGCAGCCGGGGAATCCAGGCCTTGGCCAAGACGAGCAGCTCTTTCTCCCGCTCTTCGAACTCGTGCGGAGCGACGGCCCGGATAAGAGCCGTTTGATCGTAGGCGTTTTCGACAACGCCGATGCCCGCGACGATGCGGCACTTGGACAGAACCTCGCGAGCGACCGAGCGGATGATCTGCCCGAAGCTGTAGTTCATGATCGCCCGGTGATAGATTTTGGCCCCTTCGAATTTCCCCAGGCCGATCAGCATCATCTTCATCAGGCCGCTTTCAATGTCTCCGGCAAACCCGGTGTGCGGCTTGACGCGGCCGACGACCAGAACGTGGTTGGCACCGAAGGCGTGCTTGTCGAAATGGACGGGAAAGCCTTCCGAAGCCTGGCAGACGACGACCGTCTCCATGCTGGCCCGAATCGGGCAGCCCATCGCCGCCTCGGTCACGCCGTAGCCTTCAATCAGCTCGCGCTGTCCTTCCGCTGTGCCGCCGCCGTGGCTCCCCATCGCCGGCACGATGAACGGCTTGGCGCCGAGTCTTTTGAAGTGCTCGACCGCGGCTTTAATGATGATGGCAATGTTTGCCACTCCGCGGCTGCCGCAGGTGATGGCGACGGATTCACCCTGCTTGATCCGCCGGCCCAGTTCCAGCCGGGAGAGCTCTGTTTCGACAGTGCTGGGGATGTCATTGACCGTTTGGGAATCGAAGGTCTGGCGGACGCGGAAGAGAAGGGGGTATTGGGACATGGTTTTGTGATTAGGCGGGCATTAGAGAGGATCGGTGATTCCGTACTTGGCGAAAACTTCTTCGGCGGGAATCGTGGCGGCTTCACCATTTTCAATGGCGGCTGCGCGGCGGTGAATCTCGCCCAAAATGTCGTCATCAATAACTTGTTCCGTTGATTCCAGGCTGCGGAGGAGCAAAGTCAGCAACTCCTCTCGCTCCTCGGGCGGCAAGGAGAGGGCGGTTTCGTAGATGGGATTGGTAGAGAGAGAGGACATGGAGACTGCGCCTCTTGGGAGTTGAAGCGTACTTCCCGTAGTCTAAGCGATTTCCCCCACTGGGCCAAATGCTCCTTTCCGACAGGTAGAATGGTCGAATGGAAATGAACCCCTACGAATCGCCGCAGGCAACTACGCCGGCCATTCCGGGAAAACTTCGCCGGATTGCAGGTTACTTGCTCTTTGTCCCCGGTCTCGTTCTGTTTTGTCGCATCAGTTGGATTGCTATTACATGGACGAATTTTAGCGAAGAAGAAACCAACCGAACCCGCGTGTTATTTGTCCTGAGCACTGCCATGCTCGTGGCGGGTAGCGGATTTCTTTTTTGGTCAAAGCGAGTGGCGCGGCAGAATAGTTAGTCATCAGTATTCGCAAACAAGATTTACTCGTTCCTTTCGGGCTCACAAGTCGTGAAAAAAATTCTCCTGCTGTTGGTTATCATTTGGCTTGCGATTTCTCCTTGTGCCCTGGGCCAGGATAGAACATTGACCCCCGAACAAGCTGCACCTTTCGACCACTGGATGACCTCCTTCCTCCAGGACCACAAAGTCCCCGGTGGCTCGCTGGCTATCGTGCGGGATGGAAAGGTCGTCTACGCCCGCGGGTTTGGGCTGGCGGATAAGGAGAAGAAGACACCCGTGCAGCCGGAGTCGCTGTTCCGCATTGCCAGCATCAGCAAGCCGATTACGGCGGTGGCGATTCTGAAATTGGTGGAGGAAGGAAAGCTGAAGACCAGCGACAAGATTTTGGACATTCTCAAGTACGAGCCGCATTTCGAAGGGGATGCGAAATTCGACGAGCGCTGGAAGGACGTCACCATCGCCCAATGCCTGGCCCACACCGGCGGCTGGGATCGGGGGGTGAGCTACGATCCGATGTTTGTGGCTCCGCGGATGGCGAAGTCGATGATGATTGACCTGCCGATTCTGCCGGAGCATATCATCCGGTATCAGCTCGGGCAGAAGCTCGATTTCAATCCCGGTGAGCGTTACGCCTACTCCAACTTCGGATATTCGCTGCTGGGGCGAGTGATCGAGAAGCTGAGTGGCAAGCCGTATGAGGAGTACGTTCAAGAAGAGGTCTTGAAGCCCCTAGGCATTACCGTGATGCGGATGGGGAAGACTCTGGAAAGCGAACTGGCCGAGGGGGAAGTCCATTACTACGACGTGAATGAAAAGAAGGAGACAGCCATTACCGGGCCGGGAGCTGGAAAGGACGAAGTCCCTCTCAGTTACGGCGTCTGGCGGCAGGAGACGCTCGACTCCCACGGCGGCTGGATTGCATCGAGCATCGATCTGGCCAAATTCGCCGCGGCGTTTGATCTCATTGGCGAGGGAAAAGAAACCAAAACTCGCGGCGGACTGCTAAAGCCAGAAACTGTTCGGGATATGCTCGCTCCTCATGCCGTCATGAGCAAGCCGGGCCCCGACGGCAAGGGAGGCCAAGATTATGGCTACGGCTGGATGCTCCGGGAGGGGAACGGCGGCGGTACTGTCTCGCGCCACGGCGGAGCGCTCGCTTGCACGGCTTCACTGCTCCTGCATTTCCCCGATAACGTCAACGTCGCCGTCCTCTTCAACCTAGGCCAATCGCCGGACGGCAAATTCCTGGGGCGGGAGATTGACGGGCCGCTTTCAAAACTTGTCGAAAGCCGGGAATAGAGTCGTGGCCTGACAACGAATCTGAACGGAGCGACTGGGGTGCTGAGCCAGTGATGGGAATTTGGGCCATCCCGCAAACCAACCTCGCAGCCGCTCAATCGGGGGGAGAGAGGTTGGGAATGGCGTTCCGATAATTCAGGCACCTTATCTACCCATAACCCCCTATCCCCCAAAATTAAAGGCGTTTCGTTGACTTTTCCTTTTCGGGGTAATTATACTGGCCTCCAAGGTCGTCAGATGTTGTTGCCGCCGCTCCTTCTGCGCAGGGAACAGCACGCCACTTGCGACCAGGCCGATTTCGCCTCCGGGCCACGCTAGTTCAAGGATTCGCTCGCCATGACACTTGTCGGCAAAATCTTTACGGTGCTCATTCTCCTGATGAGCATGGTGTTCATGTCCTTTGCCGTGATGGTCTTCGCCACCCATCAAAATTGGCGGGACAAGGTGAAGAACCCCGATCCCCTCATCGGGCTCGAGGTCAAGTTGGACAAGATGACCGCGTCACTTGCCGCGGCCAAGGTTGAACATGACAGGACCAAGCAGCAACTCGCCTTGGAACAGGCGTCTCGTCGCCAGGCTTTGGCTGCGTTGCAGACCCGGCTGACCAACGCGGAAAAGAATGAGAGCGACCTGGCAAGTCAGCTCAGCGTCGCGACTGCAGCTCTCAATACCGAATCCGAAGCGAACAAGATCGCCCAAACCCGCCTAGTTGCCTTGGAAACCGAAATCTTGAAGCTCCGCAAAGAAACGCAACTGGCCCAGCTAGACCGGGACACCCAGTTTTCCAAGGTCGTCGAGCTGACTGACCGCCTGAATCAAGACGAAGTGAAGCGGCAGGCGCTGGAAGATCGGTCCAATCAACTCAATGCCCAACTTGCTCAGATGAAGATGGTGATGGATGCGAACGGGCTGACCGTCAACTCGCTCGTCTCCAAAATAGAGCCGATCAACCTGAACGGCATCGTGCTCATCGTTGGCGACAAGGACCTGGTGGAGATTTCCGTCGGCAAGGATGACGGCTTGCTGGAAGGACATATCATGGAGGTTTATCGCGGCAACACCTACCTCGGCCAGATCAAGATCATGAAGGTTGCTCCAGACCGCTCCGTGGGACAAATCAACAAGGATCTCAAACGGGGCCAGATCCGGAAGGGAGACCATGTCACTACCAAGTTCAGCTAATCCCATCGTTCCGGCTCAAAAGCAGCCGACGAACGTTTATACGATGATGCTCATGATTTCGCTGATTGCTATCATCACGGCCACCGTGCTGCTGGCGATGGAGCTCAAGCGGTTTGAACCGGCTCCTTGGTGGAATGCCCCCAAGGCACCCAACGTGTTGTAGATCGCCATTCATCGCTCACGACGATTGTATTGAGGGCAGGCCTTTCGCCTGCCCTTTTTCGTGCGCTCCGTTCGCTCCAATCGTTCGCTCAAAAGTCCCTGCCGTTCAACGACTTATGGCCTCAACTTCGGTCGGCCGACCCGTTGTGATTCAGCCTCAAAAAGGATAAACTGACGGCTTGAATTTCTTCGTGATTTTGGCTCTGTTTTCGCGGCTTTTTGAGGTTCGTTAAGAGAGCTTCTGCCGCGGCTTGGAAAGGACTCTGATTTGTCGTCCGACCCCACCTCTGCCGGCGGCTCGCTCCCTCCAACTCCCCCCGGCGATACACCCCCTGAAGCCACTCCCCCTGGTGGCAATGGCAAGGACGGCCGCATCCTCGATCAGTCCATTGAAGACGAGCTCAAAGAGAGCTACCTGACGTACGCCATGAGCGTCATCGTCAGCCGGGCGCTGCCGGACGCTCGGGACGGCCTCAAGCCTTCGCAGCGCCGCATTCTGGTCGCCATGAACGATCTGAATCTCGGCCCCGCTGCCAGCCGGACCAAGTGCGCAAAGATCTGCGGCGAAACGATGGGCAACTACCATCCGCACGGCGAAAGTGTGATCTATCCCACACTGGTCCGGATGGCCCAGGAATGGAACACTCGGCATGTCCTGATCGATAAGCAAGGCAACTTCGGCTCCATCGCCGGCATGCCGCCGGCTGCGATGCGGTATACCGAAGCCCGCATGTCCCCCATCGCGGCTTTGATGCTGGAGGATCTGGAGCGGGACACCGTCGATCTGGTTCCTACCTACGACGAGCGGCTACGCGAGCCGACCGTCCTGCCGAGCAAGTTCCCGAACCTGCTGGTCAATGGGACGCAGGGAATCGCGGTCGGCATGGCGAGGAGCATTCCGCCGCACAATCTGCGGGAAATCTGCGATGCC